>DDYO01000101.1 GCA_002348045.1 Anaerolineales bacterium UBA2232
GAACACATTCGTCGCCAAGCATTTGTACTGCGCAAGCAAGGCTACACATGGACGCACATCGCTGAAGTGTGTGGGGTTCATGTCGGTACCGTTCTGAAATGGGCGCGGCGCGCCCAGGCTGACGACCTCGACGCCGTCATCAGGGGCGGGCAACGTGGCCGGCGCCATGGCTCGGGACGAACTTTGACGCTGGTTCAAGAGGAGCAACTGCGTTTGAAGATCATCGGCTCGAACCCCGCCCAACTGCAACTCGAGTTTGCACTGTGGAATCGTCGCGCGGTCATGCTCGCCATCAGGCAGCTCTTTGGGATCGACATGCCCCTCCGCACCGTCGGTGAGTACCTTCGACGGTGGGGCTTCACGCCGCAGCGACNNCCATTGATGCGGACCGCTTCATCGTGTTCTTGAAGGACCTGATTCAGGATGCGCAGCGTAAGGTGTTCCTGATCGTCGACAACTTGCGCGTGCACCGCGCCAACCGTGTCCGCGAGTGGGTTGCCGAAAACACCGAGAAGATCGAGCTGTTTTACCTGCCGCCGTATGCGCCGGAACTCAACCCCGACGAGTATCTGAACCGGGATCTGAAAACGACGATACGCTCCGGGCCGATTGCCAAGACCGCCGCCGCACTTCTTGAGAAGGCGCGTACGTGCATGGAACGCATCGCTGCGATGCCGGATCGTGTGCGGTCGTATTTCAGCCATGAGTACGTTCGCTACGCTCAGTAATTTGGCTATTTGATTGCCGGGTTAATAAAGAGTTCTTCACCAACTCGTAGATAGCGATCTGGTCGGAGCTGATCAACTCAGCACCGAGTTCAAGCAGGACGCGAGCCTTGACTGTTATACCCACAGACAATTACCTACCGGTGCAAGAGCTGAGCGCCCAATCAACAGGGGGGCGCTCGACGCTCGGAAGTTTCCCGACAAGATGGCTCTGTGCTCAACAGCAGCTACAACTGACATACGAGGCACCCTTGATCATCATCGTCCTCCGGCACCTCGGCGGAATCCGCTTGGGAGAAGACCTCCATCAGCGTCACGTTTTCGCGGCGCTGGGCCTTGCGCTCGATACGGATCACGTGCTCGCGCTTGATTTCCTCCATGCGTTCCGGCCGCTCCAGCTCTGCCAGGCTTTCCCCCTGGCTCCACGTGAAGAAGTTACCGGTCTTCTCGTATGGCTTTTCGTACGCCTTGGCCTTGTCGTACAAGTCCGGATACGTTTCCTTGAGGCGGACCCACTCAATCTTCTGCTGGTAGAAGCAGAAGTAACATCCCGAGCGGGTACGGCCCCAGCGTGTGTATGGAGGCATGCCGACGCCGGAATTCCTCAGGATTTCTTCGATGTCGCGCAGCACCAGTCCGTCTTCGCGGAACGGATAGACAGCCTTGATGTTCGGCTTGTGGCTGATGTAGCCGCTGCGGTCCTCGTCAGCGCGCAATCCAACGTAGTTCACGACCTCGTCGTTGCCGCAATATTGCTCGAAAGGCTTGAGCTTCAAGGCCCGCGTGCACCAGCGCCGGTGATTGGATGGAATCATGCCGCCGTACATCTCGTACCAGTGGTCGAACCCGACGTCTGCATTGAGATGCGTCACTTCCTTGCCGAGGTAGTTCGAGATGCGTTGCAGATACTCGTAGGTCTCGGGAAGCTCCTTGCGCGTGTCGCTGAAGATGTATTCCATCTCCGGCACGCGGTCACGCAGGTAAATGGCCAGTGCCGCGCTGTCCTTCCCGCCAGACAAGCTGAGAATATGTCTAACCCGCTTCTCGCTTGTCATGGTGCTTCTCCTCGGTGGAATTCGTCGGTGCACGCGTTACCTGCAAGTTCTGCAGTGCCTGCGCCAGTGCAGCAGCGGCGGTCTGTGGGTCAGCACCGGCCTCCTGCGCGAGCAGGTCCAACAGGTTGTGCGCAAGCCGGGTGGAATGCTCGGTCGTGGCGACCAGCAACGCGGACTCCTGCCCGCTAGCGCTGGTGAGCGTCAGGCTCATGAAGCGTTCGGCAGCGCGCGGTGCGCCCTTGCGCTGCATCACCAGACGCAGCCAGCGTCGGTAGTGGCCGGAGATGTCTGTCACAGCCTGAGCAAAACTGACGACAGTCTCGTCCGTCCAGGCGTCCAAAGGGAGCTGGACGAGTAGGCTGGCCACGGAATCGAGCCACTTCTCGTCCGTCAGCGTTAAGTCCGTGCAACGCAGGATAAAGCTCTTGAGTCGGGCGTCTGCCAATCCGGTAGCGGTACCAGAGCATTCGGACTGCAACTGGCTGCGGATCTTGCCAAGCGGGCCGATCATCTCAAACGCTTGCCCCAGCTCTGTGACCACAACATCCTGCAGCTTGCGTTGGCTCATGCCCAGATCAACCAGCGCCGCAGACAGCCATTCTTGAAAGGGGCGTTTCCCCTTGCTCTGGGCATACACTTTAGGCAGCGTCGAGGTCAGCAACTGGATCGGATCCTGCGCTTTGCGCAAAGCCGAGCGAACCAGTGCGGCATCCTTGCTGACTCGTCCTGTCTGTTGAGTGAAATCCGACAGCCGTCCGAACCAGCGGTACAGGGCCCGAGCTAGCTCCAGATATGTCGCTTCGCCGCTGGGCACGGCCCCAAGCGAGGCAAGCACAGCGCCGTAGTCACGCAACAAATTGTGGCCGCCCTGCGCCTGCGGGAGTTCGCGCAACGTGAACGTGTGCGGATTCCGATGCATGCGCTGAAGGTGCTCGCTCGTGAGTTCCAGCACCAGTGTGCCCCGCTCGAAGACTGCGCAGCGACTGCGATGGATCATCAGGTAAAGCGTGACCCATACGCTGGCTGGACCATTGCGTACACCAAACGGCGGAGCTGCAAGCTCCTGAAGCACTTGCTCGAACGTGGGTGCCTCGTCTCTCGTCAGGACGAGCGAAATCTCAGTCCAGAGTGCGCAGATGTCGACGCGAGCCCCAAGCTTGGGTTCAACGAGCTCGCAGTCGTTGCCGTCGGCCTGCCATATGCCCGTGTCGCGCAACAGCGTGGCGTGGATTAGCCGCTCGGGCGGGTACTCGTTGTCGCGAAAGAGTGTGGCTCCACCGGAACCAGCCAGCAGAGCGTCAAGCAACCGCTGACGCGCAAGGACGATAGCGGAAGCGGGGCGATCCTTGTTGATCAGCTCGTTGATGATGCGCGGAGCACGGTGGAAGACCTTCTCGAACATCCAAGATGCCACCTGGCCGACGTTCATCGACTCGCTGTCCGGCACAGCCTTACCCTGGTGCCAATACACTGGGCCAATGCGCCCCGGATTAGACGCCAATGCGGACAACACGAGTGCATCGACATCCTCTTTGGCCTGATGGAGGCGGCTCTCGACGTACTGGCTGGTCCAGGGATCGAGCCGCTTGGCCGCTACCTCGCGCTGCACCGCCAGCCAGATCGCCAACTCTGCGAGCGCCGCCCGCCCCCGAGCGGACAGCGACAGGCAGCAGTGCACGCTGAGCGGATCGTCCGCGTCGCGTACGCGGTCCAGGACTTGTCGCTCTTCCCGTGAGTCTGCCGTCACCAGGATTAAGCGGAGCCAGCCGTCAGGTTGCCCGTCTGAATCACTTCTGTTGGCGCCTGCATGGGGCCACGCGGTGACTGTTCCGACATCAATGGCTAGTGTGCGGATCGTTCCCCGGCGGTCATAGTGCTTGTTGGCCACAACCAACCGATTCCCAAGCGCGTGCGAAGCACCACGCACAGTAAGCTCGTCGTCGCCCGCCTGCGCCGCTTGCTCGTAGAGCGCTTCGATGTTAATGGCATCTGATACAGCGAATCCGTATTCGGAACGGCTGTGGCGGCAGATCAGCAAGCCTTGGTCCACCAGGCGGTCAAGTAGCGTCCGTGTCTCAGAGACTGAGAGGTTGCCGAGCGCGAATGCGACCAACTCCGGAGTAATGCGTAGCGCGAGGGGTGCCTGCACCAACTCCAACACGGCGATGGTCTTGAGTGCCACCAGAGCGTCCGCGTCTTTCGCCTGCCTCTCAATGCTGACGAGTGCAAATGCCCAACGACGCTCTGCAGCGAGATCGCGAAAGCGTAGCCCATTCCCCGAAGCCAGATAGTCGAACACCTGAGCCAGGCGATACCAGGGGTATCCCTCTACGGAGGTGACTTGCGCAAAGTCCCGAAGCCCCGCCGGCTCGTTGCTGTTGAGGAAGGCATGGAATGAGCGCTCGCTCTGACCATAGCGTTTGGAGACGACGGCCAGCGAAGCCAGCGTCAGCGGATGGAGGGGGTAAAGTTTCTCGGGATGCTGGAACAGACGACGGTCAGCGGGGGTTGGCGCCCGAAGGATGGATTGCTCCAGCGCCGTTGCGAATAGAGACCGTGCGGCACCCACGAGTTTGGAATCGCGGTGCAGCGCCGGCTTAGTGCCTAGCGCATGGGTCGCGAAGTGGACGTAGCGCTCGACGGGCTCGTCGAAGGGTATCTCCTCGAAGCGCGACGCGACCTTGTGCCATTCGTCCCCCAGAGCGCGGCCAATGCCTGCCGCGTAGCTCGCGAAGTGCTGGTGCTGAAGCACAACCATCGCGAGAGAATCGTCCCCTTGCCGGCATGCTTCCTCAGCCAGTTGTTGAAGTGCGATCAGGTCCCCTGCTTCTGGGTGCATCGCGGCGTGCTCGACGAACTTGCCCACTTCATCAACCAGGAGCAACGTGCCAGAGAAACCCTGTGCTCGAGCGACAGACGCGAAATCGCGCATCAGTTCCCCGGCAACCGCGTTGATGGGGCGCCCCTTGTAGAGGCCCGGCTCGCTCAGATGGCGCTTCAGGGCGTTTGCCCCTTTGCCTTGGTGCCAGCCTTCCAGAGCGCGATGGACTTCCGCTTCCAGCGCTAATCCGATGGACAGCCGCGCTCCCACGATCGCGAGCGCGAAACGCTTGGAACTTGCGAATAGGTCGGCGACAGACGCGGAGGCTTCCCGCAGCATTTCCGAGGCCGCAGGATGAGTGTCACGACCAGCGAGCAATTGGGCAAGCACAATCCCCAGCGCCGACTTGCCGCTTCCGTACGGACCAACCACTTTCCAGGCACGCTGAGACCGACACTCCGCAAGCGCCGTACCGATCTGCTTGAGCGCCTGGACGGCATTGGGCGTAGGCAGGTAGCTGGCGATGGTCGTATCGTCGTGAAGGTCGCGGCTCAGCGAGATTGAGCGGGTGTGGTGCGCGTTCAGCTCCAGTCCATCGATGATTCGTTTAAGCATGGATGGGAGCCTCCTCGTGTGCATCCAGTAGGTAGTACGGATCGACGCGGTCGCGGTGAAGTACAACGCTTTGCGTGTCGGAGGTGTCGACGAAACGCACGGCATCGCGCAAGGGGCCTTGTGCCACGTTCTCCACGAAAGCGCGCAACTGGTGTTCATCTAAGCGGAAGACGACCCCGGGGCTGTTCACCCCCTTGAGCAGACGATGGAAATCCACAGATGACGAGCCTTGTTCGGACGAAGCTACAAACTCCACTAACGCAATAGCAAACACGCGCAGGCTCAAACCGATTGGCGCGCGAAGATCGGTGTTAAAGACGATACGTCCATCTTCTTCCTTGGCGGCGCGCAGCAATGCAAGATCCTGCAGCGGGCACCAAGAGGTGTCGTCGCCACTACGCTCGGCTTGGTAGTAACTTTGGAGAAAGATGGCTGCATGCTGCTCCAGCGTGCTGGCGGCGAGCGGCCTGGCTGAACCTTCGGCGCGTTGGGCCAGTGCCGCGACCAGCCGCTGACGGTCGAAGCGCACCAGTCGCCCCTCACCAAACACTTCTGACCAGGCTGCCAGCGCCGCACGAGTACATAGACGCCAATGCAACAACCACAGCGACTCAAGAGACTCCAGATGCTGGTCCCACCCGTGCTTGGGGTCGAGCAGCTTGCGTCCGACGGGACCAGGTTGGTGCCCATGACCCGTCACGGACACAAGAATGCCCGTGGCCTCGCACCAGAATTGCAGCGACTTCAGCATGTTGCGACCGATACCCAGAGCGTGCATTGCCCGCTCTTCATCCTTCAAAAGGCCGGGCTCGACAGAGACCGCCTGGTAGGCCTTTGGTAACCAGCCATATCGGCAGACGAAGGACTCGTGTCCGGAAAAGCGATCGGTGACTGTCATGGTGCCTTGGTCTTGTTCTTGGTGCGTTTCGCGCCGATAGAAGCCTCAGCGGCCTCTGCCGATGGAGAGCGTTCGACGATGATGGCCTTTGTGGTAGCGTCGAAATACAGATCCACTGAATCACCCTCCTGGATGCCGGCATTGCGTAGCAACGCTTCAGTGAGGGCAATTCGTCCCATTTTCTGTACTTTTTTTGTACCGAAATGAATCTTCATGAAGTACCCATCAGGGCGAAAACTGGTCAGTAAAGTAGGGAATATTAACCCAATACAGCCCTCATCAGATACAAGGCATGCGCTATAAATATTTCTTGAACGTTCCCGCCGCGATGTCCACCGCAGCCCCCAGCAATACTGCACTAGGCAGCAGGATCAGCAGCGGATGGACGCTCACCGGCAGTGCCAAGTAAGTCACCCACGGCAGGATAGCCAGCGGCATCAGGCTGGCTTTCGCACGGTGGTAGACGAACCCTGATTCGCGCCCAGCTCCGAAGCTGCGCACGTCGCGCCGCACCAGCCCATCCACCAGGCCGACGAAGGCGGCCATCAGGAACAGCGGCAAGGTCAGCGTCAGCACCAGCAGCCTCACGAGAAATACGAGCACGGTGTAGGCCGAGGCGATCAGGTAGCTCTCCATATGCACATAGACCATGCCCAAGTAGTACCGGAAGTCATGGGTCTTGCTGCGGGCGCCGGCGCTGGCCTGCGTGGCGGCATCGCGTATCCAGTCGAGCAACCCGCTTTTCACGAACAACCAGTCGTAGGCCAGCTCAACGAGATGCAGGGTGGCGCGTCCTGGTTCCTGCACCAGTACGCTGCGCGTGAAGCTCTCAGACACCAGGGCCAGCTCGTGGTTGAGCATGCCCTGGGCGTGGCGCCAGCTTTCCTCGGGCCAGAAGAAGTGCATCCCGACGCACTCGATCACGATGCACAGGAGAAGCGAACCGCACAGCACGCCGAAGAACCGGAACGGCAAGGTGATGAGGCCCGCGATCAGCCCCTGCTGGCGGACCTGCTGGCGCTGCGCCGCGACGGCCGGATCGCTCA
>DDYO01000201.1 GCA_002348045.1 Anaerolineales bacterium UBA2232
CGATGCCGCTATCTTTTGTGGGGATTTCTGCGCGCCCTTCACCCTCAAGATGATGGCCGACGGCTTCCCCAAGCCGATCCATGCCGTCTTTGGCAATAACGATGGCGACATCTACCTGCTACTCTCGACCGCTGGACGAACCAGCAACTTTACCCTGCACCAGCCGGTTGCCAAGCTGGAGCTGGACGGTCGACGGCTGGCGATTGCCCATTATCCCGAGGTTGGCGAAGCGCTGGCCAGATCAGGTCAACATGACGCTGTCTTTAGCGGACACACCCACCGTGCCCACGTTGAGGTCATCGGCTCCACCTTGTGGGCCAATCCCGGAGAGATCATGGGACGCCTTGGCAAGCCCAGCTATGGCCTCTATGACACTCGACAGAACCATATGGTGATCCACTCCTTGTCCTAGCCGGAACAAGCGATCTCATTCCATGCGCCCTAGCGGTTCAGTTGCTGCCAGCGGCCGACTTCAGCCCGGTCATGCTACACCTGGCGACTCGAAGCTCACCGTTTCTTTGCCCTGCAGCTTGTCCAGTATCCTGGCAATGATCAGTTCCATGTGGCCGTTGTTACGCACAAAGTCCAGGTTGTCGGCGGGCACCGTCAAAACCGGTCCCAGGGCGAAACGCTCAATCCACTCCTCGTACAGCGCATTGAGAAACTGCAAGTAATCCCTCGACATGCCACGCTCAAAGTCCCGACCACGCCGATGGATACGGTCCACCAGCGTGGGTACCGACGCTCGCAGATAGACCACCAGGTCCGGGTGGGGCAAGAACGTCGCGATAGCTTCGTAGAGGCCACGGTAGGTCCCGTGGTCCCGGTCGCTCATGTGACCTTGTCGATACAGGTTCTCGGCGAATATCTCGGCGTCCTCGTAAACGCTGCGATCCTGGACCACCACCCCGTTCATCTCGGCGATGTACTGGTACTGGCGCAGCCGACGAGACAGGAAAAAGACCTGGGAATGAAAGCTCCATGGGCGCATATCGCGGTAGAAATCGGACAAATAGGGGTTTTCGTCAACGGCTTCGTACAAAGGCTGCCAACCCAGCGCCTTGCTCAGCATGGCCGTCAGCGTGGACTTGCCCACGCCGATGTTGCCCGCCACGATGATCAGCTTGTCCACCTCGCCCTCCCCTAGAATCGTTCCGCCCAGCCTACCTCTCGCATGCGGGCCAGGTATGCATCTTCCAGGTGCACTTCCAGCCCGCTCGCCAGACGAAACATGGCCACCAGACAATCAGCCAGACGCCCGTCCAGCGTGGGTCTGTGAGCGTGCAAGGCACGCATACGTGCCTCTTCGCGGTTGCCCGCCTTGTCGAGCCCCTGGTCCTCCTCGTGACGCAGCCTCCCCAAGTCACCAGCCACGCTCCCCAGAATGGCTTGCAGGGCGACATAGTCGTGATAGGGATCTGAGCGCGCGCCGTTCTCCTGGTCAGCCAGATGGCACCATTGTTGCAGGTCGCTCAATCGGCGCCGTCGCCCACGAATCACCGTTTGACTGAACTCCTGAGCCGGGGTCTCCAGAGGCAGGTGGGAAACGCCGGCGGCATCCAGGGTATCGCGGATACGGCCCACGACCCGCTGCAGGTCGTCTGACTTGCGGACGATGTCCAGGTTGTTGGTGTCAACGGTGAGCACGGGAGCCTGAGTGTAGGTCGAAAAGAAGGCATCGTAGGCCTCCGCAAGGCTGGCCATGTACTCCCTGGACATAGTTCTCTCATAGGTCCGATCGCGGATGGCGATGCGGTCCAGCAGTACATCCAGGTCGGCGCGCAGGTAGACCACCAAATCGGGGAGGGCGATCTTTTCCGACAGCAAACCGTGGAGAGCCTCATATACGGCCAGCTCGTCGCCCGAGAGATTCAGGCGAGCAAACAACCTGTCCTTGGCAAAGGCATAATCGCTCACCAAAGACCCATGCTGCAGAGCGTGATTGACTACCTGGTGCTGTTGCCGATAGCGGCTCAGCAGGAAAAAGATCTGTGTTTGAAAAGCATACTTGGCGCGGTCCTCATAGAAACTGCTGAGAAACGGATTTTCCTCAAAGACCTCCAGAAGCAGTTCGGCATCAAGCTCCTTGTGCAGCAGCCGCGCCAACGTCGTCTTGCCAACCCCGATCGGACCTTCGATGGCGACATAGCTCGTCTCGCCCAATGCGCCCTCCTCCAAGCACGCCTGACCTTCTCCCTCAAGGCCTGAGCCCATTATAGCGCAGAACAGCCGAGAGGAGAGGTCATCCCGAAGACTCATTGGCGGCGCGCAACCTTCGGCACTACAATCCGTATAGGAGTTTGAAGAGGAGCGATGAGTGGACCAAGAACGGCAGTGGGTAGCTGCGGCACTGCAGGGTGACCAACAGGCGTTTGCCCAGTTGGTCCATGCGTACCAAAACCCGGTCTACAACCTGTGCTTCCGCATGCTGGGCACTGCATCCGAGGCTGAAGATGCAGCCCAGGAAACCTTCGTCCGCGTATACGTGAACTTGAAGACCTATGACCCGCTGCGCAAGCTATCCTCGTGGATACTGACCGTTGCTTCCCATCACTGCATCGATCGCTTGCGGCGCAAGCGTTTGGACTTGATCCCTCTGGAGGACCTCTTGCCTTGGCAGCCGCTGGCACCTGAGTCGGCATCGCCAGAGCAGGTTGTTGTTCAAAAGGAGTCTCGTGACCAGGTCCACCATCTCATGCAGTCGCTCAACGTTGATGATCGGCTGGTGGTTGCCCTTCGTTATTGGCAGGACCTGTCCTATGTCGAGATCGCAGACATTACTGGAACTACCGAGAGCGCGGTCAAGTCCAGGCTCCACCGGGCACGCTCGGCCCTGGCGCGGCAGCTCTTGGGCCACAGCACAGATGCGGGCGCAGCGCCCTTGGGGCGCACTGAGCCAGCAAAAGGAAGAAGGACGGACAATGCATTGCTCTGAATGCATCGAGTGGATGAATCGGCACTTGGATGGCGATAGCAGGATCGTTGATGATGCGGCGTGGCAGGCTCATGTGTCGCAATGCGACACATGTCTTGCGCAATGGCAAGCTCTGCAGTCCATTGAAGCACTGCTCGCCTCGGCGCCATTGGCCGGACCGACACCAGGGTTCGGGCAACGGGTTATCGCTCGGATTGAAACGCGGGCAGTTTTCCACAGCCGGATGTGGAGCTTGTTCAGGCTTTGTGCGACGTCGTTGGGCGTCTGGGCCCTAGCCTGGTTGGCAGTGCTATCGATCGGCAGCGTTGCCTGGCCAACGATGGTGCGGATTACCTTGCTCCAGGCCATCGTGCAGGTTGTGAGAGGCACAGCTCAATGGGGTTGGGCGTTGGCCGGTGCGCTGCGCACCGTCCTCGTCGCCCTCTGCGCCGGACCGTTCGGTTACCTCATCGTAGTATACACGGCTCTTGCCTGCATCATCGTCGTCTCCTGGTGGCAGATCGTGTTGCGGCGCAGAATGCCATCGTGGTTGTACATCTAGCTCGGAGGACGTCATGAGCATCAAATGGGTTCAGGCCGTTCTGGCCGGGTTGCTCTTCCTAACTCTGGCAGCACCGGTTGGAGCAGACGATGGACAGGGTCAGGTGGTGCTGCCCGGCGGCTCGCTCCTGGTTGGCTCCGGTGAGGACCTACCGCACGATGTGGTGGTCTTCGGGGGCACCCTGGAGCTGCGCCAGGGGGGGCGGATCAGGGGCGATGTTGTCGTCATAGCCGGAGAAGGCACGATCAACGGACAAGTGGACGGCAATGTGGTTGTGGTCATCGGCCGCTTGCACCTGCGTCCCCAGGCGGTGATTGAGGGAGACCTGGCGATTGCGGCATCAGGGTTCGACCGTGATCCCGGGGCAACCGTGCGCGGCCAGGTTCAGGATGCTCTTCGCTGGTCGACACCCATCGTTCCTGGACGCTGGAATCCACTGGTTCCCTCCAGCGAAGGCGGGATGCTGCGCCTCTTGGGCAGCCTTCTGCAATGGATGATGACGAATGCCGCCCTCATCGTCGCGGGCGTACTCCTGCTGTACTTTCTGCCACGCCAGGTCGCGATGGTGCAAGAGTCGATCATGCGCGCGGCAATACCCTCAGCCGGTGTAGGATTGCTCACCCTTCTGGCACTGGCCATCGTGCTACCCCTGCTGGTCATCATTTGCCTGGGCATCCCCATTGCCGCAGTCGTCGGCCTGATCGCCGCTACGGCCGGGCTATTTGGCTGGCTTGTTGTGAGCATCGGCATTGGGCGACGGATACTGTCCACCCTGAATGTACCGGTACCCCACTATGCTGTCGAGGTGATGGCAGGCGTGTTGACCGTTAGCCTGCTCACAGCCGTGCCCTGCATCGGCTGGTTGATGGCGCTAACGGTGCTGAGTGCAGGCCTCGGGGCCGTTGCGCTCACCCGCTTCGGAACGACCCCGTATCCTCCCGCCTAGGGATTGCCTCCCGGCCATCTCCGTCTTGCCGGGAGGCCCGTGAGCCTCCTCGGCCTGCAACGAGACGCGCCGAGTCCACAGGTGATGCTGGCCCCTGTTGGCAGAGTGAAGCGCCGTGCCTTGGGATGTCGCGTTGACATCCCAA
>DDYO01000011.1 GCA_002348045.1 Anaerolineales bacterium UBA2232
TCGTTGTAGGCCGCGACAACCGCGAGAGCTCGCCTGAGCTAGCTGCCTCCCTGATCGACGGTTTGGTAGAAGCTGGTTGTCGCGTTGCAGATATCGGCCAAGTCGCGACCCCTATCGTGTACTACGCCGCAGTGACGAAAGGCAACATTCCGGGGGTTATGGTGACGGCTAGTCATCTCGGCCCCCGGTACAACGGGTTCAAATTATGTATCGGCGCCCGTACGCTGGTTGGGCAGGATATCGTTGACCTCTACGACCGGATCTCCACAGGTCGGCTTTGTGCAGGACAGGGAAGCGTGCGTTCGGAAGATCAGGCGGTCACTGCATATCTCGAAACGTTGAAGCTGACGCCTCGGCCGGGTCGCCAGCTGAGAGTGGTCTTGGACGCAGGCAACGGCGCTGCCGGCCCGTTTGCGCCTGTGGCCTTTCGCTCACAGGGTTACGTAGTCAGCCCGCTTTTCTGCGACCCTGACAGCGCCTATCCCAATCACCTGCCAGACCCTCAGTCGCCCAGGAACCTGGCAGATCTGGCGGCCATGGTCCTGAGCGACGGGGCAGACGTTGGCTTCGCGTATGACGGCGATGCAGACCGCGTCGGAGTTGTAGACGATCTCGGGAAGCACGTAGCGGCGGATCGGATCGCAGTGCTCTTGGCACGGGAGATTCTCTCTCGCCGACCGGGCGCCAAGTTCGTGTTGGACGTACTATGCTCCCAAGTCTTGGTGGATGCAATCCAGCTGGCGGGCGGCGAGGCCATCGTCTGGAAGTCGGGTCATTCGCTCATTAAGGCCAAACTCCATGAGACCGGCGCAGTTCTCGGAGTGGAAATGAGCGGGCACATGTTCTTTTCCGACGGATACTATGGGTTCGACGACGGCATCTATGCCTCTTTGCGCACCGCCGCACTTGTGGCCGGTTCTGGTCGCTCCCTCTCTGCGCTCATGGCAGATGTCCCAACGCTCTATTCCACGCCCGAGTACCGGCCGCACTGCCCGGACGAGCGCAAGGCGATGGTGGTGAACGCAGTCAAAGAAGCTCTGGCACGTCGCTACGATGTGAATGATGTGGATGGTGTACGGGTCAAGTTTGAGCAAGGCTGGGGGCTCCTACGTGCATCGAACACGGAGTCGGTGCTCAGCCTGCGCTTTGAAGGCGCCAGCGAAGCCGACGCCAACGCGTATCGGGAGATCTTCCGTCGAGAGCTGCAGGCGTTTCCTGAGGTAGAGCCTTTCTGAAAGGCAGGAGCCAGGGAGGATGTGCCTGGCCACCCGCTCTCGCACTGAAGCGCGAGGGTAGATAGGAGCAACAGTAGTGGATTCGGGAAGCTGGTTGCTGGGCCTGGTTTTGCTAGCCGGCGTGGTCGCCTCCGCCTTCGCGGCGGGTGCCGAGATGGCGCTATCATCGGTCAGCAGACTTCAGGTGCGCGGGGCTGCTGAGGGGCTTGGCGCGAGGCGAGCCCAGATTGCCGAGGAACTGCTTTCCGATCCGGTGCGATTTCTTACCACGCTGCAAATTCTCAAGTTGACGGGGGTCGTGGCTGCCGTTACGGCTACGGTTCTGATCGCCCCCCGCCAATTTGGCCCCGGCTGGCTCGTCCCTCTTCTGATCGTAGTGGGGCTTCTCCTGATTTTCGCGCAGTTGCTGGCGCGTTCCCTTGTCACTGGTCGACGACATGCCAGCGCGTTGCGCGTGGCGCCGGTGGTCCAGACTCTAGCCATACTGCTCTCTCCTATCACGGCGATCATGCGCCGTATCGGCCAGGAGGCGGTCGCTGATGGTGCCACGACTGAGAGCATCTTCTTGAGCGAAGATGGGCTTCGCTTTCTCCTGAGCTTCACCGATGAGGAGACGGTCATCGAAGATGAAGAGAAAGAGATGATCGCGTCGATCTTCGAATTCGGCGAGACTCTCGTGCGCGAGGTGATGGTGCCGCGCATGGATGTGGTGGCAGTCCCGCTGGATGCCTCGATGAATGAGGCACTGGACCTGATACTCAAGGCGGGCCACTCGCGCATTCCGGTCTACCGTGATTCGGTCGATAACGTGGTCGGCATCCTGTATGCCAAGGACCTGCTGCGGTATCTGCGGGACGGGCGCACAGACGTCCCTCTTGGCAAAATCCTCCGCACAGCCTACTTCATCCCAGAATCCAAGAAGGTGGACGAACTTCTTCAGGAACTGCAACAGCGCAGGGTCCACATGGCAGTGGTGGTCGACGAATATGGTGGCACGGCGGGCGTGGTTACTATCGAGGACCTGCTCGAAGAGATAGTTGGCGAGATTCAGGACGAATTCGATGCCGAGGAGCCTACGGTCGAAGAACTCGGCGAATCCGGATTCTTGTTCGATGCACGAGTCGATCTGGATGAGGTAGGCAAACTGCTGCATCTCGATCTGCCGGAGGAAGGCGGAGATACGTTGGGCGGATTCATCTACAGCCAGCTTGGCAAGGTCCCTGCCGTGGGTGATCGAATCGTCTATGCCGAGACCGTGTTTGAGGTGATGTCCGTGGCCGGACGGCGGATCAAACAGGTTAGGGCCGGGCGAGGGGATGACCGATCTGTCGGTGGTGCGGAGGGGGTTGGCGCAGGACAACATGATCGCGATGGCGGCTCACCCGAAATGGAGGCGGACCGATGACGGCGCCACTGACAGGAGCGCGGAGCACGGGGGAACAGATGATTGGTGATTTGATTGCGCGAGCGGCAGCAGTTCGCACGTCAGCATACGTGCCATACTCGGGCTTCCCTGTGGGCGCCGCCCTTCTGGCTGCAGATGGACGAATCTACACTGCCTGCAACGTGGAGAACGCCTCATACGGCCTGACTCTGTGTGCAGAGAGAAATGCTGTTGCCTGCGCGGTTTCTGACGGACAACGGGACTTTGCGATTATCGCCGTAGTCTCTGAGGGGGGTGTGACGCCGTGTGGCGCCTGCCGACAAGTCCTCGCCGAATTTAGTCCGAACATGCGGGTGGTGGTTGCTGATGCAAACGGGTCATGGAAGGAGTACTCAGTGAGACAACTGCTGCCCGATGCGTTCGGCCCGGGCGATCTGGAGGCCGCGTAGCGCGACAGGAATCTGGACTCCTTTTCCTTACCCCAATGTTTTGGTGAAAGGTACCTGCGGGCGTGAGCTCCGAGCAAGATCGTCGTCAGCGTCTGTACCGGAGTTCTGCCATCGTCCTCAAGCGGCGAGAACTCGGTGAGGCGGATCGGCTCCTCACGGTCTTCTCTCGTGAACAGGGAAAGATAACGCTGCTCGCTAAGGGTGTCAGGAGACCGGCCAGTCGCAAGGCAGGACATATTGAGCCGTTCACTCATGTTGACCTCCTGATCGCGCGCGGCAAGTCTCTCGACGTGATCACTCAGGCTGAGACCCTCGAGCCTCATCGAGCCCTGCGTGAGGATCTGATGAGAAGCGCCTGGGGCTATTACGTTGCCGAGCTGGCCGACGCTTTCACCCAAGATGCGGATCCCAACACTGTTGTATTCGACCTCCTGCTGGACGTCTTAGGCAGGATCGACCGTGATGAGAACCCTCCTATTGCTGTCCACTACTACGAACTACACCTCCTGGCCGCGGTGGGCTTTCAGCCTCAGCTCTTCCGCTGTGTCGCTTGTCATGAATTGTTGCGGCCGGAGGCCAACTTCTTCAGCAGCGAAATGGGTGGGGCACTCTGCCCCAAGCATGGCGCACAACAAGCTGGCAGCGTCGTTCTGCCGCTGTCGGTGCTGAAGATCTTGCGGTTCCTGCAAAGCAGGCCTTGGCGGGATGTGGCTCCCTTGAGGCTCAACGCACCGCTGATTGGTGCTGTGGAGTCGATCATGGTGCAGTACATGGTCCATCACCTCGAGAGGGGAGTTAAATCAGCCACATTCATAGACCGTCTGCGGCGGGGCTTGAGCCTGGCATACCGCACCGGATCAGAAGGTCAAAGGTGATGACTGCGCGCTGGTGGGGCGAGATCTGGCGCCCGGAAATTGGCACAGTCGCCGCGATAGTAGACGAAGATCTGTAGAGAGGAATCATGGAGATCCGTGAGTACCAGAGTTGGCTGGCTGGATGGGACCGGGCACGCCATTGGGATCGAGTCTCACCCGCTCACACGCTGATTCACGCCCTGGAAGAGATGGGCGAGGTGGCCAGGCTCGTATTGCAGTGGGAGGGGTACAAGCCAGGCCCTGATGTTGATGGTCTGCGGCTGGCGATGCGCGAGGAGCTATCCGATCTGCTGGTCTTTGTCTTCAAACTGGCCAACCAAACAGGAATCGATCTGGACGAGGCGCTCCGCGCCGGCCAAGTGAAGGCAGATCTGCGTCATGCAGATATCGAAGCAGCGAGGGCAGAGTTGGACCGCTTCGAAGGGCGCCAAAAATCGCTTGATGAAAGTCTCCCGGGTGAGGGAGCCCCATGATACCGAGTAGGCTTCGTCTCGAGCACTTCATGTGCTATCGCGAGCAGCAGCAACTGGATTTCGAGGGCATACATCTGGCTTGCCTGACCGGAGA
>DDYO01000261.1 GCA_002348045.1 Anaerolineales bacterium UBA2232
CGGTGCTTCACCCCAGTGTGGTGGAATTCACAGGATGGCTGAATAGCCACCACTGCTCGGAGGCCGACCTGAGCATCGCAGGGTTAGAGGCGGTGCAGTCGATCCAGGATCTCAACAACAGCGTGCCGCTGGTGGAGGGCAAGCCCACCCTGTTGCGCATCTATGCCGACAGCGGCATGGCGCCTGAAGTAACCGGCGTGCCGGTAGAGCTCAAGGTCAGCCGCAATGGCTCGCTACTGGAGAGCAGGCAGGCGGCGCTGACAGCCCGGCCGATCGTCAACTGGGACTGGGCGCGTGCCGCAACCGACGAAGGGCTAACGGTCCGCCTCGACAGCGACTGGCTGTCGGGCACGCTGCACCTGGAGGTGACCCTGAACCCCGGAGGGACCATCGAGGAAGCCAACTATGACAACAACCACATGACCTATACGTTGGCCTTTACCAAACGGAAGACGTTGCACATCGGCCTGGTACCGATCGAGTACCAGCCGCTGCCAGATGTCGCGCCGCGGATGCCTGTGACGGAGGACCTGCCCATCCTGGTCCAGTTTATGCACAAGGCCTTTCCCGTTTCTCAGGTCAGGGTTAGCTTGCTCCCATCCATGTATTGGCCCTTCATGATGAAAGGCAGTGGGAGCGAGCGGGAACGAAGCGAGGCACTGGAGAGGGATCTCACGTACTTGTGGTCGATCCATAACACCACGGGTTTCGAGCCCGGCGAGGGCATAGACCAGATCGTCGGCGTATTCCCGGCAGATTGTGCGAGCGGGGGCGACATCACCTTCAGCTCATCCGATCCTCGTTGGATGGGAGGCAAGGGGCTGGCATCCTACGTATGTAACAACGCTGGAGACCGCATGGCCCACGAGGTGGGCCACAATCTGGGCCTGTATCATCCCTGCCTGCCCGCGCAACGGCTCGATTGCTGCCTTGCCAGCCATCCTGGTCCGCCTGAAACCCCACCCCTCGACTGGCCATACGCCAACCCCACCATCCAGGAATTTGGCTTCGATGCGTTCGAGAATGCCATTATCCTGCCCGTGACTGCTGAACTGATGACCTACTGCCAGCCCCGCTGGTGGCTATCACCGTATTACTACAAGAAACTGTTTCAGGCAAACGGCGCGCCCCAGCCGCCCGTACCGGTTCCTGCCGAAGGCAGTCTGAGTCAGGTAGCCAACGGCCCCTATCTCCTGATTGGTGGCCTGGTGGAGACCGCCGGCGCCGTGACCTTTGATCCCTTCTGGCAGCTCTCGGCTGACCAGCCAGCCCTCACTCCCGTGGAGGGCAGCGACTACTGCCTGGAAGTAAGGGATGCCGCGCAGACCGTGCTGCACAGCCGCTGTTTCGACCTGACGTTCTACCATTACGAGGCAGGGGTCGAGATGGAGGTGGATTCCTTTCTCACAACTCTGCCACTGGATCCGATGGCCAGCAGAGTGGTGCTCCGGCAAGGGGCCGTGGTCCTGGGCGAGGCCGTAGCCAGCGCCCATGCGCCGCAGGTGACCTTGCTCTCCCCCAATTCCGGCGGGTTGAAGGGTGGCAAGATCAGCGTTCAGTGGGCGGCCCAGGACGACGATGACGACGAGCTGGCCTTGATCCTGTCGTACAGCCACGACGATGGGGCGTCGTGGCTGCCCTTTGCACTCAACCTCACCGGCACGAACAGCTACGAGCTTGACCTGTCGGATCTGCCGGGCGGCGCGGCCTGCCGGGTAAAGATCGATGTCAGCGATGGTTGGCACAATGCCAGCGATGCATCAGATTCCGGTTTCCAGGTCGCCAACAAGGCGCCCCTGGTGGGCATCCTCCACCCGGTGGACGGAGCCGTGGTAGCCACACCGCTGACCTTACACGGCTATGGCTATGACCTGGAAGATGGTCAACTGGAGGGAACCTCACTGGCTTGGGCATCGGACCAGGACGGTCCGCTGGGCACAGGCGATGCGGTATGGGACGTGAAACTTGCGCCAGGTCCGCACACGCTGACTTTGCAGGCCACAGACAGCCAGGGTGCCACCCGGTCGGCAACGGTGGCCATCACCGTAGAGGGAGGTGATCCCGGCAAGGGGAGGATCTACTTGCCGGTAGTGCTCCGCACGTACTAGCCTTGACAACCGGTGGGGTGGGGATCAGTCGACAACGGAATTCATCGCCAATTCCGCCCCTTCGCCCTCTCGGCAGTATCGACGATGTAGTGCATACGCGGGAGCTTCTGCCCGATAGCCCGATCCGCGAGCAAGCCCTGGAGACCGTTCGCGCCATCGTAGGCAGCGCCCGGCGGAGGTCGCTGCGAAATCCGGGCCGGACATGATCCACCTTACCCTGCTCCTTCCTCACCCCGCACCAAAAAACCTCAGCACTCCTCAAACGTCAATTCAACACACCACATCGGTGCGCTCACCTTCCACAAAATGAGGTATACTGCTCTTGTGGTCAGCCAAGTTCGCTGGACGGACTGTCCCGAAAGCATTGGCCACACCCGATGTTCTTGTTTGCGTTGGAAATTGCTCAATCCCGGAGATTGGGGGTTCCAGAACCCGAGACCCCGTGGATAGCCCTACCGCAGACCACAATGGATTGCGCAGAGCCTAGCCGTGAGGTCTCCGGTACGGCAGATTTGATCGATAGTTCGGGTCCGTGAGGTCGGAGGTTCAAATCCTCTCGCCCCGACTAGAGACCGCATGGATAGGCCATTTGGGCATCCATGCGGTCTTTGGTATCAAGTTATGTAGACCCCCTACCCAACCTCAGACCACATGGATCCCACTCAAGATTTCCCGCTTCCAGCCATGAGGTCTCCGGTTCATTTGAGGGTAGCCGTGGTGATATTTGCGACCTCGTCGACTGTGGCAGCCCCGATCAGGCAGCGCCTCCCACAGCCAGGTCGATAGCAAGCTTGGTTGCCTCAATGAGACTCAGCGCGTCGGCTGTCCCCTTGCCTGCCTTTCCGAAGGCAGTACCGTGATCGACCGACGTGCGAATGATGGGCAGCCCCAGGGTCACGTTTACGCCGGTCATCGTCCACTTGCCCGTCTGATGATCGTAGATAAAACCATCCACCTTGCAAGGAATGTGCCCCTGGTCGTGATACAT
>DDYO01000228.1 GCA_002348045.1 Anaerolineales bacterium UBA2232
GGTCAACCTGGTAGCCCTTACGCCGCAGGGCGGCGATAACCTTTTCGCCGACTGACAGGTTGATGTCCACTTCTTTCCTGCCGTCGGGGCAAACGGCGCCCGGATCCTTTTCGGGTCCAGTATGGCCAATGAGTATCCCAACGCGCTTGGGTGTCGTTGTGGCACTGGCCATAGCTGTGGCACGGGGTGGACGGGGGGTGCGGGTAGCGGTCGGCACAGTCGGTGTAAGGACAACGGTCGTTGTTGTCGAGCCCGAAGTGACGCTCGATGGTGTGGCGCTGGCCAAGGACCACCCACCCCGACGAGCGACAGTGAGTGCCACCAAGACCGCCACAGCGGCCACCACGCAAAACAGAGCGATTTGGACCTGACGTACCAGGCACCCAATGGCTCCCTTGCGCAGTACTCGCTTCTTCCGGCGTTGCGGCGCCTGCGTCATCGGTGCGGGCTCCCTCTTCCGTTTCACCCGCGCATGATATTCACATCGGTCACCAAGGTCAAGGCTTAGCTGTGCGGTGTCCAAGACGAAGCGAGACGCAAGACTTGACAGGACATCCGATTGGACTATACTGGAGCTAACGGCACTGACGGAGAGAGTAAGCGGGGGCAGGCCAACAGGGAGAGGGGGTCACCGACTGCGAACCCCCTTGGGCATCATCTCGCAGAAGTTCACTCCTGAGCTGGCATCTGAAGCCCCGGCAAGGGGTGTGTAGGTTGCTCCGGAGGCCCACCGTTAACAGGGCAGTCGGTTAGCCTGCGTTGTTGAACGTGGGTCGCCGACCACGAGCGGGCTCCATAGCGAGCCAAATAGGGTGGTACCGCGGAGTGTCTACGGCTGCGACTTCGTCCCTGGAGGAGCAGCCGTTTTGTTTTGCCCGTTCTTGGTGAGATTGGTTTAGTTGTGGAGACAGGAGGGTGGTGTGATCGAGCCATTACAGCAGTTGGAGCAGAAGGCACGGCAAGAACTGGAGCACGCCCGCTCCAAGGAGGCTCTGGAGAGCTGGCACGTCGCCTATCTTGGCCGCAAAGGGGCTTTGACCGTGGCCTTGCGCAGCGTGGGACAGTTGTCCCCAGAAGAACGCCCGGTATTCGGTCAGGAGGGCAATCGGGTCAAGGGTGCCCTGGAGCAGGCGTATAGCCAACAGCTTGAAGAGTTCAAGCGCATCGAGATGGACCAACAACTCGCCCGAGAGCAGGTGGATGTCACGCTGCCTGGCCGCCCCGTGAGCCCCGGCCATCTGCACGTCATCACCAAGACGCTGCGAGAGATCTATGGTATCTTTGCCCAAATGGGCTTCCAAGTCATGGAGACACCAGAGGTAGAGACGGACACGAACAACTTTCAGCTGCTCAACATCCCGCCTTATCATCCGGCGCGCGATAATTTCAGCACGTTCCACACGACCCGTGAAGGTGTGCTGCTGCGCACTCACACGTCTCCGGGGCAAATCCGCGTCATGCGCCAGTACTACCCGGCGCCCATTCGGATGATTCTGCCGGGAAAGTGCTATCGATACGAGGCGGTGACCGCTCGCCACGAATCGCAGTTCCACCAGGTGGAAGGCCTTGCCGTCGGACGCCAGGTGACGATGGGTGACCTGAAGGGCGTGTTGACCGAGTTCTCGCGCCAGATGTTCGGAGCTGAACGTCGAGTGCGGTTCTTTGCTGACTATTTTCCGTTCACCGAGCCCAGCGCGCAGGTGGAGATTGACTGCATCATCTGTGCCGGCCAAGGCTGTCGCATGTGCAAAGGCACCGGCTGGGTCGAAATCCTGGGATCGGGAATGGTGCATCCGACTGTGCTGCAGAATGGAGGCTATGACCCCGCCGTCTACTCCGGCTTTGCGTTTGGTATGGGGGTAGCCCGCATCGCGATTCTAAAGTACGGCATTGAGGATATCCGACTGTTCCACGGCAACGACCTGCGTTTCCTGCAGCAGTTTGCCTAGCTGGGCAGCGTCCAGGCCTTATCAGGAGAGAAGCACATGAAAGTACCTTTGAGTTGGTTGAAGGAATACGTAGACGTCGTCTTGCCCCTTTCCGAGCTGGCCACACGTCTGACCATGGCTGGTCTGGAAGTTACTGGAACCACGACCATCGGCGCAGAATGGGACAGGGACAAAATCGTGGTTGGTCAACTCATAGACGTCAAGCGACACCCTGATGCTGACCGGCTTCTGATTGCCGTCGTTGACCACGGGATGAGTGATCCGCAGACCGTAGTGACCGGCGCACCGAACATCAAGGTCGGCGATTGCGGACTGAAGGTTGCCTTCGCCCGTACAGGCGCCCGGTTGATCGACGGGCATGCCGATGACGGCCGGTACATTACCCTGAAGCCAATCAAGCTACGCGGCGTCCAGTCGGCAGGCATGGTCTGTTCGGAGAAGGAGCTTGGTCTCTCCGATGAACACGAGGGCATCATCCTGCTGGACGATGAAGCGCCCGTTGGCATGGCCCTTCAGGACTATATGGGCGACACGGTCCTGGAACTAGAGCCGACACCCAACATGGGTCGCTGTCTTTCGGTGATTGGAGTCGCCAGGGAGGTCGCGGCCCTCACCGGTCAGAGGCTGCGGCTGAGCGAGCCAACAATGCTGGCAGAAGGTCCAGCCATCGATGGGCAGGTGACCATTGAGATCGCTGATCCAGACCTCTGCCCGCGCTACAGCGCCACGTTGATTCGGGGCATCAAGGTCGGCCCTTCTCCGTACTGGATGCAGTTGCGCCTGCGAGCGGCGGGGATGCGGCCCATCAACAACATCGTGGACACGACCAACTATGTCATGCTGGAGTGGGGGCAGCCGTTACATGCCTTTGATTACGACCGATTGCTGGGGCGCGATCCAGGCGACCGTCCTGTTATCATCGTGCGCAGGGCAATGTCTGGCGAGCAGATGACGACACTGGACGGGGTAGAGCGCAATTTGTCCCAAGACATGCTGCTGATCACCGATGGGGGTGGACCCATCGCGCTAGCTGGGATCATGGGTGGTCTGGAGAGTGAGATCGACAACAACACGACGAACGTGTTGCTAGAGGCTGCCAACTTTAACAATATCAACAACCGTCGTACCTCTCAGGCCCTTCGGCTGCCCAGCGAGGCTTCGCTGCGATTTGGCCGGGGCGTCCCGCCCGAGACCACGGTTCTGGCCGCAACCAGGGCCACCGAGCGCATGCGGCGCTTGGCCGGGGGCGTGGTCGCCAGCGGCATTGCCGATGCCTACCCAGTGCCAAAGCCACCTCAAACCGTGGAGTTGCCGGCCAGCGAGGTGGAGAGACTGCTCGGTGTCAAGGTTAGCCGGCAACAAGTAATCGAATCGCTCGAGTCGCTGGGGTTCTCGTGTGCCAAGGCGAACGGGGAAGGGTCTCCCGTTCATGTCACAGTTCCCTACTATCGGCTGGACGTCAGCATTCCCGCTGACCTTGTGGAGGAGGTGGCGCGGATCATCGGCTACGATGGGATTCCGGCCACCCTACTGAGGGAGGAACTGCCCCCACAGCACCGCAACCTGGCGCTGGAGGGCGAGGATAAGGTGCGTGATGTGATGGTGAGTTGTGGACTGACCGAGGTCATCAGCTATTCCCTGACCAGCCTCGAGAGCGTGACCAAGCTAGACCCGCGGCGACTGCCAGTTGACGGCTCAGCTTATATCCGACTGGCCAACCCCCTGAGCGGCGACCGGGAATACATGCGCCAGACGCTGTGCCCGTCGCTTCTGGACACATTGCGGGACAACCTCCGGTTCACCAACAGAGTCTTGGCTTTTGAGACCGGTCGCGTCTATCTTCCTCAGCCAGGAGCGGAACTGCCAGATGAGCCGCGTCGACTGGGCATCGTCATGAGCGGCCCTCGTGACGGGGTAACCTGGACGGGCGGCAACACTGAACCTTTGGGGTTCTTTGATCTAAAGGGAGTCGTAGAGACCCTGCTGGACAGGCTTCACATTCAGGACCGCCAGTATCGGCCAACCACGCATCCCACATATCAGGTAGGCCGAGTGGCCCGCGTGTCAATTGGCGAAAGCGACGTCGGCGTGATCGGCGAGGTTCACCCGATGGTGCGCGAGGCATTTGACCTTCCGGAGCAGCGGGTCTGCCTGGCTGAGCTGGACTTGGATCTGCTGCTGTCCCACGCGCCTGCCACGTATCTGTACCAGGCACCCTCCCGGTTTCCAGCAGTGTCCCGAGATTTGGCTCTTGTGGTAGATGAGGACATTCCAGCNNCGGCACGGGTTGGCGAGACCATCATCCGCAGCGCGGGACAACTGCTGCAAACGGTCGAGCTCTTTGACGTCTATCGCGGTCCCCCAATACCTGGCGACAAGAAGAGCCTGGCCTACTCCTTGAGCTTCCAGTCGGAGGACCGAACGTTGACCGATGAGGAAGTGAACAAACTGCTGGTACGGCTGCAGGCCAGCCTCCAGGATGAATTAGGGGCCGTTCTGCGGGCCTAGCGCCCACCCTGGGCTGGCGGGTGCGGCGGCTGGTCCAATTGGTACCTGAGCGGCATTACGGTACACTATGGTGGTGGCAAGAACTGAGGATCGCTAGGCCGATCCTCAGTTTTCGTGAGGGAGTAGCATGAACAAGTATCTACAGACCCTGGAGTTGGACAAAATACTGGCGCAGTTGGCGGAGCACTGCGCGTTTGCTGGTAGTCGCGACCTGGCGGCGGCTCTACGGCCCGCTGCCCATGTTGACGATGTTCGGCAGCGTCAGCAAGAGACCGCTGAGGCCAAGGCATTGTTGTCTGTACAGCCAGGGCTTTCAGTGGGCGGCGCGAGGGACGTGCGTCCCTTTCTTCGCAATGCCGCGATCGGTGCAACTCTTGATGCCGAGGGGTTGCTGGCCATTCAGGCTACCCTGGTGAGTGCGCGGGTTCTGCGCCGCTCCGTCCTCGCCGAGGCTGAGAAACACCCCACGCTGGCCAACATCGTACACCGCGTAGAAGAATGCCCCAAACTGGTGGCAGAAATTACCCGCTGCATCAATGATCGCGGCGAAGTGGTTGACACCGCCAGCGCCGCCCTGGCGCGAATCCGTCGCTCGTTGGTTGTGGCGCGTGACCGACTGCTGGAACGCCTGAACCGCCTGGTGGGCTCACCGGAATACGGAAGCTATCTGCAGGATGCGCTCATCACTCAGCGGAGCGGCCGTTATGTGGTGCCCATCAAAGCTGAGCACAAAGGGCGCATCCCGGGTATCGTGCATGATCAGAGCGCCAGCGGGGCGACCATCTTTGTCGAACCCCTGGCCATGGTAGAGATGGGCAATGAATGGCGCCAGCTGCAGATCGAAGAGCAGCACGAGGTGGAGAGGATACTGGCCGAGCTGACCGCGTTGGTTGCCGTTTATGCGGAGCCCATCCAAGCGAGCGTGGAAGCGCTGGCGGACCTGGACCTCGCCTTTGCCAAGGCCAAGTATGCCTTTGCCACAAGAGCAACCGCGCCAGAGATGCTGGTTGACCATGGCAGCCCTGGATCGATCGCATCAGAGGAGGAGGCGGCACAACACCCGTATCCGCTCTACCTGCGGTTGAACAAGGCGCGCCATCCTCTCCTGCCAGCGGCGACGGTAGTACCTATCGACGTGCACCTGGGAGAGAGCTTTGCCGTACTGATCGTCACCGGCCCTAACACAGGAGGAAAGACGGTGGCCCTTAGGACCGTGGGTTTGCTGGCGGCCATGGCTCAGTGCGGCCTGCATCTGCCAACCGCCGAAGGCTCGGCGCTGAGGGTGTTCTCTGGTATTTATGCGGACATTGGCGATGAGCAAAGCATCGAACAAAGCCTGTCAACGTTCTCGTCGCACATGAGCAACATCGTAGCCATCCTGAACGAAGCCCGCAGCGATGCGCTGGTCTTGTTAGATGAGTTGGGGGCGGGCACCGACCCGACCGAGGGAGCGGCCCTGGCGCAGACTATCCTTGGTGAGCTCTTGCAGCGCGAGATTCCGACGATGGGCACTACCCACTATGCCGAGCTCAAGCTCTTTGCGCAGACAACGCCAGGCGTCACGAATGCCTCAGTGGAGTTTGATGTGGGCACCCTGTCACCCACGTACCGCCTTACCATCGGGCTTCCCGGCCGCAGCAATGCCTTTGCCATCGCTCGAAGGCTGGGCCTGGACAGTCGCCTGATCGATGAGGCGAGCAAATTGATCTCAGAGGACGATGCGGAGGCCGATCGTATCCTCGAACGTATCCGCCACTCGCGTCATGAGGCTGGCCGAGCGACCAACGCCGCCCAGACGGCGCTGAACAAGGCGCGGGAAAGGGAAAAGGAGGCTCGGCGCCTCCTGCAGGAGGCGGAACGCCAAAGGAGTTCCATGCTGGCTGAAGCGCAAGCGCAGCTGGAAGCGGCGCAAGAGGAGCTGCGGCGCGTGCGTGAGACGGTTGAGCGGCAGCAGGTCACCCAGCAGTGGTTGCAGGATGCAGCGGGGCGGGTGCAGAAGGTAGCGGTGTCCCAAAAAGCCCTTGCGCCGAAACCATCCCGACCGGTGGACCGGCGCTTGAGGGCCGAGCCCATTGCGGTGGGGGACACGGTATGGATAGCCAGCCTCGATCAGATCGGTCAGGTGTCGCAGCTGTTGGGGCGTGAGGCTGAGGTGCAGGTTGGTGCCTTCCGGGCCAAGGTGGCGGTGGCGGAGCTGGAGAAGCGCTCGGCGCCTCAGGAGCCAGGCCCGAGCCGGGTGCGGGTGTCCATGGCCAGCAGGCCATTCCCTAACTCGGAACTGCAGCTATTGGGTAAGCGCGTCGAAGAGGCGCTGCCCCTGCTGGAAAAGTACTTGGATGACGCCTACCTGGCGGGCCTGCCATTCGCCCGCATCGTACACGGCAAGGGCACGGGGGTGCTGCGCCAGGTGGTGAAAGAAGCCCTCTCCGATAGTCCACTGGTGGCTTCCTTCAAGGCCGGCGAGTTGAACGAAGGCGGCGATGGCGTCACCGTCGTCAAGTTCCACGCGTCCACAGAGGCAGACTGAGGCAGGCGTACTCCGAGAGTCGTTGGATCCGGGTTTGTTTGCCGCATGAGGGGCTCGGAGCACAAGGCGCCGTGTCCTAGCGAGAGGCCGACCGACTAGGCGCGAAAGGGACCGATACGGCGACCTTGTTGGCCTAGCGCGGAGGTGGCGGGAATGGTGGCGAACACGGGCATGCCCGTAGCCTGTTCCAACTCTTCAGGCGTGCGCAGGGGCTCCTCGTGGGACCACTCCAGAGCCAGGGCCGTGAGCAGCCCCGCAAACAGCCCACCACCAACTCCCAGGAACGCCAGTAGCTTGTTTCGCGGCCACGTGCGATTGGCAGGCTGGGCGCCGCTATTAAGCAGGGTGGCCGTGAGGCGATCCAAGGGGTCCAGTCGCGCGGCGTAGGCCGTTACGTCGCCCGCGAATATCTCGGCGGTTGCCTGGGCGATGCGTTGAGCGAGGACAGGATCGTGGTCCGTGGCCTCGATGGTGATCTTGAACTCGACATCCGTGGCTTCGGCCACGATGCGCCGGCGCAGCTCCGCCGGGTCCGTGTCCACCAGGCCCAAGCGCTCGATGACGCGGCTCGCCATGTGCTCCGACTGGATGGCGGAGACATGGTTGCGCTGCAAGTTGGCCACCGTCTGGGTGAGGCCCATGTCCAGCCGCACTGGCATCACACTGACCTCAGCCATCGAGGTGTAGCGCGGCGTCTGCAGTCGTCCAAAACCGATGGCCGCTCCGGCGCACAGGGCGGTCACCAGCAGAATCACCCACCCCCACCGCCAGAGCACCTCGACGTATTCCCACAGTTCCATAGTTATCCTTGGGTTCAGGCTCACCACCATTCTAGCCGATAGCTACCTTCTGGCCAAAGCGGAAACCCGTCGCCTGGAAGGCGACGGGTTTCCTTCATGAAGCTTACATCTCCAGGCTCTGTAGCCTCTCAGCAAGTTTGGCGTGTCGTTGACGGGCGTCCTCGAGCTTGGCACGTTCCTTGTCCACCACCTCGGCCGGCGCTTTGGCCACAAAGCCCGGGTTGGCCAAAAGCTTCTCCGAGCGGTCAATCTCTTGACCCACCTTGTCCAGTTCCGAGGTCAGGCGGGCCCGCTCCCGCTCAAGGTCCACCAGTTCGGCCAGCGGCAAGTAGACCTCGTAACCGCTGACTACCAGGGCAAGAGCCCTGGCCGGCTTCTGCGGCAATTCGGCGACGATGTGCAGCTTGGCCGCGTCGATGCGCGCCAGGCGGATGAGGATGTCGGCGTGGGCGGCAAGCAGCTTCTGGCGCGGGCCAGCGACGATGGTGGCCGCGATGGAGTGGGATGGTTCCACCTCATAGTCAGCCCGGGCATTGCGGATAGCTCGCACCGCTTCCATGATTGGGTTCATTTCGTCTTCCGAGGCCGTGTCCTCGACGCCCGCGGCGGGCCACGGGGCGATGATGAGGGCCTTGCCCTCGTGGGGCAGGTGCTGCCAGATCTCCTCGGTCACAAAAGGCATAAAGGGGTGAAGCAACCTCAAGCTGCCGTCCAGTACGTGGAGCAGCACGGACCGGGTCCGCTCTGCGGCTGCTGGGTCCCCGCCGTACAAGGCCGCCTTGGCGATTTCGATGTACCAGTCACAAAACTCGCCCCAGAGGAACTCGTAGAGCTGGCGCCCGGCCTCGCCGAACTGAAAATCTTCGATGAGACGGGTGGCCTCTCGGATCAGTCGGTTGTAGCGGCTGAGGATCCAGCGGTCGGGCAGGCTCAGCTCCGCGGCAGCGACCGGCTTTCCTGCCGTGCCCCCTGCTTCGGTCAGATTGCCCAGCACAAAGCGTGCTGCGTTCCACAGCTTGTTGGCAAAATTCCGGGCCCCTTCCACTTTCTGGAGGGAGAGTTTCATGTCGTTGCCCGGAGTGCTGCCCGTGAGCAGGGCGAACCGCAGGGCGTCGGCGCCATAGTCTTTGATGACCACCAGGGGGTCCACCACATTGCCCCGGGACTTGCTCATCTTCTG
>DDYO01000058.1 GCA_002348045.1 Anaerolineales bacterium UBA2232
TAATGGAGTTGTGGGAAAAGGGCATCCTTACGGCGCAAGACACCGATGGTTTGCCGTTCGAATGGGGGGATACCAAGGTCATCCTGGACCTCCTGCCGAAAATCGCACGCCGGGAAGGGATCGGTGACCTGCTGGCAGAAGGCACGCGCCGCGTCGCAGCCAAGATCGGACGAGGCTCGGCGCAGTATGCGATGGAAGTCAAAGGCCAGGAGATTGCTGCCCAGGATGGACGAGCGCAGAAGAGCATGGGTCTTGCACACGTGACTTCCACCCGTGGTGCCGACCATCTAAAGGCGTTTCCGGTCCTGGATGAAACGGGCTATCCGTCGGAAGGCGTGCGTCGCTACGGCAACGAGTACATGCCTGAGCTGGTGGATCCCCTCGCCACGAAGCACAAACCCATGCTGGTGAAAGATGGGGAGGATTTCGGCGCCGTAGTAGACTCCGCTGGCAACTGCAAGTCCGGCGGCACATTCGTGCTTGCCGAGATCTACTGGCAGGAAATGTCCGATGCCATTCGTACCATCACCGGGATGGACATGGACGTATCTCGGCTCAAGGCCATAGGAGAACGGATCTACAACTTGCAGCGCAGTTACGGCGTCCTGCATGGCATCACCCGCGAGGATGATGCTCTTCCGGCGAGGTTTGCCAACGAACCCAACCCTTCCGGCCACGCCAAGGGGGAAACCCTGGACCTCGAGCCGATGCTGGACGAGTACTATCGGCTGCGCGGCTGGGATGTCGGGACAGGCATTCCCACTCGAGCCAAACTGCAAGAGCTGGGTCTGGAGAGTGTGGCCGACCGATTGGGCGTAGAGTGAAGGAGTGAACCAAAGTGCCGAACGTGCGCGTGCGGTACTACAACATCCTCCGCGATGCCACTGGGCGCGCGGAAGAAACGCTGCCGGCACCAGCCCTGATAACGCTGCGGGGATTCCTGCGGAACGTGGTGGCGCAGCGCCATCCTTCCGTGGGGACGTTGCTCATTCTGGCTGATGGGGAGATTTCGCCCTACACGCGCATCTTTCGCAACGGCGAGGTTGTGAGCCTCACGGGACTGGACGAGCACCTCAACGATGGGGACGAGATCCGGCTGTTCCCCGCAGTGGCAGGAGGCTAGACCTAATGCGCCCGCAGCTTCTCATCTCGGGCAAGTTCCTGATTGCATCAGCGCAGAGTGACGTGTTGCCGGAGGGCGCCATAGTCGTAGATGGTCCGCGAGTTGTAGCGGTCGGGCGGCGCGGGGAACTTGAGCAGCAATACCCCAACGCTACGGTCTGGCATCGCGATGACTGTGCCATCCTGCCCAGCTTTGTCAACACGCATCATCACATGTACGGCGTTCTGGCCCATGGCATTCCATTGCATGCCGCCCCCACTGGGTTTTGGGCATTTCTACAGGACTTCTGGTGGCCGAAGGTCGAGGATGCACTGACCCTTGAGGCGATTGTCGCTGCTACGGATTGGGCGTGCTGGGAGATGTCCCACAACGGCATCACCACCTTCTACGACTGCCTGGAAGCTCCCAATGCTATCCCGGGAGCATTGGAGGCGGAAGCAGAAGTAGTGGAGCGGTGGGGCCTGCGAGGCTTGCTTTCGTTTGAGGCAACCGAGCGCCAGAGCGCTGCCAACGGCCAGGCGGGCCTCGAAGAGAATGTCAAGTTCGTGGCCCGCCAGCGGGCGCGCAAGAGCCTGGTGCAGGGTCTGATGTGTTTTCACACGTCATTCACCTGCTCGCGGGCCTTTATCGAACGAGCATCTGAACTGGCGCGCGAGCTGGACGTGCCAGTTCACATGCATGTTGCGGAAGGCAGCTATGAACAGGAATACTGCCGGGCCAAGTACGGCAAGCAAGTGATCGAAGCATACGCGGAGTGGGGCGTCCTTGGACCTGATGTTATCGCTTCCCAGTGCGTGCAGGTATCGCCGAGGGAGATTGAGCTCCTGGCCCAGCATGGCGCGCAAATATCGCACATGCCCCTCAGTAACTGCGAAGTGGGAGGTGGATTCTCACCTGTGCCGGAAATGCTCGCCCGTGGCGTGGTGGCGGGCCTGGGGACCGACGGGTACATCAACGACATGTTCGAGGTCATGCGGGGGGCCTTTTTGATGCCCAAGGCTCGCTTGCAGGATCCGACGGTAATGCCCGCCAGGACGGTCTGGGCGATGGCTACGGTCGACGGAGGGCGAGTATTGGGATTACCGGAGGTCGGTTGGCTGGGACCGGGCTCATCGGCTGATTGGATGGCGGTCCGTCTCGACCTTCCGACCGCGCCGGCGGCCCACAACCTCCTGGACCAGCTCTTGCTTTGGCGGAGCCCTGGGAGCATCCTCGATGTGATGGCCGCTGGACGTTGGCTGAAGCGTGATGGCGAGGTTCTGGGAGGGGACGCGGTGACCATACGTGCGCGGTGCCGGCAGGCGGCACACAAACTTTGGGAGAGGGCCCGTGGCTGACCTATCCGTCGAGTTCGCTGGCTTGCGCCTGGAGCATCCTTTGATCTGCTCGTCGGGTCCCCTCACCTACAGCGCGGTTGGTATCCAGAGGGTGTGGCGTGCCGGTGCCAGCGCTGCAGTGACCAAGACCATCCGTCCCGATCGGGCACTGAACCCCATACCTCATCTCGTGCGGGCTGACCATTTGGGCAGCTTGCTCAACAGCGAAAAGTGGTCCGACCTGCCGGCAGAGCAATGGATTCAAACGGAGATACCCGCCTTGCGCCTTCAGGGAGGCGGTGTGCTGATCGTCAGCTTGGGTCATACCCCAGCCGAGGTCAGCCGTCTCGCCGGCGCAGTTGCAGCTGCCGGCGCCCATGCGATAGAAGTCGTATCGTATCAATCGAACGACCTGGCGAGGAGCGTTCGAGCCGCGGTTGACCAGTGCGGGGTTCCTGTTTTTGCCAAATTGAGCGCCAATTGGCCAAATCTGTCGGGCGTCGTGGAAGGATGCCTATCGGCTGGTGCGAGCGGCTTTACCGCGATCGACTCCATCGGTCCTGCGCTGTCGCTGGATATCGAACTGCGGCGACCACGCCTTTCGGGGCCTTCCGGGATGGGCTGGTTGTCAGGACGCGCCATCAAGCCCATTGCGGTCCGGGTGGTGGCTGAGCTGGCGCTAGAGCACGATGTGCCCATCCTTGGCGTTGGCGGAGTCGCTTCGGCAGAGGATGTCGTGGAGATGGTCCTGGCCGGGGCTGTGGCCGTTCAAGCCCACAGTGCGCCAGTGCTCGCGGGCCTGGGATGGTTTCGGAGAACGCTCCAGAGCCTGGATCGTTGGTTGGACAACCATGGGGTGGCCGCGATTGCAGATCTGCGGGGAGCCGCCCTGCCGGCACTGCGAGAAGAAGAGGTTTCGGGTGACCTGGACTTGAAGTTCGACCCGGCCATCTGCAGCGAGTGCCGGCTGTGCGTTGAGGCTTGCCCCTACGGCGCTCGCGAGCTGGACAGTGGCCTGATGACGGTTGACCGCATGCTGTGTCGTTCGTGCGGCCTGTGCGTTTCAGTATGCCCCACGGGAGCGCTAGAGGCTGGTTGCCACTAGGGTCGCTGCCAAGGACAAGCACAACCCCCAGGCGGGGCGCTGCCCAAGGCGTAACAGCCAACGCACTACGCAACCTTACAGAGCAGAGGAAAAGGCAAATGGCGTCAACTCGTTCGGAGCGAATCCCCCCATTCCTGGTCATGGAAGTGCTGGAGAAGGCCCAGGAGTTGGAACGGCTCGGCCGGCGCATCATTCACCTCGAAGTTGGTGAGCCCGATTTTGAGACCCCAACCCGAATCAAGGCAGCAGCCATCGCTGCCATCGAGCGGGGCGAGACTCACTATACCCATAGTCTTGGGATCCGGCCGCTGCGTGAGGCCGTGGCCGCGCACTACCAGGCCCGGTATGGCGCGAGGGTTGATGCCGAACAGGTTATCGTGACCATGGGAACCTCCCATGGCTTGCTGCTGACGCTGTGCGCGCTGCTGAATCCAGGAGACGAGGTCATCATCTCGGATCCGTGCTATGCCTGCTACCCGAACTTTGTCCAGTACCTGGATGCCGTTCCGGTCACGGTGCCGATTCAGGCCCAAGACGGGTTTGCGCTGAATCCTTCTGAGGTGGCGCGTAAGATCGGACCAAAGACCAAAGCTATCATGATCAACTCGCCGTCGAATCCGACCGGCACGCTGCTTTCGGCGGAGGTGCAGCGTGAGCTGGCCGGGTTGGGACCTTACATCGTCTCGGACGAAATCTACCATGGTCTGGTATACGGCGACCTCGAGCACTCGATTCTCGAGTTCACCGATCGGGCCTTTGTCCTCAACGGGTTTTCCAAGCTCTACGCCATGACGGGCTGGAGGCTGGGATACATCATTGCGCCCAGGGAGTTTGTTCGTCCCATACAAAAGACCCAACAGAATCTGTTCATCTGCGCCAGCTCCGTCTCCCAATGGGCGGGCGTGGCGGCGTTAACTCAAACGCATCCAGAAGTCGCTCAGATGGTGGCGACGTACGATTTGCGGCGACGGGCGCTCATCAAGGGTCTGCGGCACCTGGGCTTTGGGGTGATAGCCGAGCCTACGGGGGCGTTCTACGTCCTCGCTGATGGAAAGTGCTTCTGCGCGGACTCGCGGCGACTGGCTTTCGACATGCTGGAGCGGGCCAATGTAGCAGCAACTCCAGGCATTGACTTTGGCCAGAACGCGGAGGGGTTCATGCGCTTTTCCTACGCCAACTCCATTGAGAACATCCAGGAGGCGTTGGAAAGGTTGAGCCAGTATTTGCCCACGTGCGGCAATCTGCGCTGACAGCTCGTGACCCATGGCGAATGGGATAAGGCCTCAGGATGGCAGTGGCCATTCCTGCCACCAGTGCCGCACGATAACCGACCCGTTGACCGGTACCACACCAGGGCGGACCCATGGGCCGAGGAAGACCAGACGGCCGATAACGGGTTCCGTGCCCGTGAGTACCGCAAGGATCGCCAGTCCAACGATGATCAGCGCAAGGCCTATCGCCACACCGCTTCCGGGGGAGAACTTAGCCCCGTGCGCGACACTGTCCGGTGACCGAATGGCGTGCCGAGCCACAGGCCGGGCATGGAGGGAGTGAATCAGCAGGCGAGGGTGATCTCACAGATGGCTCGGATATCTTCCATGGTGCCGAAGTTCGCGCGGATTGAGGCTTGAAGCAAGAGCCGGCAACCCGGCCTACCCACCGAGAACTCTGCCACTAGCAGGACAATCGCTTCAGGCCCGTTGCCTGAGCGTCACGGTAACCGTCCCCACGACCCATAGCGATGCTCCCTGCCTTGGTCCATGCCTCAAGACGAGAACGGCATCTTCACCCAAGTGAGACCAATCCGACCACCCGGCAGTGAACAGGCGCGAATGCCCTGCTGCGAGGTGGCGACTGCTCGAAACGGGACCAGCCGCAACGGTCGGCGGTAGGATACTGGCGTCAGCAGGCTGCGGTGCGCTTGCGCGGGCATCACTCCATGAGAACATTCACCGTGACGCTCACGACTACTGAACCGTCGTTGGCCGAGAGCTCGGCAATCTCGATTCGGCTTGGCCCTGGCATTTTGAGCTCGAACTGCACCAGACCGGCAAAGTCGCCCGGAGAGCCCATCTCCGCGTTCACCATGATTGGGCCGATGCCTACAAGCGCACCCGATGCATCATAGACACGGTACGTCAATGTCGCCTCAAAGGGCGAAACCGTCACACTACCGCTCACGGCTACCGGACTGCTGACCCGATCGCCTTCCCTGGGTTGAATGAGCGTGATGAGCCTCTCGCTGGGCTCGTTGGCAGTGAGCATGGTCTGGAACTGCAACAGCTGCTTTCCTTGCTCATCCACGAGCAAGAGCTGACCCATAAGCACTCGGTACGTCCGGGCTGCCCCCAAAGCCGCAAAGTACGCCGTCTCCTGCTCCATGCGTCCAGGTTCGGTGCAGAACATCTTGGTAGCTGTCAGCGGGCCGAACTGCAAGGATTCGTCACT
>DDYO01000290.1 GCA_002348045.1 Anaerolineales bacterium UBA2232
CGCTCGGCCAGGCAGGCCCGGTTGATCGCGGCCACGCAATCGAACAGCAGAGTGATGGGCACAGGCTTGGACGTGCGAACCGGGACAACCTGGATTCCGGCGATGGTCGACGGGATCGTTGTGGTCAGGATCCGGCAAGGGTTGGTAACCTCAGCCTCGGCATAGGCCTTGCCGCGCTCGCATTTCCCGCCCGCGACCCCCAGGACCGACACGACCTTGCCGGCATCGTCGAGGGCGCAGGAGACGCGCAACGTGCAGCCAACGGGGCACACAATACAGCGGACGTCCCTATCCATCGGCTAGACCTCCCCTTGTAACGCAACTACGATGGGCTCGCGTGAGGCGAAGCAGCCGGCCAGCTTGCTACTGGCGACGGGCAGCACTTCCATCACACCAGGGCGCAGCATCATGTATCTCCGAGAGAACAGTGTGGTAGTGCCCTGCTTGACCGTAATGCGAGCGTCCGCACGCGGATGGGCTACCCGGCACTTGAACTCGACGATGTCCAACGTGTCACTGTCAAAGGGGCACAGCAGTTGTGGCACGACGTAGCGGATGCCCGGCCCCGCCGTGACCGGCACGGCCCGAGCTCGATCGGAGAGGCTTCCCGACCCGGAATAGCGAGCGGCGCTACGGGAGGCCAGGTATGCCTCACCCGTTGCACTGTCTACGACATCCCACACGTGCAGAGCGTTGCCGGCAGCAAAAATGCCAGGGACAGACGTCTGCATGTACTGATCCACGACCGCGCCACCAGTCACCGGGTCCATGGTGACGCCTGCCGCTTTGGCCAGCTCATTCTCAGGGATCAGGCCGACCGAAAGGAGGAGCGTGTCGCAGGCGTAGCGTGTTTCCTTGCCAGCAAGGGGCTGCATATGATCGTCGACCGGTGCAATGTCTACTGCCTCCACCCGATCGCGGCCCACGACGTTGACGACCGTATGCTTCAGCTGCAAGGGAATGTGAAAGTCCTCCAGGCACTGCACGATGTTGCGCGGCAGTCCAGTCTCATAGGGCATGATCTCGGCCACAGTATGCACTTTGGCGCCCTCCAGCGTGAGCCGGCGGGCCATGATCAGACCGATGTCACCGGATCCAAGGATCACGATGTTCTCGCCTGCCAGCTGGCCTTCGATGTTCATGAACCTCTGTGCGGAACCCGCCGTGAACACGCCGGACGGGCGGGAGCCGGGAATCATCAAGGCACCCCGGGTCCTCTCGCGGCAGCCCATCGCCAGGATGATCGCTTTCGTATCGATGATCTGATAGCCCTGCCGGTCTACCAGGTGTACGCTCCCGCGACCGATACTCAGGACCATCGAGTTCAACCGCACCTCAATGTCGCTGTTGCGGATCTCCTTGATAAAGCGCCAGGCGTATTCGGGCCCGGTGAGTTCCTCCTGAAAGAGCTCCAAACCGAAGCCAGGGTGGATGCACTGGTTTAAGATTCCGCCCAGTCTGTCGTCGCGCTCGATCATCAGCACCCGCTTAGCGCCCGACTTGCGAGCCTCGACCGCCGCAGCGAGCCCGGCGGCTCCTGACCCGATGATCGTAACATCATAGGCAGTTGTCATGGTCTTCTCCTACCGCCCACACTCGGAATCTTTGAGGGGACGGATCAACAGGTTTGAGCCCCCACCGCGCTTGGTAACTTGGCTGAGCGGCACACCAAGCTCCTCAGACAGGATCTTGGCAATGCGTGGCCCGCAGTACCCGCCCTGACAGCGGCCCATACCGGGGCGCATTCGCTTCTTGACCGCGTCCACCGAGCGGGCAGGAAGGATCCCGTGAATAGCTTGAAGGATCTCGGCCTTGGTGACCGTCTCGCAGCGGCAGATCACCTCAGCATAGTTCGGGTCTTGCGCGATGAGCCGGCGCTTGTCGGCCACATCCAGGTCCTTGAACTTGGGCTGGTGCGGTCGGACCGGATTCCATTCTGGCTTGGGCTCAAAGACCAGCCCGTCGGCAGCGAGGATCTCGCGCACATAGTCGCCCAGAACCGGGGAGACGCTGAGTCCCTCTGACCGCAGGCCAACTACGCCGCAGAACCCTTTGACTTCCTTGGAGGCAGAGATCGATATCTTGTCGGGATAGCGTACCGGGCGCAATCCCGCAAACTGGCGAATGATGTCTTTCTTGTTGAGAGCGGGAACCAGCTTCTTGCAGGAGTTCCACACCAGGTCCAGCATATCTTTCGACGTGCCCAGATCCTCTTTGTCCATTTGATCCTCTGCCGTCGGACCCAGGAGCATGTTGCCGTATACGGTTGGACAGACCAGGAATCCTGTGTAGTACGAGCCTCGCGTGTTCTGAATGGGCGCATAAGGGATGGGTGGAATCGACAGGGCCTTGTTGACTGTGTAGGGCAGGTTCTGATCCATGACGATGTACTGGCCCTTACGCGGCCGCATGTCAAAGTCATCGATGCCTACCATGCGCGCGATGCGATCCGCGTACACACCGGCTGCGACGACCACATAGCGGGTCAGAAAGCGGCCGCGGTTCGTTTGGACCGCCTTGATGTGGCGCCGGTCATCACACTCGATGCCGATGGCTTCCGTCGACGTGAACACCTCAGCGCCGTTCATGATTGCGTTCTCGGCGTAGGCAATCGTCAGTTCCCACGGCGAAAAGATGGCGGAATAGGGATCATGGATGCCGGCCAGGACCTCCGGGTTAAGGTAGGGCTCCAGTTTCAACAGCTCATCCTTGCCCAAAAGGTCCACGCCAGGCATGCCGTTTTTCTCTTCGTAGATTCCCTGCAGAATGTTCAGGCCGTATTGATCGAATACGACCATCAGGCTACCCTCTCGCTGGAACGGCACGCCCAGATCCTGACAGGTGCTTTCAAAGGCGGCTGCGCCGCCAGCAGTCAGTCGCATTCCTACTTCTTCAGTAGTGATCGTGCTCCCCGTTGGCACCGCCGATCCCGCTGCAGAATCGAGCCTCTTGGGCTCGCTAATTGCCTGGCCGGTGCTGGTTTTGCTCGTCCCGGGAGCCACGTCATCACCCCTCTCGAGCAGGGCGACGCGAAGCCGGTAGCGGGAGAACTCACGAGCGATGGAGCAACCCACTACTCCTCCACCGATGACAACAACATCGTACGTCTCAGTCGGTAACATAGAAATACCCTCTCATTACTGCTCTTGACAGGTCACACAGGGCACCGACAGGACGCACGGCCCGCTGGTGCGGGCCGTGCGTCCTGTCGCAAGCTGAGCGCAGAATGGCGGCGTTCGCCACAGATGCAGGTCGCAGTGCAGACTCACTACTCGGCCAGGGAAGGTATGGCCCCCTCTACCTCAGTCTCTGCAGGGGCAACATAGCCCACGAACTTGAGCCACCTGGCGCGGTTGTTCTTTACCCAGTAGGCGAAGCCAAGCGCCGCAGCAAGGACAACGACCGGGCCGATGATCGTGCTAAAGAAATTGTACACGAGATAGTTGGTCCATGTCCAGAAGTACGTCGCGTTGTTGGCACCAACGCCCGCGGGAAGCTCAGCGAAGGCGGTCTGCTGCACGATCTGGGTGAAGGCGGGAGTCGTAAGGTTAAACAGTGCAAACCCAGCGATCGTGATAATGGCACCAAAGATCACAGAAGCTACGATGTTGCCCCCAAAGATGCAGACCGCACCCAGTCCAGTCACCAACCCCATGTCGATCAAATCAACCAGCATGACGCGGTTCCAGGGCACGACAAGCATGAGCAATACTGCGATGGGCTGCATAAGGAGGATGACGGAGATCGTGTTGGCTTCGCCCATGACCATGATGTCGTCAACTCCGATATACATATCGGTGATGCCTGCTTTGCGGGCGCGCTTCTTGAGAATGTCGACGATGGGGATCAGCCCTTCCATCAACATCTTGCTGGTGATGGGCAACAGCACCATGGCCGTAGCGAGCACCATGCCCAGCTGGGCAATCGCCACCCAGGATGCCATAGAATTGAGCGACTTCAGGTGGCCGAGGATTCCGATCGCGATACCCAGGAATAGGCCAACTACCTCAGGCTGCATCAACGGAATTCGTGCCTTGATCTGTTCCGCGCTGACGTTCCACTTGAGTAGTCCGAGCTTCTCAAACAACGGGCGGATCAGCACAGCAGTAAACCGGACATTGATCGACTCGGCCGTGTAGCCGACGACGCCTGGCACCTTGTAGTAGCTGGAGAAGACCTCGGCCAGCGAGTCGGCCATGATCGTGTTGATAATCATGACCAGAGACGCTGCCGCGAAACCCATCACCAGATTGCCGGTGATCATGTAGGTGAGTGCGCCGGTCCAGGCGTAGTGCCACATGTTCCAGACGTCCACGCTGAGGATGCGCACAAGACCAGCTTTAATCAGAATCAGGTCAAGCACCACGCACAGCGGAATGATCAGGATTCCCAGCTTGGAGGACCAGGCGATGCCCGCGCCCGCCACCCAGGACAGGTCCATAACCGGGAGGTTCAGACCACTCTCTTCCACCATCATAGCGACGGCAGGGCCGACGCTTTCGACCATCATGGTCAGTACGACGTTCAGTCCGGTGAAAGCGACGCCAAACAGCAGAGCCGCTCGGAAAGCCCTGCCTGGTTTGGCACCCATCGCGACGCTGATAGCGAACAGCACGATGGGTAGAACGATAGTGGCGCCAAAATCCTGAAACGCTTGATTGAGGACACTCAGTACTGCTTCCATTTTACCCTTTCTGCCCATATCGGGCGTCCCGTTCAGCCACCATTCATGCGCACGTGCTTCCGTTGAGGCTACAACTCAATCGCAGCGCTCCTGCTACCTTTGTCCGACGCTACTTGTCCAGGGATTTAAGTTTGGCAATGATCTGCTCCAGACACTCATCCTCGCCAATCCCAGTGATAAAGGGGATGGCCCGCACTACTGGGAACCCCTGGGGGATATTGGAGAATCCCGCCGGATCAGCTGTCGTAATCAGCATATCAAAGGCGGGAATTCTGCTGGCGAGAGCAGCTCCGGAGCACGTGTCCGTTACACAGTCGATGCCTTCTTCCTTAAGCCGCGCTTCAATGGACTTGGCAATCAGAGTCGACGTGGCGATGCCTGATGCACAGAAAGCGAGAATCTTGTAAGTCCTTGTTGCCATGCACTAGCCTCCTTGTTCAGTTTAGGCGACACCAGATAAGCGAATTGCTCGGTTCGCCTCTGGCGAAACGACGGTTACCTGACCCATGGCCAGACTATAGTAATACGTAGCGCACGCGCGTTCCAGCGCCACGGTGGCCGCGTAGGCCGAGTACAGGGATGGACCAATGGCCAGCGATCCATGATTTTGCAGCAGCACCAGATCCGAGTCACCCAAGTAGTCAACGCAACCGCTGCCCAGTTCCACGCAGCCAGGCAATTGAAATGGGGCGACGCGCACCCATCCCGAAGCGAACTCGGCCAGGTCCTGCGTCACAATGGGAATGTCCTTGTTGGCACAACAGAACGCGCTGATGAACGGCGCATGGGTGTGCATGACCGCACCGATCTTGTTGTTGTGCCGGTACATGAAGGTGTGCATGGGCCACTCGCTGGACGCCTTGTATGCGCCTTCCACCACCCGGCCATCCAGATCGATCACAGTGATGTCCTCGGCGGTTAGCTTGTCATAGTCGATGCCACTGGGCTTGATAGCTATCAGGCCAGTAAGTGGGTCGCGCGCGCTGATATTGCCCCCCGTACCCATTGTAAGACCGTAGTGCAGCATCTTCCGGCCATAATCAGCCACCTCCAAGCGGTACTTCTCAATCAGCATGGTTCTCCTTTTCTTCCAGCATTTGCTGAATCTGCAGGGCCAGTTCGCGGCTGTCAGTGGCGGTCTGAATGCTGCGGAGGCAATCACCGTCTTGGAGCAACCCGACGATGCTTTGTAGCCATGGCACCTGGGCTTTTGGGTCGTCGATCGCCAGCAGCATCACGATCTGCACCGAAAGCTCGCGGGTCGAGTCACCCATCTCACGAAACGTCACGGGGTGACGCAGGACGGCGATGGCAAGCGCACATCTCGCGCAGTGGATGGCGTCGGTGTGAGGAAGGGCCACTGGAATCGCAGTGGGCAGGCCAGTGGGAAAGTCCCTCTCGCGCTCGATCACGGCATCGATGAAGCCTTCCCGCACATATCCCTTCTCGATCAGCTTGGTGCCAAGCGCACGAATGACTCCTTCGGCGCCAGAAGCGTCCATATCGAGAAACACGAGATCTGCGTCCAATACCATGCCGGTCAAACCCAACCACCCTCTGTCGAGGTTACCATGCGGCAACGAATGCTAACGGCACGATACACTGCAGTCAGTATATAGCGCCCAGACACCTGTGGCAGTCCATTTGAAGTGATAGTTGTCACGATAGATTGTGACATGAGTGTACTATTCCCCGGCTGCACCCATAACAGCAAAGATCTATCAAGCATAACAGCCATGGACTTGACGGCTAGCCATCGCATCCTTGCCTCATGAGATTCAGGAGCTCGTCGGCTGTGCTTGCTTCGCGGATCGCGCGTGCAACGGACTGGTCGCGCACCAATTGGACAAGTTGGGTGAGCGCTTTCACGTGCGAATAGCGGTCAATGGCGGTGAATGCGATTGCGATATCCACTGGGTCATGCGCAGGATGACCGAAGGCCACCGGTGTCTTCAGGGTCATCACGGCCATGCCCAGCTTTCTGGCGCCATCCTCCGGGCGGGCGTGGAGCAGCGCAATGCCGGGCAGCAGAACGACGTAGGGTCCGTGACTTAGGATTAGTGCCTCCATCGCCTTGATGTACGTCGCGTCTGCCGCTCCGGACGCGAGCAGCAGCTGGCCGGCAAGCTTGACCACTTGGGGCCAAGTGCTGGCGGATGCTTTGACCCGTATCGTGGCCGGGATCAACAGAGCGGCCAGCGACGGGCCCACGCAATCGTCAACCATCTGGTCTGACTGGCCTGCAGCACGCTCGACGCTAAGGAACTTTCTGAGCTTAATCAGATCGCCAGCTTCCAGCAGTGGGCTGACCACTACCACAGGCACATTCTGCAGGGCCAGCGGACTGGTGGAAATGACCAGGTCTACATCGCTCCATGTTCTGCTTTGCTCCGTTTCAAATACTGAAAGCACATGGACGATCTCAATTGCTGGGCATTGGGCCTGTAGCTGCGACACGAGGAGCGAGGCAGTGGCCGAGCGCTCCGCACAGATTACCGCCGCGCGTTTCTTGGGGCTGAATGCCCACAGCCGCTCCATGGCTGCGCCAAGGTGCATGGCTACGTACCCTACTTCTTCCGGTGGAATCGCCATACCGAGCTGCTTCTCAATTGCCCGGCAACTCTGCCCAGCTGCAGTAACGACGTGGGGGTATTTTTCGCGCATGTCGTTCAGTAAAGGATTCCGGACGGTGATATTGGACCGAAGCCGGTGCAGGATGGGCTCGAGATGAAACGCTAGAGCGCGGCGTAGTTGCTGATCCACTTTCAGGTAGGGGTGCAGACAAAGCGACGCCTCAGCAACGATCTGGTCGGCCAATTGCAGTGCTTCGGAATTTGCACTGCCGATGCCGCCCTGAAGCACGTCTCCGACGCTCCGGCGAATGCTGGCTGCGGACAGCTGTGTCATAAGGAACGCCACCTCACCTTCAGGTACTTTGATACGATAGTGGCGTTCGACTCGGTCCGCAGTGAGCCTGGCAAGCGCATAGCCGACCTCTTGTTTCAGCACGGAGGTTCGCTTCGTGTCGAATGTGACGCATCGGCCACACCTGACTCCCTCGGCCATAAGGGCCAAGTGAATCACTAGTGACACGCAGGAATCGTCTATGAACTGACACCCCAGTCCGGCAGACAGTGACGTGACGAGCCGCCGGCAATACCTCAGGTCAAGCTGGTCCAGGCATGCACTCACGCAACGCAAGAGGACTCTTTCCCCCCTCATCACGGCGCGCAACGAGGCTGCGGTTCCTAGAGAGTACGATAGGAGTGCGTTTGGCCCGCATGCGTCGACCAGTAGGTTCACGAGCGCCTGCCGCATGTCGATCTCATCACCAGTGGCCAGAATGCCGAAATTGGGTTTGCGAATCATCGAGATTCGACATTCCTGAAGCCAAACTTCCGCCTGATCGAGATCCTTTAGTATCGTAGCGTGCGATACCTGAAGCTCAAGCGCCAGTTGCTTAACCAACAGTGGTTCGCTGACTGTTAGGAGTTTGAGGATGAGGACTTGGAGCCTCTCTTTGGCACCGACGACCAAGCGCTGGCTTGTCAAGTGCTCGAGCTCTTCGATGAGTTGCTGTCGACGAGCAGCGGAGGCGTCCAGGAACACGCCATAGTTCGGTTTCTTGACAAGAACAACTTTCCTGCCGTTCAGCCAGCGCTCAATCGTAAGCAGGTCGTGACGCAGCATGCGCGGGCTGAGACCTAGCTCATTCGCGATGAACCCGGCGCTCTCGGGTATGCTCGTCTCCAATAGGTACCTGAGAATGGCGCTCTGCCTCGTGGTCAGAAGCATTGCAGGCCCCCTTGTGCTACGCATAGAGACCCGTCAATTCCTGTCCGCCGCCCGGAATGAACCAGATAGGTCGTCGAAGGAGACCACCGGCGGGTACGCTCCGCTCATTGTAGTGCCGAGTCACGGCGTGTGCAACACGCCGTTCCGACTCACAATTGCTGTTACCGTAACGGGTATATCCGCAGCACCCTGGACGCTCT
>DDYO01000154.1 GCA_002348045.1 Anaerolineales bacterium UBA2232
CACTCTACAAAGCCATTCTCAGGTAACTGGTAGGCCAGGGACGCAACAGGCTGCCCGCTTGCGACCTGCCAGACTCTCGGAATCCCCGCCACTATATTCCCGTCCGCGGTAAAAAGCTCTCTCCCTGTTGCGGCGATCAAACTGCCGTCTGCCGAAAACTCCAGGGAAGAGGCATACGGGTCACCCAGGGCAATGGTGCGCACCAGCTGGCCATCACCAGTCTGCCACAGGCGGAGGTTGCCTGAGCGGCGTCCGTCCTCGCCAACTGTGGCCCAGAGGTCCTCTACTGGGCTGGCTACCAGTTGCTCTGTCCCTCCGAGTTCGTATGCCAAGGTGCCGTCTGCCACGCGCCAGACCTGCACGTCGCGGCCTTCTGTGCCAACCAGCGTGCTGTCGAAACTGAATGCGACACCCTGGGCGCCACGCTCAGCCAGAGGAATGAAACGCGCCTCCTGCCATGTCGCTGTCTCGTAGAGGTACGCGCCTGTCGCCGATCCGATGGCAATCAGGTTTCCATCCGGCGACCAGGCGAGGCTGTAAAGTTGCATTGGCTGCGGGGTGACCTGCACAGAAGGGACCAACGAGGGGGAGGGGGGCATCGATGGGGAGGGCGTGGCGGTTTTGGAGCTTGCGATGCTCGCCGTGGGGGTGGCACCGAGCGCGCCAGTCGCCGCCGGTTGCGCTTCGGCGGTCTGCGTCGCCCAGAGGTGCAGCATTGCCTCAGCTGTCGCCTCCACCTCCGCCGTAGACAGAGTTTGCGTCTTCGGCCAGCCCGTCAGCAACAGGACGATCTCAGCAATCCCAACCAGGGCGAGTATCGCAAAGAGGACCAGGACTAGCCAGGGCATCCTCCTGCGGCGCTTCGGGGCTTCCTGCACAAAGGGCTGGCCGCAACCATGGCAGAACCGCGGATTCGCCATCAGTTGCTGGGCTCCGCATCGGGTGCAAAATGGCAGGGCGCCGGGCGGAGGCCCTACCTGTGACTCGCCGCGCAAGTGACCGCCAGCCGCATAGGGGCGTNNGCGTGACCTCCAGCGGTTGCGTCCCATGCGTCGCATGCCCAGGAAGAGGCCGATTGCGCCCAGAACGAGCAGGCCGATGCCGACCAGCAGTACCCAGGGCGGCACGCCCGAGTCAGCGGGCCACCAATCTGGCGGCCAATGCCCGAGAAAACCCAGAGCAACGCCGCGCGTGCCGGAACGGGCACCCGGGGCCCACCAATCTGTTGGCCAGTCGTCGCGCGACGTCAAGCGCGTCGGATTGTCCCCATCGACATCCATGACAAACACATTCTTGAGCATTCCGCCCAAGCCCGAGTGGAAAGCGATCTTCGTCCCGTCCGGCGACCAGACCGCATGTGAGTTGCTGTCGTCCCCCGTTATGGAATGAGCGTCAGTTCCATCCGCCTTGATCACCCAGATGCTTTCCTTATAGGGAGTGCTCCACCGAGTGAACGCGAGCTCAGAGTCATCGGGGGACCAATCTGCCGCCCAGTCGCAAGTAGTAGGGCTGTTCGTCAGGTTGATTTGGCTGCTCCCGTCAGCATTCATGATGAACACATCATAGTCCCACTGAAACGCACCGCCAATGAATCGGAGATAGGCTATCTTGCTGCCGTCGTGCGACCATCTCGGATAGTGATCGTGTCCTGACGTCAGTTGACGCTGACCGGTACCGTCCCGCTGGTTTCGAGTGGCCACGGCCAGAACCACCGGTGGAACGTCTACGCTGGCACTGGCCTCGACATCGATGAGGGCCAGACTGGCCTCAGCGCCGATCCAGGGCAGAATATCCTCTCGAAAATCGATGCCGAGCTCGCTGAGAAGCTCGTTCTGGATCTCATCTGGGGACTCGCTCAGACCGGAGGTAGCGCCCAGAACCGGCAGTAAGGCCTGCAGGTCCTCGGCATTTCGATAGTAGATCGCCTGACGTGGATCGGGATTGAATGAGATGAGCAGGAGACTGCCAGCGGGAAGGATCCTGGCCGTCCGGCTGGTGGGACTGAATCCCAGCCACAGGTACCCGGCCACAAGAGCTACGGCGCACACGAGCAGGAACACCAGTGCTGCCAGTCCACAAGTAGCGACTCCACGCGGCATCTTCCAGCGTGTTTTTTGTGTGACGGGCCTAGCAGCAGTGGCTGGAGGTCGGCCAAGTGCGGGCGCAACGGGCTGAACAGGGATGCTTTGGTGTCGAGCAGGGACTGGCGCAGGGGACTGAGGCAGGGCAGACTGGGCTTGTGCCAGAGGCGCGCCACAGCGAATGCAAAATCGAGCCGTTTCGTCATTCTTCGCACCGCACTTCATGCAGTACATCGGTCCCTCCTATCGTTTCGTGGCCTGGCGCCAGCACGCCAAAGTGAGGCAAGCGAGGGTGTAGACCACAAGTATGCCCCAGGTCTGTATCAGGTGAAAGGCAGAGAACTGGTAGGCGGGATCCCATGCATAGCCAGGCACGGCCCCAACCAGCAGTTGGTTGAGGTTCACCGTTGTGCCCAGTCCCTCCAGGGCCCAGCGGCTCAGGGTCAGAACCGAGATAGTACTAGCTATTCCCTCGGGTTCAAACAGCAGCCCGGAGAAGATTACCTGCAGGATGAGCATCAGGAACATGAGCGTCGTGGCGAGGTCCTGCGTTGTGGCCAACGACGATACGAGCAGGCCGAGTGCGAGCCCGGCGGCCATGCTGAGCGCCAGGGTAACGACCATCTCGACGATGGCCGGCAGAAAAGTGCCTTGCGCCGGTAGCTCGATTTGCCAGGCGACAAACAACACAAGCAGCACGACCTGCACAATGCCCAGCATGGCCAGGATCGAGTGCCGTGATAAGACATACGGTGCCGCCCCCAACCCATAAAGTCGCTCGCGCTGGTAGATAGGCTGTTCTTTCACGATCTCTTTTGTGGCGTTGATAATTCCGAGCCACACCGCCGCGCAGGCCATAATGAACAGCACCTTCTTAGCATCGACGGCACCCACCGGCTGAAGTGCCAACCGCGACGAGACCGCGGCCAGGAGAGTTGCGGCAATGGGCGCCTGGAGTAGAAGAAAGGCTGCATTCAGCCGGTCGCGAAACAAGAGGCGCACTGTTCGCCCAGCCAGGGTAGAAAACTGACCAGCTTGCTGTCGCACTTCAGCCCGGCTCAGGTAGGGCCTCGATGTCCTGGCAGCAGGGAGCAGTTCTTCTCCTGTGCCCAGGGCCGCCTGCGGAGTCCGGGCGCACACGTATTGGCCATAGCAGGCTGACGTTTTGAACCGGTTCACCCACGCATCCGATGTTTGGTCACCATCAGCCGGCCTGGACAGCTCTAGGTAGATATGTGAGTATGTGACTTCCTCTAAGGGGCGGCCGGGAAAGAAGAAAGTCTTGGCTTCGCATGGAGGCCCGAAGAAAGCCAGCTTGCCACCCGGCGCCATGAACGCCAGGTAGTCGCACTGCTCGATGTTTTGCGTGGCGTGGGTCACCAAGACGATCGTCTTTGGATCGCGACTCGCGCCGTCGCCATCTCCCCGAGCCCAGCGACGCATCAAGCTCATCATCTCCAGGTCCAGCCCTGGGTCCAGACCGGATGTTGGCTCGTCGAGAAACAACAAGCGCGGGCGAGCCAACAATTCCATGGCGATGTTGATGCGCTTGCGCTGCCCACCGCTCAACTTGGTGACGCGCTTGCCGCTGTGATCCTGCATATCCACGGCACCCAATGCCTGTTCAATGCAGGCTCTTGTCTCCGGAGGAGTCAGATCGGCCAGTCGCAGTCGAGCCACATACCATAACACTTCCCAAGCCGTCAGATCCCGGTGCATGACGTCGTCTTGCGGCACATAGCCCATGATCGCGTGCAAGGCAGCGAACTGTCGTGCGTCGCCAGCGTCAATAATCGGCTTGCCATCGATCAGGACGCGACCCTTCTGTGCCGGCTGGAGGCCGTTAAGGGCCTTCATCAGGGTTGTTTTGCCTGCACCGCTGCCCCCGACCAGGGCAACGAACTCACCGGGCTGGAATGCCAGGCTATCCGCCTCCAGGTCCAGGATTGTCGTCCGCCCACGATCTACGGTACGCACCAGGCCCTGCGCATCGAGCCGCATGTGTGCCGGCTCCAGTCCCTGGCGCTGATATCCCAGCCGGAGCCGAAACGCGTATGGTGCCACCCACAGTGTGTCATTAGGTTCCAGGAGCTGGCCCTCGGGACTGGGAGGCACTCGCTCGTAGTTGACGAATGTGCCCTTGTGGCTTTCGAGGTCCACGACGAACCATTGCCCGTCGCGCTCCTCGACGCGTGCGTGGTGCATGGAGACTGCTGGATGATCGAGCCAGCAGTGCTGAGTCCCCTGAAGCGCTGGATCGCGGCCAATGAGGATCTCACGTTGACCAGGTGCCGGTACTAGCGGATTAGGACCCGCGGTCTGGGCTGCTGACGCGAGCGGTTGGTCCCGTAGACCTGCACCAC
>DDYO01000320.1 GCA_002348045.1 Anaerolineales bacterium UBA2232
AGTTCGTTGACCAGGGCGATGTTGACGCTGCGGAAAATATTCTCCAACAGCTTGGACATCTCAGCGGTTCGAGGAGAGGAGACTACATAGACCTCGGGCCACAATTGGGCGAGTAACTGGCTAGCCAAGGCAGCACACTGGGAGGTGAGCCCCCCAACAACTTTGGGCAGATTGCCGACGTGGTGGGCCTTGTCCCCGGGGTTAATTCGTTCGGGCGAAAACGCGAGATAAAAGTCACGTCCGGCTTTCAGCCCGCTGGCCTCCAGGATGGGCAGGACGCGTTCCTCGGTGGTTCCAGGGTAAGTCGTGCTTTGCAGGATCACCAACTGGCCTAGGCGAAGGCGCTGGGCGATCCCCGTAGAGGCATTGACGATAGCCGAGAGGTCTGGGGCCTTCATGGCATCGAATGGAGTGGGAACACAGATAAAGATCACATCCATGTCCCGCAGGATATCATAGTCAGTGGTCGCTTCGAGGGTGCCCATCGAGGTTGCCGTGACCAAATCTTCCGCTGAAACGTCACCGATGTAGCTATCACCCCTGCCGATGGCCTCAACCTTGACCGGGTCTGTATCCAGTCCCGTCACCCGATAGCCGGCGCTGGCAAAGCCCACGGCAAGCGGAAGCCCAACGTATCCCAGCCCCAGCACGCAAATGCGCGCGCTTCTATCGTTGATGCGCGTACCCAACAGGCTCGCCCCGTCAGTGTCCACGTGTCACCGCCCGACCTGCTCAAGGCGCCAAATGGCCACGGCGCCGATGACCAGGAGAATGACCCCTGCGAAATACCCTTCGACCACGCTGGCCTTGGTCAGAAACGTTGCCACCACCCCGAGGGCACAGCTGACCAGGTATAGGGACAGGACTGCCTCTTTGGGCGTGGCTCCCATCCTGACCAGACGATGAGAGACGTGATCCTTGCCCGGGGTGGTAAGGGGGTTGAGGCCACGGCGTAGCCGCGAGAGAAAGACCAGTGTGGTGTCAAAGATGGGCAGGCCGAGAACCACCAGAGGTATCATCCACGTGACAAAGTCAACATTGTCTGGAAAGCGCAACTTGATGCCCAGGGCCGCCAGGGTGAAGCCGATAAACAGGCTTCCGGTATCGCCCATAAAGATGCTGGCGGGGTTCAGGTTGTAGTAGAGGAATCCCACACAGGCGCCGACCAAAGCGGCAGCCATGCTGGCCACCAGGTATTGACCACTCAGCGAAGCCAGGAGCCACAGAAAGGCGGAGCAGATCATTGCCACACCGCCGGACAGACCATCCATATTGTCCAACAGGTTCATGGCATTCGTGATGCCGACGATCCATAGAACGCTGGCACCCAGGTTGAGGATGGGATTGCGCAGAAATCCCACTGCAACCCCAGAGAAGATGAGGATCCCTGCAGCAGCAGCTTGCCCGATGAGTTTGGCCCATGGAGACAAGCCCACGCGATCGTCCCAGAGGCCGAGGAAAGAAACGAGAGATGCTCCCACCAAAATGCTGACCAGCTGGGGCACGTAGAACCGGTCTCCGACGACCAGTAACGCGAGTATGCAACCTAGGTAGATGGCGGCTCCACCCAGCCGGGGGACTGGCCGAACATGCACCTTGCGCGAGCTGGGTTGGTCCATGAATCCCCACCTGGGCGCTATCTTACGAAAGATCGGCGTGCTCCCTACGGCGATCATGAGCGCGCTGGCAAAAATCAGTACGTATCGAGTCACGCGACTACCTCTTGCGTCTCGGTTTGGCCTATTGGAGCGCGATCTCGGCTTCTAACTGCTCGATGAACTGCTGGACAGCCGGCTTGTCGCTATCCGCCGAGAGTTCCAGTGTCCTGCGAGCATGGGTAAGAGCATCTTCGATGCGGCCAATGCGTTGGTACAGCAGCGCCAGGTTGCGATGGCTGATCAGGTCGTTGGGGTAGGCTTGCAGCACCTTTTCATTCTCGCTGATCGCCTCTTCCAGCCTTCCCGTGTCAAAGTAGATCAATCCCAGGGTGCTGTGCGCCCGCGCGAGATTCGGATCGATTTCCAGCGCCTTGAGGTTGGCTGACAGTGCCTCTGTGATGTTCCCCTGTTGGTAATACGCGTAGCCCAATGCGCTCCATGCCTCTGCATTGTCAGGACTGATGGCCAACGCTTTGGCATAGGCAGAAGCCGCGTCCTCAACAGCTCCCTGCAGCGAGGCCAAGTTGCCGAGGATCAGGTACGTGTTGGCGAACTTGGCGTCCAGATCCAGGGAGACTTGCAGTTTCTCCTGAGCCGAGGCCATATCGCCTTCAGCCATGTATACCAGGGCCCACTCGTTGTAGAGCTGCGCATTGTTAGGACTGAGCCGGATCGCCTCCTGGTAGAACGCGTGGGACCGCCCAAGTTTGTCGGCCCTCTCTTCTGGCGTAGACGCATAGTCTGCCCAGTTGCGATACATGCGGCCCAGGTTGGCAAAGTGATCCGTATTCAGAGGATTCAGCACCCGCGCCTGGTCCAGCGCCTTGACGCTTTGCTCGAACCATCGATTCCTTTCGCTGGCATCACTGGCGACCCCTGCCTGGCCAACCATGGCGCGTCCGAGGAATAGGTAATAGTAATCCTGGGAGGGCGCCAGGGAGATGGCACGGTTGTAGTAGCCCACAGCCAAGTCCCACCTTCGGGCTTCTTCGGCTCTCAACCCTTGCTTGTAGTAGATGTCAGCCTTGATGATGCTTATATTCGTTGCAAAGGCGACCACAGCGATTAGGGCAATCAGGATTGGGTACATCCAGAGGTTGGCCGTACGCCAGAAGCGCCCTGGTAGCCGGCTGTCCGCGGTCAGGACTGCGGCAATGAGCAGCCCCATGATGGCCAAGTTAACGTTGAATAGGGTAATAGTATTGGCAACGTCGTTGCCGGGCCGGATGGCAGAAGCATGTACGGCCGCGCCAAACAGGAACACCGTCAGGGTGACTGCTGTGTAGATTCCTGCTGCAGACACCCACCACAGGGGGCTCTGCCGCGCTGGGCCGGCGCGCTCCACCTCCGACAGGGCGACGAGCCCGCCTACCAGCCAGGTGAGAAAGACCATCAACAAGACGCCGGGCGAAAAGGTGAGGGGGTCACCTTTGGGAGCGTAGGTGGTCAGGGAGAGTTGGATGACCCGCAGGGTATCCAATTCGCCCATTGGATTGGTGACAAAGTTGAAGGCGAGGGTCATCAAGATAACGCCAATGACCAGGGCGGTGGCGATGATCTTGGGGGTCAGCGAAGCGCCGGCCGCCGTCACAGTCACTGCTGTCGAGAACTGCTCTTGGCGTGCCTGGCGCCGCGCCTTCTTGCCAGTGCGCACGCGAGGAGGAGGGTCATGTACACCCGTCTCAGCCACTGGCTGGGCGATCGGCTCCTCCTGGATGCGGTTCAGTCCTAGCAGGACCAACATGGCAGCATAGACCCAGAAATGCACTCTGGTCGAAGCGATGGCAATGCCAAAGTGTATCTCGATAAAATGGGCAACGAGGGCCGAGAATAGGGCGATGAGCATGAGTTGATCTCGAAGGGAAACGGTGACACGAGCGGTCTCTCGATAGAAGAAAGCTGCCGAAATCATCAGGTACAGGCTGACACCCACCACAAAACCTACGGGAAGCCCAACGCCGGAAAGAATAAAGGAGCCTCCCAGCAGGCGCGGCAGCAACGTGCCGGCGACGGCTCCGCCAACGCTCAGAGACCAAAACCACCTGCGTTCCCTACCCGTATCCATGAACCCAAGCCACTTGAGCCCAAAGTAGAACAGGCTGCCGAAGAGGACCATCTGGATCACAAAACCGATCACACCGGTTATGGCGAGGGCGTCAATGGTCTCGTTGTGCGCCCGGTCTGGTGACGCGTTCCGCGCCTCATAGTGAGCCAACTCTGGGGGATAGAAAGGATTGTAGGCAACGTGCATAGTCTCGGGACCGTAACCCACAACCGCGCGCAGCGGGTTGGAAGTGATCAGATCGATGGCCCCTTCCCAGATGAGCACGCGTACTTTGCCCGTTCCACCCTCGGTCTGCAAGAGGTTTCCCAGTCTGCCAAGGTAGGGGAGCTCGCGAAGGGGCGAAAGGGGGGTGTTCGGCAGGTTGAAAACCATCAGGAGCGACCCGATCAATATCGTCTGAATGACGAGGCCCAACCAGAGCCAGCGCAGGCCACGTCTCAGGACGACAAGGACTGCATACGCGGGCACCACACCCACGGGAATGCTCAAGACGGCAAAAGCAAAGGCGCGCAGGGCATCCCGCGTCGTCAACCGGCTTTGATCGCTGAGCCCGTGGCGTAGCGATACCAGGGTTACCAGCATAAAGACATAGACCCCCCCCATCAGCCCCAGCCAGGGGCCGCGGCTCTGGGTGAAAAAGACGCACACCGCATTGACCGCCAGGATGAAGGCATAACATCCTGCCAGGATGGCGTGGGAAAGGCCACTGTCTTGATCTCTCAACATGCTGGAAAAGGCATCGATCAACCGGGCCAACGTGATTGGAAAAGTCATGATGAGATAGGCGGCCACAAAGATCGCGTTTCCCATATTACCTGCAACGCGAAGCGTCACATCTCCGCTCCACGGGAGGGGATCTTTGCTGAAATGCTGCAAGATTCCGTACAACGAAATCGGAAGACTGGTCAGGATGATCGCCGTGAACAGCCGGTTCATTTGGTCACGGCGGCGCATGCTGCCCAGCATGAGGAAGAAGATGATGATATAGGAAAAGGTCGTGTACGTTCCCTGGAGGCGCATGTAGGAGCCCCAGAAGCTGACGCGTGGTGCAACCGAAAGGATCGTGCTGAGGACATACGCACCCACTAGCAGCACAGTGGGCAGCACCAAGGGCGTCATGGTCATGCGGGTCCAGACACCACTGCCTTCGGGTTGAGCAAGGCTCTTGTGGTCCCTGGGGGCCGGGTCCTGTCCCCAACTACTGCCATCGAGCAACCGTATGAGCCAGGCAACGCTCATGATCAGGGCGATTGATCGCAGGATGGAGAGCTTGTCCGGCTCAAAGACCCGGCTAGAGTACACGTTGAAGAAGAGTGGGGTGATGACAACGGCCAGAAGCCAGCCAGCCTCCAGCACCTTGTCACAATACACAGCAAGCTTGGTCCGCATGAGTGCGTTACCTCATTGTGGGCTAGGCCGTCGCCTGATTCTCAGAGAACCAGGCGATGGTTCTCTGCAAACCCTGTTCCAAGGTCACCTCAGCGCAGAAGCCGAGAAGATCGCGTGCCTTACCTATGTTGGGAACACGGCGCTCGGTATCCTCGAATCCGGCACCGTAGACATGCTCGTAGGGCGTGAGGATTATACCCGCATCCGACCTCGTCAAACGCTGGACCAGTTTGGCCAGTTCAAGTATCGAGATCTCACCGCTGTGGCCGATGTTAAAGGCCTGACCCAGCGCCTCAGGACGTTGCGCGGCCAACGCCGTGCCCTGAACGGTGTCCTGGACGTAGGTGAAACATCGCGTCTGACGTCCCTGACCATGGACCGTCAGGGGCTGGCGAGCCAAAGCTTGTGTGACGAACATGGCTATGACGCTACCGTAACCCCTGGGATCCAGCCGTGGTCCATAGGCGTTAAAGTACCGGACGATGGACACCGGTAGCCCACGGTGATGGTAGGCCAGGCACAGGTGCTCATCGAGGATCTTGCTGACCGCATAGCACCAGCGCGTCGTGCGAGTGGATCCCAACACCGACGGGTCATCCTCTGCAAATGGAACGTGCGGGTTCTTTCCGTAGACCTCCGATGTGGAGGCAAACACCACACGCCGATGGTACTGCTGGGCGAGAGCAAGAACGACTTCAGTCCCGCCGACGTTCTGTTGGATCGCCGTCAAAGGATCGCTGAGTACCCGTTTGACTCCGACAACTGCCGCCAGATGGCAGATTAGATCGTGCTGTTCGATCAGCTCTGACATTAGAGTGCGGTCCAGTACGTCACCCTCAATAAAACGAAAACGGGGCACCCCCGTTTGGTGTTCCAGATTCAGGCGCCGGCCGGTGGACAGGTTGTCCACAACTGTCACCCCCGCACCATGCGCCAGCCAATGGTCCGCGAGGTGCGAGCCGATGAAGCCGGCGCCACCGGTTATGAGGACTCTCATGGGCGAATCTTACCGTAGGTAACCGCAAAAATCAAGTATTCAGCAGCTGGTCGTACAAGGCAGTAGTCCTCTCCACCATCCGCTGTAGGGAATACTCCGTCAAAGCGCGCTCCCGGGCGCGTTTTCCCATTTCCTGTCGTCGGACGGGATCTGCCAACAGGGACAGGATTGCGTCGCGTAAAGCCGGCGGGCTCTGTGCCTCAACCACAAGACCGGTCTGCCCATCGAGGTTCACTGCCGAAGTCCCTGTCCCGAGCTCAGTACACACCACTGGCAGCCCGCTCGCCATGGCTTCAATCTGAACCGTGCCAAAGGCCTCGCTGCGCTCGCTGGCCGGCAGCACGAACAGGTCACAAGCCTGGTAGTAGGCCGGCAACTCCTCGTCACTCACCTGTCCCAGGAAGATCACCCTGTTCTGGATGCCCAGTGAAGCAGCCAACTGTCGCCACTCTGATTCCATCGGCCCGCTGCCGATCACCAGGAGCTTGCCGGCTATGTCTGGCACGGCCCTCAGCAAGTACTGGAGGCCCTTGTAATAGCGCAGCTTGCCCACAAAGAGGATCAGGGGCGTACCGTGGGCGGTGCGGATTTCTGCCGCCCGCTGCGGACTGGGCGCGAGAAAGCGCTCCAGGTCAATGCCCAGGGGAATGACGGTGCACTTGTCGGCATAGCGGCTGAGATACGGTGATGAGCGGATGTAATTGGCGCTGGTGGCGATGATGCGTTCCGCTTTGTCGAGCACGCGCCACAGCAGCGGGCGATAGAGGCGCAGGATGCCGCGTTGGCGCACGACGTCGCTGTGGTAGGTAATCACCGTGTGCGGCGCGCGGCCGAAAAGGAGCTCCGACAGCTCACCCACCGGATAGGGAAAGTGCAAATGGGTAATGTCCGGGTCTTGCCGCCAGAGCTTATGCGGGAGCGCCAGGCTCAGGGGTGTCGATGCCACCGTGGCCAGCCGCGCTGCCTTGATCACCTGCACGCCGTTCACCTCCTCGACATGGGTCCGGGATGAGGGATCGGTGACGAGGACAGTGACCTGATGGCCCAGCTTGACCAGGGCCTCGGAGAGCATCTTGATGTGGTTTTCCATGCCTCCAAGTACCGGGTAATAATCCTTGTAGACATGCAGAATCTTGCTCATGACCTCGCCTCATCTCACGCGTGGATCAGTAAGGCGCTGTGCGCGGGCTGGAAAGGATGGCGTGATACAGCACGCTGGTCTGGCGGACCATGCGGTCTGCGGTGAACAGCCGTTCAACCCTCTGCCTGCCCGCCAGCCCGAGTTCGTGCCCACGAGAGCGGTTAGCTGCCAGCTCCTGCAAACGAGAGGCCAGGGCACCAAAGTCGCCAGGAGCGAACAGGTGACCGGTCTCGCCCTCGACGACGGCTTCCTTGGTCCCGCCGACGTCGCTGGCGATGACAGGAAGGCCGGCCGCCATTGCCTCCAGCACCGTGAGCGGGAGCCCCTCCCATCCGCGGGAAGATAGAACAAAGCAATCCGCAGCGCTGAGGAGCAGAGGAACGTCCCGGCGCATCCCCAGCAACCGGACGATCCCGCCCAGTTTCAGGCTAGCCACGTGGCGTTCGATGTCCGGACGGAGGGGCCCCTCGCCTACGATCAGGAGTTGTCCGCGCAGGCCACGGTCAACTGAAAGCCGAAATGCCTGCAGAAGCGTGCCCAGGTCGCGGGGCCGGTACAGACGACAAACGGTAACGACAACATACCCTGTAGGGTCCAATCCCAGGGTGTGTCGCGCACTCTGGCATGCTTCTTCCAAGGGCGCGAAACGAGTAACATCGATGCCATTGTGAATAACGGTGGTGCGACGGGGATCCGCAGCGCGGGATGCGATCAGGCTGTCTCGCTCGGCTTGGGAGACACAGATCCAGGCGTCGGTGACCCGGGCCAGGATCCGCTCAATCAGGAGCAGGGCCTTGCGCTTGATCCAGGGGTAATGGGGGGCGGCAAAGCCATGTACGGTAAACAAGGTCCGAGGACGCTGCTGGCCCAGCGATGCGGCCACGAGGCGGCCAAACAGAGCTGCCCGTGCTCCATGAACGTGCAGGAGATCGGCCCCGGATGCGAGCTCCCGAATTCTCCACAAGGCTCGCCCGGAGAAGCCCTCCGCGATATCCACGCGATGGAAAGGCACGGCTTGGCTCTCCAATTCGTCGCGGCGTACGTTGCCGTCATCCTCTGGCATCGCAACGCAGACGCTAAAACCCTGGGCTTGCAGACCGAAGGTCAGGTCACGTACATGGACCGCCCCTCCGCCCCTGGACGAGGCGATGAGCTGGAGCACCCGCGGGCCTTTCACGACCCTGGTTCCACTGGAGTGACTTGATGACCGCCACCAGTCCCCTGCCCCTCGGAGGACCGCTTGATGGCGCGGAACAGCCAGTCATTGGCAAACCAATCGGGCAGCTTTCGGATGATACTTTCCGACAGACTGCCAGGGAGGACCGGCAGCCTTCGTCCACCGATTCCCCCCACGGGGAGGATCTCCACTGACACAAAACCCTGCAGCAGCGCCAAGAGGCGCTTGCGGGAGAATTGCTGCAGGTGCGTTGGATCTTCGATGCTGAATCCCTGCAAGAAAGCCAACCTCGCCCGCCAGTGAAAGCTGTTGGGAACCGATCCCACAAAGACCCCTGCGGGCTTTAGCACCCGACAGGCTTCCGTCACGACCGCTCGGGGATCTGTCAGGTGCTCCAAGACCTCGCCTGCCACCACGGCATCGAACGAAGCGTCATCAAACGGGAGACTGGCGCGGTTGAGGTCGAGATCGAGCGTCTCGATGCCGAGACGAGCACGCGCGCGGGCCAGGGCACCGGGATCGATATCCACACCGATCACGTGATTGCCCTGCACATAGTGTTCGGTCAGGATGCCGTCACGGCAGCCCAGGTCGAGCACGCGAACTCCGACCCCAATCCAGAGGGCAAACTGCGGACCGCGTTCGCCCAGGCGGTAGCTGAAACCGTACCGGCCGGATCGGCTGTGGTGATCCTGATAACGTTCGGACAAGGAAGGGGATTCAGACATGGTTGTCCTTGATACCGACGACTAGGTAGCCTGTCGCGTAGGCGTTGAGTGACGCTGACCGCTCTCCCATGCCGTCCTGCTCAAGGGCTACGAGGATACCTGCGGGCAGTGCAATGGCTCCCCATAGACACCAGCGGAGGAGCGGCGAGCGAATCTCGGCCACCACCTGCTTGACCATATCACAGATGACGGTGAAGAAACGGCCCAATTGATTAATGCGAACGGTCTGTATCCCCGCTTCGCGAATCATCCGCTCAACCTGGTGGGATGTGAAGCGCCAATAGTCATGCGGCGCCGAGTGAATGCGGTAGAGGAAGGGCAGGCTCAGGATCAACGTCCCCCCGGGTCGCAAGACGCGAGCCACTTCCCTCACGACCTGAATCGGGTCCCGCACATGTTCCAGCGTCTCCAGGCAGAGGATCGTGTCGACGCTGGCATCGACCAGGGGCAGTCCTGCCCCGTCAGCCAAAATGTCAGGAAAGGTGGCTGCCCCCACATTCAGGTACAGCCACCGCTCCACTGTCTTTCTGTGGTCAAGGGGATGAAGCACGGTGCTGTGTTTCTCGCCGCCCACATCGAGCACAACGCCTCGCACATATGGCTGCAGGCCTCGCAGGAGGCTGTTAAGCAGCGCCCGTCGGTAGCTGATGGACAGTCGCCAGTATGCCTCTCGCCCGCTCTCGACCCTGCTGCTCATGATCGCTCGCTCAGCTCGGCGGCAATGTACTTGGCCATCTGTTGAGGATGGAGGATGTTCAAGAAGACGCGCGCGTCGCTTGCTGTGAACTGGCGCGTGAGCACCAAGATGCTGAGATAGAACGCGAGACCGATGAAGGAGAGCAGGGGCAATCGAAACCACCAGATCAGTTGCTGCAAAAGGCCCTTGAGCAACTGGAGGCAGGCGTACATGGCCAACCCCGCCAAAACGTGGGTCCACAGCTTGGAGTACAAGGGGATGCCGGTATAGCGGCGGACAATGCGCTGCTGAAAACAGCCACGCGCCAGAGCCATGGCCACCAACGCGATGGCGGCTCCAGTGCCCGCCAAGCCAGGCAAGGGCACAGAGGCGAAGCTGCGGGGCACTAACAGTGTGCTGACTGTTAGCAACGCACCCAGGCCAACCAGGCTGCTGCTCAGCAGGGAGCGCTGCTTTTCGATGGCGTAGAGGATGATGGCATACGGCTGAAACACTGCAGCCACTACGCTGCTGATAGCAAGGCCCGACAGGATTGAGCCTGCTGCAAGAAAGTCTGGACCCAAGGCAATGCGCACGATGTCCTGGGCAAAGGCGAACAGGGCTACAGCCAGCGGCCCGACTATGACGAGGACGTAACGTTCGATAACGAACAGCCGGCGATGGAGCTCCTCCCACCGGCCATGGGCCGCGTCCGTCGAAGCCTGTGGGAAGAACAGCACCGATGCGGCGGCGGCCACACGGTCAAGGAGCGCGCCAAACCCAATTACGGACCCATAGTAGCCTACTTCAGTAGGGCTCCACCATGCTCCGATGAGGACGGGGTTAAGGTTGCTGTTGACCAGACTGACTCCTGTGTCGAGGCTCAGGGGGAAGGCGTATCGTACGTAATCGCGGATGGTCAACAGGGTTGGACGCGATACGCGATAGCCGCGGAACAACCAGATCGCGCACAAGATCAGGATGATGGGCTCCAGGAGGTAGGCCCCGCTGAGGGCCACGACCCCCCAGCCCATGAAGGCAACTGCGACCTTCGCGACAAAGGAAAGGAAGCTTCCAGCGAGGACAATGAAGCCCTCGCGAGCGGTCTCCATGCGCGCCTCAAAGGTGAACAGGAGGACGCTGGCCAGGCTATGGCAGACATAGGTGGCCGCGATGATGGCATAGATGGACCGCTCCTGTGGGCTGGCAAACGTAGGGTAACCCAAGAGGTTGCGGGCGGCCGGCAACAGCAGGGCCAGGAGCAAAAAGATGACAGCGAGGAAGAGCTTGAGCACAAGGTATGTGCCGATGAGGGAGGCGGGATCCTCCTCGGTCTCCGCGACCCTCTTGAGGTGGGAGAAGGCCAGTCCCATGTCCAGGAACACTGAGAGCATGCCTAACAGAGCCAGGTAGTAGCTGACCGTCCCCAAGGCACCGGCACCCATCCAACGGGCAACGACGATGGTGGACAGAAACCCGAGGGCAGATCCCGACATGCTCACCGCAAAGAGGAGCACGGTCTTGCGCGCTAACATGGAGGTTGACCTGTTTTCTGCACTGGTCTTGCCTGCACTTGTTAGACCTCAGTGGCCGCGTGAATCTGCCAATCGATCTGGGCGCCAAGTCCCTGTTCCAGGGTATGCTGGGGTGCAAAGCCGAGGTCCCGCTCGGCTGCGCTGACGTCGGCCCATGTGTGACGAACATCGCCCTCCTGGGGAGGCATGACCTTCAGGATGGCCGATTGTTTCATCAGGCGTTCAAGCAGAGTGATGATTTCACGCACGCTGGCCCGGGTTCCGCCACCAATGTTCCACACGCGCCAGTCGGGAGAAGCAAAGCGCATGGCGCTGAGGTTTGCCTCCACCGCATCACCGACAAAGGTAAAATCCCGCGTCTGCTCACCATCGCCGTAGACGGTGATCGGCCGCCGACCATGGATCGCACTGATGAAGCGGGAGAACGCCATGTCGGGCCTCTGACGGGGGCCGTAGACCGTAAAGTAGCGCAGGGCGACTGCAGGCACCCCAAAGCTGCTATGGTACAGGTGGCACAGGTGCTCCGCGGCTAGCTTGGTTACGCCATAGGGGGACACGGGGTTGGTCGCGCTCCGCTCGGTGACCGGAAGATCGATGGTGTTGCCGTAGACCGAGGATGACGAAGCGTAGATGAACCGGTGGACGCTGGTCTCCCTGCAGGCTTCCAGAAGGCGCTGGGTGGCCAGGATGTTGTCCTCCGCGTAGACGCGAAAGCTGTCGCCCCAGCTGGCGCGCACTCCCGGCTGAGCAGCCTGGTGGAAGACGACGTCGGTCCCTTCAACCAGTAGGCGCAGGTTGGCCTGTATGAGGTCCACCGGGTGGAACTGGAATGCGGGTTGAGGCAGGAGCGCCGCAAGGTTCGACCGCTTGATATCGGGCGAGTAGTAGTCCCGCAGGCAATCCACGCCTACGACGTGATAGCCTTCGCGCAACAGGCGCTCGGCCAAATGTGAGCCGATGAACCCCGCTACTCCAGTCACGAGACAGCGTACGGTCATAGTGTCTTGAGCATCCTAGGCTCTCCTCAGCGTAAGAATCCCATGGGTATTTCGAAATCCGCAGCGATTGGCCAGTGCATGGGTAAGCCATTCGAGCCCCAGCCGGCCAAAGCCCCGTATCCCACCAGAGAGCTCCTGAGCGGCGACAAGCTTGTACAGATTGAGCTCATCGACGAGCACGCGCTTCACCCACTTGTTGGAGTAGGGGCGGACGTGGTCCGGTTTGTCCCAGAAGGACTGTACGTTCTTGGTGGTGGTGACGATCAGCGTTCCTCCGGGCTTCAGGACGCGGGATACCTCGTGCAGAATGTGAAACGCGGCCTCAAGGTAAAAGTGTTCCAGGACGTCTTTCATCAACACGCCATCAAAGCATTCAGGTGCGTACGGTAGGTGGTCTGCGCTGCCGAGAACGAGAAGTTGTACTCCTCTCTCATGAGCCAGCCGGAGCCTGGGCATCTCGATGTCCATGCCGACAAAGCGCTCTGGATACCGCTCCTCAAAGTAGGCGTCACCACAGCCTACGTCGAGAATGCGGCGGCACTGAGCCTGGTCAAACATGGCTACGGCATAGCGTGTCGTGTAGAGTCGGGCCGATACCTGAGCCTGGGGCCATGCCCGAACAAATCGAGGGTCGCTCATAGGGCTCGCTCTTTGTCAGACATCATCCGGCTGACAACAGGTCCAAAAACTGCTGCACCACCTTCTCCTGTGAGAAACGCTGTACTTGAATCATACCCTCCTGCGCCAATTCAGCGTGCCGTGTGGGGTCCGACAGCAGTTGGATGAGCTTGTTCGCCATGGCCTTCCAATCGGCCTGCGGCACCAGACCCCATGCCTGCGCCGGGGTGAGGATGTCGCGCACCCCGCCCACGTCCGTGGCCACAAAAGGACATCCTGCGGCCATGGCCTCCAGAAGTACGCGAGGGAACCCCTCTTCCGTGGAGGGCATCATGTACGCATCGGCCGCGGCAAAATACCGGATCGCCTCCCGGTTGGGCACAGCTCCCACGAGTCGTATGTGTTCGTCGAGCCCGGCATGTTTTACGTCAAGAGTTAACTGCTCCTGGTACGGTCCGTCGCCAGCCACGACAAAGAGGGTTGGCAGTGTTCCTTGGAGCGATTGGGCCAGTACCTCTTGGGCGATGGGCACGATGCGGTGGGCGCCCTTGCGCTCCGCTAGTCGGTGAAGGAACAAGACCACATTGGCACCCTTGGGCCATCCCAGCTCCGCCCTGAGGGTTTCTCGCCGGGGAAGGGCACGGAAGCGTTTCAGATCCACCCAGTTGGGCATTACCCGTACGCTCTCACGAGGCAGGCGATAGCCTTCGCTGTAGTAGCGCGCCATGCTCTCCGTCCCGGTCACCAGATGGTGCACCAGCCGCATCGTCAGTCCCAGCAGGTACACGTTGCGCAGCCTGGTCATCCAATCGGACCAACTGCGGATTCTTGGCGGGACAAAGTCCAGCGGGTGACCGCAGTTCCAGTAGTACGAAGTTCCTCCCAGAGTGCGGGTCACCAGGGCAGCCAGGATGGCGGCAGAGACCGAATAGTGCACGTAAAAGTGGCGATAGCCCTGCGTTCGTGCCCAAATCATGACCAGCAAGACCTCAAGGGCCCGTAATAGAGGAATTTGTAGAACTCTTCGATACACCCGCACACGAGGGAATTGAGGCGTCCCTTTTGCACGTTCAATGAGCAGCCAGGTATCGCCATGGACCGCGGTCTCCTCCAAGAAACCATAAAGGTGGTAAAGGTGCTCATCGGAATCCTGGTCGTACGTGGGCAGCACGTACAGCAGTTTCTGCCTTGTCATGGTGTTACCATCGGTTTCGGTGCGCGTGCTGTCGCTTCCCACAGGTCTTGAAACCCAGCAAGTATACGCTCAGGGTTGTACAGCGCCAAGACGTGGGCGCGGGCCTGCTGTCCCATGCTCCGTGCTTGGTCGGGATCCTTGAGCAAGTCTATCACACGCTCGGACATCGCCGTCTCGTCACCGATGGGCACGACAAAGCCCGTCTGTCCATCCACGATGGTGTCCCTGGCGCCACTCACGTCCGTGCTCACCACTGGCCTGGCGGAGGCCGCGGCCTCTGCCAACACCCGGGCGTTGCCCTCGTAGACCGACGACAGGACCACCACGTCGGCCGCCGCGTAATGGCCGGCCAGTTCATCATATGGAATGCCACCCAACATGAGGACCTGCTCCTCAAGGGCCAGCTCAGTGATCAAACGACGCAATGTCCCCTCCATCGGCCCGCTGCCGGCGATAACCAGCAGTGCGGCTGGATGTTGTGCCCGGATCCTCACCATTGCCCGAAGCAACGTATGAAGGTCCTTCTGGGGAACCAAGCGTGCCACACACAGGATGACCTGATCGTGCCTCGACCCCAGCCAACGGTGGCGAAGGGAAGAGCCATTGGCGGCCAAGAACCGGGAGAAATCGGTGATGGAGGGCAGGTTCCAGATCCTCTCAATGGGGACTCCCAAGCCGACAAGCTTGGCCCGCTCTGAAGCGCTGACGACCCGATAGGTGCTGGCGCGAGGAACAAGCCAATGGGCGAGCCGGTTCAGCGCGCGGTAGACGAGTTTCTCTCCCAACCATGCTGGGTTGTCCAGGGCATCGGCGACGAAATGCAGGCTCAAGGGAAGTCCGGCGCGCTGAGCGATGGCGTAACCGATCACGCCCGTCAGGAATGGGTCCTGAGCGGAAACGGCCTCGACGGCATTCTCCCGAACAATCTTCCAACCAGTTTGGGTGGCGTCGATGAGGTACGACGCCATGCTGCGGCGACCACATGGGTACACCCAGAAGTTGCCGGTAACCTGTATGCGCGGGGGCACAGACAGGGGCGGCGCCTTGGTGATCAAGTGGTACTCGCGCAGGATCGAGGCATATCGAATCTGCCGCTGATGGGTGTCGCCCATCACGGCATCAGGCCGAAGCGCGATGGTAGGATCGTTGCCTACAGCCAAGAGGCCGATCATCGATGGAGCCCTTGAGCTTGGTTCTGCAGCAGTTTCTCAGTATCGTGGACCATCTGCTCGTGGGAGAAACGCACAGGCAAGGTCGCTGGCTCGGGCTTTGGACGGCCCAGCCAATGGATGATAGCTGCATGCAACGCAGATGCGTCTCCCACTGGCACCAGTTGGCCGTGAGCATAGTCGTGCATGACCTCCGCCGTACCGCCAGCGTTGGTGGCGACCACTGGAAGTCCGGCCGCCGCTGCCTCCAGGATCACATGGGGCAACCCCTCGTAGGTCGAGTTCAGCACAAAGACATCACAGGCCTTGAGGTAGCCCTGGACTCGTGCGCGGGCTACAGTGCCAGCAAAGAGCACGCGCTGGCGTACGCCGAGGATTTCCGCCTGCTCCTCCAGTTGATCGCGTAGAGGTCCATCGCCGACGATAACCAGCCCGACATCAGGCAGTGACGTAAGCAGCGCAATCAGGCCGTCTACCCCCTTCCAGCTGGTCAGCCGGCAAACAGTGATGAGCTTTTGCTTGGTTTCTAGGGCAATGGGCTCGGGTTTCACCTGCTCTGGGAGGCCCTCGTAGGCATTGTAGATCACGGAAACGCGTCTGGGAGAAAGTCTCCACGATTGTACTAGCATGTCACGCAAATAGCCACTGGGAACGATGGTGTGTTGCATCTGTTGGTAGGTCCACGTGCGGCGCCAACGCAGCAGCTCTACCCGAGCGCCATAGCGCACTTGTTGAAAGGCATCAATATCATCGTCGATCCAACCCTTGTCGCGAGAGCGTTCCCACGCGAGGTCACCGACGACCTTGGCAACCAGTGCCTTGCGCAGTAGCCAATTGGCCAGGGCGGCCTCGGTCACCAGACCATTGGCGTAGATGATATCTGCATCTGCCCCGTGCCGAACGATAGAGGAGAGGGTGCGCAGGATGCGCCGCCACTGAGGAGGCGCAAGGGGAATGCGGACAACGGCGAATGGGTAACGATGATCCTCTGGGTCTGTGTCTGCCTGGCTGTAAGTGACGACGGTTACATGGTGTCCTCGTTCCATCAGGGCCGTGGCGATGCGTGGAACATAGGTGGCAGGCCCACCCACGTCCGGCGGAAAGATGTCCGAGGTGATGAGAATGCGCATGGTCACGCCCCGCCAGCCAGCGTCTGAATGAGCGTGCTGTACTCGGCGACAATGTTCTCCAGGGCATAGTCCCTGGCCCTCCGCCGGCCCTGCGAGGCAAGTTGGCTGCGCAGGGTACTGTCCCTCAGCACGCGCAGGATCGCCTGAGCCAAGGCATCTTCATCAGCGGGGGGGACCAAGATCCCTGTGTGACCATCGGACAGGATCTCCTCGGGGCCGACCGGGCAACGGGTGGAAATCACCGGTACTCCAAGGGCCAGAGCCTCTACCAGGACGTTGCCAAAGCCCTCGTAAAGGGAAGAGAGGACAAATACTGTAGCGTGGGCCATGTAGCCATAGGGATTATCCTGAAAGCCCGGAAGCGCCACATCGGACTCCAGGCCCAGGTTGCCCGCGAGCTGCTCGATCTGAGGGCGCAGCGGTCCCTCGCCCAGGATCAGCAGCTTGGCGGCCGTTTCTCGCCGCACCGCGGCGAATGCGCGGACCAGACTTTCAAATCCCTTCTGGGGATGGAGGCGACCCACCGCTACCACGACAGGCACTGTTCCGCTGAACCAGGGGTGTTCTGGCCGCACTCCTGCCAGCTTGGTGATCCGCTCAAGGTCAACCGGGTTAGGGATCACCCTGATTTTTCGTGGGGGCAGGTGGCACACGTCCGACAACTCAGCGGCGATGCCGTGGGAGATGGTTGTCACCTGATCAGCCAGGGGGTAGAGCCACCGGAGTGCGAGCCTTTTCAGCTGGGTTCCACCAAAGAGTGCAAACTCGGCGCTGGGAAGGTTCTGCTCATTGACGATTACTTTGATTCGCACTCGCGACAGCTGCCGGGCTAACAGGGTGATGAGATTGGCGTACCGCAAGACGCTCATAATCACTACTGGCCGCTCCCGACGGATTAGCTGGGCCAACCGCCATACCAGCCGCAGGTCGTAACGGAGCCGGCCACGCAAGTCTACGATACGAACTCCAGGGGGCACCTGCTCTTTGAACTGGCCTGTGGCGCTGAAGAGGGCCAGGGTGATGGTGATCGGCCGCTGGCCGAGGCCACGGATCAAGTCCACGGTGGCCCGCTCGGCGCCCCCACCCCCCAACGAGGGCAGCACGATGAGCAGACGCCTCGCTGCAGTCGTTTCTGCCAGGCCATGGCTCACATGGTCCTTCACTGTAGATACCTATCCCACCAACGCACGCAAGCTTAGAAATGCAAGAGCCAGCCCTATGGTGTGCGTGGCTGCGATCCCATGCCGTCGCCGCAGCAGGTAGGATTGCCCCCACCATGCGATCACTTGCCATAGCAGCAGGATCAGCATCCAGGCCTCATTGGACGTCCAGCTCCACCAGGCTCCGGAGGAGTAGGCATTGTGCATGACCGTCGAGAGCAGCGATCCGGTCAAGAAGGCTAGAGCGATCGCCACACGGGAGCCGTCGGCCCACTCGCCATCACATGGTTCGCTGCCGGGAGCTGCGCGGCAGGCGGATTCGATAAACCCGCCGCAGGCCAGAGCAAAGAGGAGACCCGAGGCAATCCGCCATATCCTGTCGGCCGGAAGGGCGTGTGAGACCGAGGATCCCTGTACCGCTAATGCCCAGGCCAGGAGTGCGCTGGCAATGGTTGCCAGCAGCACCGACTGCCACAGGGACGACGGCTGGTCGCGCCATGACAGATACCAGGCGAGGGCAGATGTTGAGGTAAGGAGGAGCGGCAATGCAGTGTGGCTCAGTGATGTGCCTTGACCAGATACTGCCACGAGGACAGCGGCGGCGCCCGCGAACCCGATCGCCGCCATCACTAACCCGCGTCCAACGGATTGCCAGAGTAGCCTGGTGCGGTTGAGGAGGAGACCAAGCCATAGACACACCGCAGCAGCGGCACAGAGGGCTACATCAAGGCTGCTGGGGGTCATTGCTGGACCTTCCTGAGCCTGCGCTCCCATCGTCACGCGGCTCCTCCATCGGGATGAGTTCCAAGGCGGTCGCCAGCACCTGCACAGCGTGCCCGGACGAGGGCTCTACGATGTTGGCGGGCGTCGCTGGAATGAAGCGCACAGTGAGCCGGTCAGCGTCGGGCTGCAGCAACATCCAGAATCGCATGGGTGTCCGCCAGGCAAGCAGAACCCAGCCGGCTGCAAGCATGGCCAAGCCCACAAAGATTAGCGGCCATCCCCAATCCTGCCCGTACCGAATCACCACATACCGTTCGGGGCGAAAGGAATAGTAGTCTCCGTCGATCTCAATGTGGGCAGCGGCCTGGATCGTAGCTTGATAGTAGGGAGATGTTTCCGTGCCCCGAAATGCCTGGAGTGTCAAAACGTCCAGGGTGCTGGACGATGGAGAGAACAGATAGGTGAGCCTCAATGTGACATCTCGCGCAGGAACCCAGACCCACTTCTCGTTGCCCTTTTGCTCGAAGGAACGGCCAGAGGGGCTAACTGACGACAGGTCCAGCACCACCATGTAGCGCGGCGAGTCCTCTTCGCGAAAGCGCAGGTACAGCTCGGTGAACTGCCCTTCATCACCATCTGAGGTCTGCAGCGTCAGCGGCTGCCCGGAGGAATCGCGCGCCTGTACTCCAAGCGCTGGGGCGGAAAGGGTCTGGTAGAACCAGATGTTCTGATGCAGGGCCGGCCTGCTTGTTTGCAGTCGTAACGTCTGTGGCTCTTGGTCAGGCGGTGTGATGGTGATGAGAGTTGGATCAACAGCCCCGGCGCTTGCGCTCTGATTGCGTCCGGCGTCCACAGAATCAACGCGCAGAGTGGCTCCGGTCCCGTGTCCAATTGGCAGGGATTGTCCTGGTCTCAGGGCCAGGTTGCTCTCCCACCATGAGGTGCGCTCACTGACAGCCAACCCGACGAGCAGCAATATCGTGCCGCACAGGAGTGGGAGTGAGTTCCTAGTGAAACGATGCACCCACAAGAGATTGTCACCAGGGCACTGTACAGAATAACCCATGCTGAGCAGGGTGGAATGCAGGCGCTGGCTCCAAGCCGCGGGGTCCTCTTGAGGGGTCCGCAGGCAGGCGAACCCGGGAGCGACGTCATCTACGTCTGGTGATAGCGGGGCTTGGGCCGTGCCCGTTTGGACCGCTGCCAGCACCACGTTGAAAGCTAGTAGGCCGAGCAAGCCCCTGAACCAGGGGGAGTGGTAAACGTCAAACAGATTGCCCGCCAAAAGCCAGTCAGTGGCGTCCCCATACTGACTGCGCACCGAGGCCAACCACAAGCTGTTGGTAACCGGATCTAGCGATGCACTCTCCGGTCGCTGCGGCAAGATCACTCCTACACCGACCATAACAGCGAGGCTTAACAAGATGAGCGCGGTGGAGTAGGGGGAAGCGCAGAGGCGCCACAGGCTGTCCAGAATATCGTCGGGATCCCATAGTTTCCGATAATGGGCTCTGATGGTGTACTCACACTTTCTGGTGGCGTGAAGGTGCGGGACTGCGTGATGATACGTTGTGCGAAGGGGTTTTGTCAATCGACGATTGATACGCGGGTGAGGGATACTTGGTCGCCCAGGATATCTGTGGTCGCAGCGTCTCGCATTTGGAGCGATAGACGATAGTTGCCAGACGACAGGTGCGCGGGGAGGGGCAGGTGGTGCTGGTCGCGGATGATCTCTCCCTCGTGCCAATCCGCAAGAGGGTACAGGCCGGATGTCGGCCGGGCCTGGTACTCGGCCTGAGCGATGCCGCGACCATCTTGCAGTTGCAGGATCAGCTCAACATCGCCAGCGACCGAATGGTCGCTGCGCCAGAACAAGGTCAGATGCAGCACATCGCCTGCCCGAATTGGAGGATCTGGCTCGTGCTCATGGCCCAGCTTGGTCAGAGTAGAGCCTAGCAACGTTAACGCTGGAAAACGCACATTGAGGATCTCACTCATGCCCAACACGGACAGCGAAGGAGGAGCCGGAGCTCTTGTCACGTGCACGTTCTGCACGATTAGGTGATCGCCAGCCGGCTGGCCCTGGTTGGTGACAGGCAAGCGTTGGCCATCCTCCAGCCCGTACATACCGATCTCAAGGGCATAGTCGCCCGGTGGCGTTCCGGGAGGCACCGGGAGACCGTAGTTGTCGGCAACGATCTCCTCAGGCTGCCAGACGGTGGTGATTCTAGAACCACCGCCGGGCTCGGCATCGCGCTGGCCAATCAACAGGCCTCGGGCGTCAAGCAAGTGGGTGAAAACCTTGTAGCGCTGCTGGATGGGTGCAGATGTCGTCCAGAAGAGGGTGACCTGCAGGATGTCTTCCGGTGCAACTCGGTCACCATCAATGCTGTAACCCAGCAAATGGATGCTCTCGCCTAGCTGTACCTGGAGCGGATGCTGAATGTCCTGTGAGGACTGCTCTTGCGGGACGGCGTAGATGGCTAGACGAACATTCCCGTACCAGGAGTCCGTGGCCTTGAAGGCGTTTTGGTCCAGCCAACCTTCGATGAATCGATGTGGGTCGCTTTCGTTAGTTGCCCACAGGATGGCATAGATACGCCTGCGCCCGTTGACCAGTTGCTCGAGATCTGCGCGGGTGAGCGTCTCGTCGAGGGGGCGCTGGCCTGGGATCGGGACGAGGGGTGCTTCCCCACGGTAGTAGAGTGAGAAAGTCTCTATCTGTCCAGGAGCGTTGATGAGGACGGCATCTCTCGGTGTTGAGCTCGCCTCTATGTAGCGGGCGATGCCCCGATAGTCGTCGCGGGCATACCGCGCGTCAAAGTAGTAGGCATGCAGGGATGGCAGGGCCGCCAGGATCAGGGTTGCAGTGGGGATTGTCAAGGCAAGCTGCCTGACGATTGGCCTTACTGAGAGGCACCAGGACAGCCGCAGCAGCCCCTGGGCCACGATGATGGCGAAGAAGGGGGTGCAGAAGAGTAGAAACTTGGGGTTGTACATCGGCCGCCGGAGAGACACGATGTACAGTAGGGCCACAGGAACCGATACACAAAGCACGCAGCACCAGTGAGCGAGGGAAGTGCCAAACTGCATCCGGGCGGACTTGTTGCGAGGCTCTCTGTGTGAAGGGGCTGACACCATGCCCAACAGGAAGAGCACACCAAAGGGCAACAAACGCCAAGAGAACCCCAATGGGGTAGACAGTCCGAGGGTAAAGGTACGCAGGAGGTCTACTGCCCATGCCCCAAGTTGCGGAGGACCGCTGATGGCTGGCCAAGCTGTCAGCTGGCGTGCAGACAACGCCAGCCATGGGGCGTAGGCGGCGATGAGAACGAGCTGAACGCCTATCCATCGCCCGATGGCGCCCGACGTCTGATCAATTTGCCTGTTGTTCGGTGCACCTCGGCGACTGAGCAGCCACCACAGCGAGAACAGGATGTTTTCCGTGATGACCAACGTGACCGCGAAGTAGTGGGTGTACAGCAATAGGATGGTTGATACAGCGTACCACAGAGGCCACCGAGTAGTGGAGCCTTCGGAACGATCGCCATAACTGGTCGACATCCAGCCGGAGAGCATGCGCAGGCAGCAAAGTACAGAAACGGCGCCAAGGAATGCGGTCAAGATGTACATGCGGGCTTCCTGCGAGTAGTACACCTGGAACGGCGAGAGCGCGGCCAAGAGCGCCGCAATCCAGCCCACGGTTTTGCCCCCGGCCATCTGCCCTATGGCAAAGGTCAGTGCAATCAATGCGGTTCCTAGCAGGGCGGACATCGAGCGTACCGCGAGTTCGCTGCTGCCAAAGAGCCTCATCCAGATGTGCAGGAGATAGTAATAGAGAGGAGGATGGATATCGTTGGCTGCGCCACGGGTAATGGCCTGCAGGTCACGGAGGGCAAGTGCTACGCTTGTTCCCTCGTCGTTCCAAAAGCTCTGAGCCTCGATGCGGTAGAAACGCACCGTCAGAGCCAGCAGAACGAGGATAACCAGGGCGAGGCTCGTGGTAAGGCGTGCAGGACGAGGAACGGTCCGCATCAATCCGTACCCCACGCCATTGAGCACGCCAAGCCAAACCGCAGCGCCTCCTGGGAGCACCCCGTCGCAAGGCTGGCTTGTGACGAGGAGTTGAGGGTATCCTTGGCCAATTGCATGGCGCAACGAGGCTTGGAAGCAAGGTCACGGGCAAGCGCCTCCGTCACTTTCCACAACTGCTCCTGTGGCGCTAGTCGATCAACCCATCCGATCTGCCACGCTTCCGTAGCTGTGAGGGGCTCGCCCGATAGAATGATCCTCTTTGCATGGGCTCGCCCCACTAGCCGTACAAGCCGCTGCCCCCCGCCCAATCCTGGGGTGATGCCGAGGCGAACGTGAGGAAACGCGATGTGGGCGGTGTCGGCCGCGATTCCAAGATCACAGGCTGAGGCCAGTTCTGCGTCAGCCCCGGTGATGATCATACAGCGTACTTGATCGTCATGGCCGAGTTGGTCGACTGCCGCTGACAACTCCAGCATGGTCGCGCGATCGAGTATGTTGAGAACCTGAGGGCGATTGATCGTCAGGATGGCGATGCTCTCTTGACGAGCCAGGACGATGTTCTTTGCGTCCATCAAGCCCTCCTTACGAGTAATCGTAGAACCCCTTACCGGCCTTCCTGCCTAGGAAGCCGGCCAGGACCATGCGCTTGAGCAATGGCGGCGGGGCGTACTGTGGCTCCCTGAACTCTTCGTACATCACGTTGGCGATGTAGTAGGCTGTATCTAATCCAACAAAGTCCAGCAGCGTCAGTGGCCCCATGGGGTGGTTACAGCCCAGCTTCATCGCATTGTCGATGTCCTCGCGGGTGGCGACTCCGGCTTCCAGCGCCCGGATAGCGCTGAGCATGTAGGGGACCAGCAGCAGGTTGACGATGAACCCAGGCGTGTCCTTGGCCACGATGGTCGTCTTCTTCAGGCTGGCGCCGAATTGCTGAGCAACTTGCATAGTTTCATTGCTGGTGAGGATAGTTCGTACCATCTCCAAGAGGGGCATCACCGGCACGGGGTTGAAAAAGTGGAGTCCGAGGACTTTGTCGGGGCGCCCGGTGGCGACGGCCATTTCCGTCACGCACAACGACGAGGTGTTGCTAGCGATGATTGTTTCCGGAGGGCACAGGGTATCCATTTCTGCAAAGATACGCTTCTTCTCGGCCATGTTCTCGATGACGGCTTCGATGACAAGGTCACTCTCTGCCAAGTCCTGCAGCTTTACCGTGCCAGTGATGCGGGCCCAGGCATCGTCCATCTCAGATTGAGTCAGCCTGCCCCGCTCCACTGCCCGGCTCAGGGAAGAGTTGCAGCGCTGCATTCCCTTGGCAAGGAGCTCCGCATTGACTTCGCGTACAAGGACTTGATAGCCGGCGCGGGCACAGGTCTCGACGATGCCAGCACCCATCAGACCACATCCAATGACTCCGACTCGCTTGATCTCCATTGATCCCGTCTCCTTTCTAAGTTAGCACGATTCCACGGTGTCGAACTGCAAGCAGTACAGGCGCGATAGAACACTGCGGGGTTCGGACGACGAGCGCAGATGATGTTTCACCTCGCTCCGCTGGGTGTGGCTTACGTTGCATGGGCAACGGCGCAAAAACCTGGGCCCAGGGCGCACGAGCCCGGGTGTGTCACGGCTGAACCCACATTACCTCGCAGGCCTGGTCACCTAGAATCTCGCGCAACTGCTGGTCTAGTTCAGGGGCATAGTGAGTGGTCACATTGGGAAAGTCCAGCTGGACGCGCCCGTGATTGCTGACGATGTTGAGGTGGAATCGGTCGGATCCAGGGCGTTGTTCGAGCAGTTGATACACCCTGGAGAGCAGATGAACATCCCTCTCTCGGTTTCCGCTGCTGTGGAGGCTGACTTCCAGAAGCCTAACTTTGGTATCCTCGCCGTTGCCCGGGCTGTCCGCCAGCGCGAAGTCTTGCGCGGAGTCGCAGATCAGCTGCGGCTTTCCTTCCCGCACGTCCACTTTGCCCTGAACCATCAGAAGGCGATCCTCTTCCAACAGGTCTTTGCACTGCTGGAATGTGCGCGGAAACACCACTACGTCGAGGACTCCAGTGAGGTCCTCGAGTTCGACGAAAGCCATCTCGGCACCCTTGGCAGTGGTGATGACACGAGCTCGTGAAACTCGGCCCGCGATGGTCGCTCCTCGGCCCTTGAGCGACTCGTCGATCTGGTAGATAGGAGTAAACGCCCGCGAGTTCTGCTGCATCAGAGGCTGCAGGGGATGATCGGAAACATGGACGCCCAGTAACTCCTTTTCCCACGCCAACAGCTCTTTCTTTGAAACTGGTGGAGCAAAGACCTGATCGGTGATGGATTCAGCTGCATCGCGTGGGAGCGTCTGAAGCATATCAAAACCCAGCTGACCTACAGCGCTCGCCTGCTGGTGTAGCTGACTCAGGCTCAACATGCGGTCAATGGCGCCCAACAGCTTGGGCCGCTCGTCCATGCTATCCAGCGCGCCTACCTTAATCAGGCATTCCAGGGCGCGCTTGTTGAGCTGTCGGAGGTCCACCCGTCGGCACAGGTCTTGCAGGCTTGTAAAAGGCCCGTTCTGAGCGCGTTCTTGCAGCAACCCTTGAAGAGCTCCCTCCCCTACGTTTTTGATAGCGCCCAATCCAAAACGGATGGCTGCCTTACTCACATCTGGGGTTGGGATTTCTGATTGCTGCTCACAGGAAGACTCCTCAATGGAAAAGTCCGTTTCGCTTCGATTGATGTCGGGAGGAAGGATCTGGATGCCTAACCTTCGACATTCAGCAACGACGGTCGCGATCTTGTCGGTATTGTGCTTTTCCACTGATAGGAGGGCGGTCATGTATTCGACAGGGTATAACGCCTTGAGGTAGGCGGTCTGGCACGTGATGACGGCGTAGGCGGCGCTGTGGGCCTTGTTAAAGCCATAGTTGGCAAAGTACTCAATGGCTGACCATATCTCCTCTGCCTCCAGTTGGGAGATCCCCCGTTTCACGGCACCGGGTACGAATTTGTCACGGTGCTCCTTTAGCTCCTTTTCCTTTTTCTTGCCTACAGCGCGGCGCATCAGGTCGGCTTCGCCGCTGGTATAGTCCGCAATGTCCGTGGCGATGCGTATGAGCTGTTCCTGATAGACAATGATGCCGTAGGTATCGCGAAGGATCGGCTCAAGGCTGGGATGGATGTACTCCACCGTCTCCCTGCCGTGTTTCCGTGCGATGAATGTGTCAATGAACTGCATCGGCCCTGGGCGGTACAGGGAGAGCAGTGCGACGACGTCCTCGAAGCAGGAGGGTTGTAGGGCCTGAAGGGTGCGGCGCATGCCCGGGCTTTCGACCTGGAACAGGCCCGAAACATTGCCCGATGACAGTGTCTCGTATACCTTGGGGTGCTCGAATGGGATGGTTTCCTGTAGATAGGATTTGTTGTGGCGTTGGTTAATGAGGTCCACGGCGCGGCGGAGTATGGTCAGCGTAGAGAGGCCCAGGAAATCAATCTTGAGCAGCCCGATGCTCTCCAGGACGTCCATGGGGTACTCGGTGATCAAGTCCTGCCCACTGGGGATACGTTGCACCGGCACGTACTCGGTCAAAGGCTTGTCGGCAATGACCACGCCTGCCGCATGGGTTGATACGTGGCGGGAGATGCCCTCGACGCGCTGGGCGGTGTCGATAAGGTTACGGATATAGTCATCCTGTTCGTACAGAGATCTCAGTTCTGTCGACGATTCCAGCGCGTCCTGGAGCTTGACCTTGACGCCAGCTGGAACAAGCTTGGCTAGGCGGTCGAATTCGCCTGGGGGCAGGCCCATGGCACGCCCTACGTCTCGGATCGATGCGCGCGCGGCCAGAGTTCCGAAAGTGGCGATCTGTGCTACGCAAGCCTCACCATACTTTTGATTGACGTACTCGATCATCTCTGCGCGCCGGTCATCGGGAAAATCCAGGTCAATGTCCGGCATGGTGACACGACCGGGGTTGAGGAAGCGTTCGAAAATGAGGCCGTGGCTAATCGGCTCCAGCTGGGTGAGCCCCAACGAATAAGCCACGATGCTTCCTGCGGCCGAGCCCCTCACGTTCCACCAGATGTCCCGGCTCTTGGCGTGTCGCACAAGATCCCAGACGATCAAGAAGTAGATATCAAAGCCCATCTCATGGATGATCTTGAGCTCGTGGTCAAGCCTCGCCTGCAAATCCTGGGTGATGCTGGGATAATGCTGGCGCATGCCCTGGTCACACAGGTGGCGCAGGTACGACTGGGGGGTGAACCCGTCGGGCACATGAAACGGGGGCAGGTGATAGCCTTCGTTGGTCAGCTCCAGCGAGCACATCTCTGCCACACGAGAGGTATTGCGGAGGATCTCCGGCAAGTCACTGAATAGGACCGACATTTCCTCTTCGCTGGTAAAGTAGAAATCGTCACCGCCCATGCGGAGGCGACTGGGGTCGTCCATCGTGGTGCCCGTCTGAATGCACAGGAGCACCTCGTGGGCTGCGGCATCCTCGCGACGCACATAGTGCACATCGTTCGTCGCAACACAGTCAATAGCAAGCTCGCGGCCAAGGACGAGGAGCGCTTGATTGATGGCCTCGGCTTCAGGCTGAGCAACGTGGCGCTGTAGTTCCAGGAAATAGTTCCCTGGGCCAAAGGTGTCGCGGTGCCATAAAGCCGCCTCACGAGCTTGCTCCATCTGGCCGCTGGCGATGAGGCGGGGCACCTGGCCTGAACTGCACGCGCTCAGCGCGATGAGACCCTCGTGGTACTGCTGCAAGAGTTCACTGTCGACACGGGGCCTGTTGTAGTAAGAGCCCTCCAGATGGGCTAGGGTGGTTAGCTGGATGAGGTTCCGATATCCCGGCTCGCTCTTGGCCAACAAGACAAGGTGGTGAGGGGAGCCTTCCTCACGCCCAGCTCGGCTAAGGCGACTCCTTGGGGCCACGTACACTTCGCTTCCAATGATCGGCCGTATACCGTGACTGCGAGCGAGCTGGTAGAACTCCATGGCGCCGTACATGGCACCATGGTCCGTAATGGCCAGGGACTCCATGCCCAGTTCCTTAGCTCGAAGGATGAGCTCCTCCAACTTGCACATGCCGTCTAGCAGAGAATATTCGGTATGTACGTGGAGGTGAGTGAATCTGGACATTGCCAAGCCCTCCTTTTCGACGTGGGACGAAGAACACAGGCAAGCCCATTCAGGGCTGACCGATCAAATGTGCGCCAGATGTGCTCCTGCTGCCAGCAGTTGTTGCACTTGATGCCTCGTGCGTCCTTCGGCATAGATGCGCAGCACGGGCTCGGTGCCGGATGGTCGGATGAGCAGCCAGCTATCGTCATCCAGCAGGTATTTTACCCCATCATTGCCCTTGACATGCAAGACCTGACGATCAAGGATGGTCCGTGGGGCTCCGTCCAGCAACTGCTGTTTGAGTTGGTGTTTGTCAAAGGCTCTGGTGTGGACGTCCCTTCGACCGTAATGAAACTCGCCGTACTCACGCAACAGGGATGCAATGACGTCGTGGAGAGGCTGTCCCTGGGTGGCCACAACTTCGGCCAAGAGCAACCCCATCAGGATGCCGTCCCCGTCGGGAATATGGCCGCGGATCGTGAGACCTCCGCTCTCTTCGCCGGCCATGAGCACGTCGGTCTTGAGCATCCAATCGCAGATGTAGTTAAAACCAACCGGCGTCTCGTGTAACTCGAGGCCGTATTTCTGGGATATCTTGTTGAGCAGCTGGGTGGTTGAGACGCTCTTAACCACGGCGCCCCGCAGTTGGCGTTCCTCAACCAGATGGCGCAGGATGAGCGAAAAGATACGATGGGGGTCCACGAATTCGCCCCGGGAATCGACGGCGCCGATGCGATCGGCATCCCCGTCCGTGGCAAGGCCAAAGTCATAGTCCCCGCAGCGCATCTCGGAGATGAGTTCACCCAGATTCAGTTCGATAGGCTCTGGGTGAATGCCACCAAACCCTGGATTCATCTCACCATGCAGCTCTGTCACCTGGCAGCCCGCTTCGCGAAGCAGCGCCGCCGAATAGCGGCGTCCTGATCCGTACATGGCATCCACCATGACTCGTAAGCCAGAGCGGCGGATGGCGTCGAGGTTCACCAAGCGCTGCACGTGGGCCAGATACGCCGGCATGGGATCAAAGCGCGTTACACCGGGGTAGCCATGCTCAAGGCTCGAGAGCGCCCAGTCATCCATAACAGGTTTCCGTTCAGCAGTGGGCCTGCTGGCAAGGATCTCTTCGATGCGCTGAGTCTCCGCAGGCATGGCTGGCCCACCGTGAAAGCCCTTTACCTTGACGCCGTTGTAGCGTGGTGGGTTGTGGCTGGCGGTGATCATCA
>DDYO01000170.1 GCA_002348045.1 Anaerolineales bacterium UBA2232
CTCGCAGACCAAGCCGGGTTTCATCCAGATTCTGAGAACCGATCCTCAAGCTCCACTCAGCACTCCTCTGCAGCCATTGCCAAAACGGCCAGATGTGCACGCTTGCCAGGCAGAAACCCAGCCCAACCGCTGCCACAAACGAAACCAGCAGCCATGAGGTCTGCCTCCCTTGCCGATGCCCTTGCCAAACTTGGTAGGCCCGAAGCAGAAAGAACAGGCCACCAGCCACCAGACCATAAAGCGCGGTCTCGGCATGTCCCGCAAAGAGCAGCAGGGCTATAGTCATCGCCACCTGGGCTACTTCCCTGCCGCGAAGACGCCGCACCAGCCACTCGATCGTCAGCAAGAACCACGGCAGCCAAGCCGCCACACCAGAGTGCGGATGGGCCAGCCAGACGATGATGAAACCCCCAAACCCGTAACTGACCGCACTGACAAAGGCACCAATCCTGCCACCGCCCAGCGCGCGCACCAGAAGGTAGGTCCCCAGCCCCGCCACGACAATCCGCAAGATGGCAACCACCAGCACCGCATCCACCGTTTCAAAGGCAAGGGAGAACAGGTTGATGGGATCAAAGACCGCTGGCTGGTCCTTGGCCAGAAACGGGGTGCCACAGAAGATGTAAGGATTCCAAAGCGGCAGTTGACCCTGGCTCATCGCCTCCTTCACATGCACGCGCCAGGGAAAGAACTGGTATGTCTCGTCATACAGAAGGTTGTTGTGTGGCTTCAAGAAGCCTGGCGGAGCATGCTCGGAAAAGAACGGGTCGCGGAAAATGATGTCAGACGGCAGAAGCTTGTAGCCCAAGATCAAGGGCTTCCAGAAGAACACCGTCAACAGAATCCCAAACGCCAGAATGACCAGCGCAGCCTCACCACGATGGCTGCGAGATCTGCCCCCAGGCAGCCCGCTCCCCATAATGCCCACAGCTGTCCTAGTTCTCGTCCTTCCTGGCTGGAGTACGTAGCGACGACAAGAACTCGAGGATAAAGGCCAGGATGATGCCAGTGACCACACCGATCAGGTTACCGATCATCAACAGCCGTGGCGTGCGGGAAGGCGCGGGACGATCGGGCATACGTGCCGGCTCCACGATCTGGATGAAACTTACGTTCTGGGCCTGACTTTGCTTGAGCCTCGCCTCATTCTCCTTGGACGCGAGGAATTCGTAATTCGTTTGCACCCGCGACATGGCCCGGAGGAGCCCATCGTATTCGGTGGTCAGCCCCAACAACTCCACAAGATAGGCCTCTTGGTCAGCGATAAGCCGGTCGTATTCGGTCTCTTGCGCCCTGATCCCCGTAACGATGGCGTCCTGAGCTGCCGCTAAGCGGCTGTAATTGGCCGCTGTCTCGATCGATGAAGTCTTGGCTGCTTCCTCGAGGTACTGAGCGCCGATAGCCTGCTGCCTTTCTCGCTCAATGACAAGCTTGGCCCGCTCCAGCCGCAAAGCGCGAGCCTGATCCTGAATCGCCGTGATCTCACGGGGCAGCGCATCCAGATTGTGCAGGATCTTGAACTGCAACAATGCGCTGGACGCACTGCTCATTTTCTTCTCTTGTTCCGCCATCTCCAGCTCAATGAACTGCAGAGCGACAGCCGACGGCTTGGCCCGAGTTTGAGCATAGTACTCAAACGCGTTCTCCACGTGTGCAGTGGCAATGGACTCCACCAGCATCGGGTTTTCGGCCACAAAGGTCACGTGCAGGAACTCGGCATCGGCCAGGACGGTCAGACCGTTCAACAACTCGGCCGCCGATACCCCCAGGTTCAGATCGGCTATGGTTTGCCAGGCGACGTATGCGCTCCGCAGGGCCGTATCGAACTGAACTTGGACCGCGACGATCTCCTCACGGCTGCCAGTAGTCCTCGTCTGCCCAAAAAGCGTCACTTCCTGCGATTCCGGCGCGATGACCTGGAGTTTGACGTATGCTCGATAGATTGGCTTTGCGGTCAGTGATTGGTAGAGAACTACCGCATTCACCGCGATAAGTATCAAGAGCATCAGCCACCAACGCTTTACCACGATACGCAGATAGGTCAATAGCTCGTTAGCCACTCCACTCTCCTTGTAAGAGAACCGAACTCTTGTGCTTCTCCCTCAGCCGCTGACTGATTGCCGCAGAAAGCAGCTCCACCCTCTCATCCCACGTATTCCTCTCCGCCAGCTCTTGCCTTTTCTTCCGCAGTATGAGGGTATCCGCAGTCCGAGCCTGTCCGATCATTTCCACGAATTCGTCCGCACTTGGCGCGATCGCGATCAGGTCTCCACAGCATTGAGCCGTTGGTACTTGCGAAGCCACAACCGGCTTGCCGCACGCCAGGTACTCATAGATCTTGAGTGAATCGATATGGCGCGTCCAGTCATTCACACGATACGGCAGCAAGCAGACGTCGCAGGCCATGATGTAGCGAGGCACGTCTGTTACATCCTGCCGTCCCACCAGGCGCACATTCGGCAGACCGCGCAATGCCGTAAGCGCCGTCAGGCTCTCTGGGTCAGTCAACAAGACCGGGCCCACCAGCAACAAGACCCAATCGGGATAGTGACGCGCCACTTGAGCCAGTAGAGGCAAGTCCACCTTGTCATTGATCGCTCCAATGTATCCGATCACCGGGCGCGATCCACTGTCCACGTCTGCAGGAATGGGCGCACCACTGTCGCGCACCGCGGCAAACGTCTTATAGTCCACCGCATTGGGCACAAGGGTAACCCGTTCGCTGAATCGGGCCTTGGAGGCCATCAACATCGGCGAAGTCACGAATACCAGATCCGCTTGCCGTGCCAATTCCTCTTCCATGTGCTCAACCACAGGGCGCCAACGAGCGGTCATTCCACTGTATGCCGCGTACTCATCCACCACATGGTAGATCACCAGTTTTTCGCCGAACCGGCCAACAAACACACCCATGTCTGGCAGAAAGAGCCACAAGATCGGATTCCGAAATCCCAGTTGGCCCAGTATGCGCCGCAACATCCTCACGAATAGCGCAAGGGTGAGGCGCTCCACCCAAGACCCATCGGCTCGCGGTATCCACAGGGGAGGCCGAAACACATGCAGTTGGGGGCGCACCTCGGTGAGGCGCTGGCCCAACCACTCCTCTTTCCGAACATCACCCATTCGCAGGCGCCGCAGAATGGGTCTAAGGTATGCCCAGGGCTCCACATACAGTATGCGGTTTGCCTGCGCCAGACGTGTCATGAGCTGATGGCGGTTCCGCCAAATATCGTCCCACGGTCCTGGCGCAAAGCACAGTATATCGTGCCCTTCAATCACCCCCGTGGCCTTCCCCGCTCCGATACAGAGGCATAGAGCTCTGCGAAACTCGGCGCCAAAGAGCGCCACTCGTGGGCCTGAGCCCAGCTCAGTGCTGCCTGCGAGGCCCCAGCCAAGTCCATTGCCCGAGCCTCAATCAGGCTGGCTGATAGTGCGCCCTCCGCCAACGGCTCATAGGTAATCCCTCGTCCATCGGCAGCAAGGCGCCGAAATCCACCCAGCGCTGGCGCAACAATCGGCTTGCCAAAAGAGAATGCCAAAACTGCAGCACCCGAAGTGGTTACGTCACGGTACGGTAACACACACACATCGCTGGCATTCATATAGTACTGCACTTCTGCGTCAGGCACGTACTCGAACCACGTACGAATACCAGGCCTGTTCGCAAGATCTCGTAGCGCATTAGCGTATCCTTCGTCATGCACATTGCCGGCGATCAGCAGCCACGCATCCTTCGGATCCACTTCCCGATAGGCCCTGATCAGTTCCTCGATCCCCTTATAACGGCGGACCTGTCCTAGAAAGAGGTACACAAATCCTTCTCGGTCCAGACCCAGTCGCTCGTGAGCTTCTTTCCGGGTGCAAGCATTCGGATAGGCCCCGATGTAGCTGCCATGGGGGATCACAAACACCCCAGACCGGCGCCCAAAGTGCTCCGCCAGGCCTTGAGCAGCTTCCTCATCGTGCACATGGACGGCGCCAGCGAGTTTCAGCAACACCCGGTAGGCCAGCCGGTCCATTCCAGCGAAACTCGTTTCGTGCGGGCTCACGTTGTGCATCGTGCAAGTAATGCCCAACCGTTCCACCCGAGCCATCAGTAGGGCGCTCAAGACACTGCCCATCAGCCGCAGCCGTCGGCGTAGGCGTGGCGAGGTGTAGAGCAACTCGAGCCAGTGGATGTGCAGGACGTCAACCTGACCTCGCCACAAATGAATTAGGCGGGGAGAAAGCCCGTCCGACACCTCGCAGCTCACGCCCATCTGTACCAGAGCCTCTTTCAGAAGGCCCACGTACGGATTCATGCGCACTCTGGACACCTGCATCACTCGCAAAGGCGGCATTGCGCCCGCGTCAGTCACGTGTGCTACTCCTGCGGCTCCCCGCTGATCCAGCGCTGGCCCACTCCCTCGGCCGCCGAGAGCCAGCCCAGTAACAGGGCCCGAACCTCGCGGTCAAAGACCAGTACCGCAGTAAGGTAGAGGAACACCATCAGAATGCCAGCCATCACCAGGCCGATGAATCCGTGAGCTGCAGAGATGAGGCCGTAGACCCGTGTGGCCACCACGGCCGACAACACCGAGAATACAGATGGTACCCACAATGCGCTCACGTAATCCGCCAGTTTACCATGGATAATGAGGTTGGTCAAGGCTGCCGATACCACAAGGTCCACGATAGACACCACGGCCGACAACACGCTCACACCAATAATGCCATAGTACCGCGTCGCCGGATATAGGAAGATACCCATCACAGCCAGGCGGCCCAGTGCGATATAGGTCAGCCAGTTGGGCTTCCCACCAGCTTTGAACACGCTGCCCATATTGACCGCCACGGACCGCAGCAAACCATATAGTCCCAACACTTGCAGTGGAACGATGGCTGGCGCCCACCTTGCCCCATAGAGCGTGTACATAAAGGGAGCCGCAAAAGCGATCATGCCCACCGATAAGGGGATCGAAAGCAGACAAACGTATCGCAACGACTTGAAGAATGCCGAGCGCAGGGTTTCGATGTTCTCCTGAATGAGCGAATATGCGGGGAACAGCACCTGCCCCACGACCCGGGATATCTGCGTTGCCGGAAGATTCGCTTGATTGTAGGCAAAGTTGTAGAACGCCAGCTGCGCTTCGCCCAACACTCGCCCGACGAAGGTGCTGTCCAGATTGGTAATAAAGTAGATGAGAACGCTACTGCCGATGATATGCTTACCATAGTCAAAAAGCCCGCGCGCTTCCTGGCGATCGAACCGCAAGCGCGGCCGCCACCAGGGCACTACCACCCACGCCAGCATCGAAGTGAGCGCCGTATCCACGATCTTGGCAATGACTAGACTCCAAGCTCCAAAGCCCATCAGCGCCAGCAATACTGCGATGATCCCATTGACCGCTGTGGGCACGAGGTCGGGCAAGAGCCTCTCTCGAAACGACATGTTCTTGGCCAACAAGGACAGATGCACCTCGCCCAGCGCCGACAGGATAAAGGTGACCGATAGCGCTCGCAGCACGTTGGTCAACTCTGCTGTTCGAAAGAACAATGCCACCACGGGCGCAAAGGCAAACGAAATCACTGTCAGCAGTGCGGCAATGACCAGCAGCATGATAAAGGTCGTGTCTGCCGCCTTGCGCATGTCGCCTTTGTGGTAGATCAAGGCAGAGGAAAAGCCCATTTCGCGGAAACGGGCGAGGAAATCCAGCGACAGGTTGGCCATCGCCACCAGGCCAAAATCACCCGGCAACAGCATGCGAGCCAGGATCAGCCGATTAAGCTGCAAGAAGAAGCCATTGATGGTAGTGGAAACGCCTACCCAGAAGACGCCCCGAGTGGCCTGCCGCCGCAAGGTCATGGGCTCAGCGTTCCTTCCGGCACAGGAGAACAAAGTCTCTGGCGAACAAGGAGGGCCAGTGGCGTGCGAGCCAGGTGTACCCACTCCGCAACCGGCGAGAGCGTACCCACGAAGGATAAAAGTCCCGGGCCCACAGACTGGCGCTGCCGTCCACCTCCAGAACACGGAGGTGGCGCTCTTGACAAAGCTTGCGTGCCTCTGAGACCGTGAAGAAGCGGATATGGAGGCTATCGGTAGGCGAATTGGCTACGTACGGAAAGCGCCCGCACAGAACCCACCAGCGACAGATCCAGTGGGCAATGTTAGGCAGGCAGACCAGGAACTTGCCACCGGGCTTGAGCACCCGAGAACACTCATCCAATGTTCTCTCTGGCAAGAAGCGGTGTTCGATCATGGAATTGGAGACCACCGTGTCAAAGGACTCGCTCGCAAATGGCAGCTGCTCCTCGTCCAGATTGACCTGCTGCGCAGCAATGCCCTTGGAACACGCTCGTTCTACGGCTACGCCGGACAGATCTGTCGCCGTCACCTGCGCGCCGCGGTCCTGCATCATTTTGGCCAGCACCCCAGGGCCGCAGTCCACCTCCAGAACCTGCTCCCCGGCGCTCACCCGGCTAGCGATCAACGCCAGGCGGTCGAGATCAAACGTATCATCGGTGCGCCGCCAATAGGCATCGTAGTAGCTGACAAGGTTCATTTCTCGCCTGCCTGTGCCGACCGTGATGGCCGAACGCGGTGCAAAGGCAGAACCTGAGCTGCCCGGCGCATGACGGAACGGGCCTTCCGGCCGTTGCCGCCCAACACTGCGCGCAGAACCTGATAGATCCGATATCGCCGGGGATTCGCCTTCTTCATCTGCAATTCGACCTTGAGCTCCTGAAAGGCATCATATGCTGTCTCCAGCTCATCCCCAGTCAGAGTTGGCAGATTGAGGACGCTCTTGCGTTCATAGTAACTGTGGAGTTTCCGGTCTTCCACAAGGTACCCGTGCCGAACGCAATCCTCGTACAGCTCGGTCATGGGATAAGGGTAAAACACAGAGAACTGCAAGCCTGCCGGTTCCAGCTCCCGATTCAGCGCAATGGTTTCCTCAATCATCTCTGCCGTCTCACCGGGAATGCCCAGCATGTTGCATGTGTAGACATCCAACCCGTGCTTGCGCGCCAGAGCAAAGGCGTGCCGGATTTCATCATTGGACATGCGCCGCTTCAGAACCCGAGTCCGTAGCTCCTCGTTGCCGGATTCCAATCCGATTCTTACCCCGCGGCATCCCGCCCGCGCCAGCGCTGCCACAACCTGCTCCTCGGCAATCCGCTCCACCCGGGTATTGATCCAGAAAGGATACGAGAACTCGCGCCCATAGGCTTCGCAAAAGTCCAGCGTCCACCGGCGGTCCAACGTGAACGTGTCATCCTGAAAGTTCAGCGTCTTGATGGGGTATCGGCCAGCAAGCTCGCGGATCTCCGCCAGGATGTTCTCGACGCTGCGGAAGCGGACATAGGGACCCAGGTCCTTGAATCGTTCCCGCAGCCCAGGATTGCAGCAATAGGAGCATCCGTAGGGACAACCGCGACCGGCCAACATATCCACCCAGCCATCGTTGGCTGCAAGGATTTGGTCAAAGTCGAACAACTCGCGGTCCGGAAACGGCAGATCATCCAAGTTGGCGATAAGAGGACGCAGCACATTGCGGATATCACGACCATTTCGACGCAACCAAAGGTTGGGAATGGCGATCAGCTCCTGCCCTGCATCCATCGCGTTCACCAGGTCCAGAAGGGGATACTCTCCCTCACCCACGCAGACGAAATCAATATCCGGGTTTGCCAACACCTGGTCGGGCGCCAAAGTGGGGTGGGCACCGCCGACTACTGTGACCATCTGCGGGCTGGACTCTTTGACCCATCGCGCACAACGCTCCACGTAAGGGTGTTGATGCGTTGTGGACGAAAAGGCGACCACAGCTGGCTGAAGCGCCGCAATCGCCGTCACGAACTCGTCGCGGGTCGGCTCATGGTCAAGGTAGAGGAGAACGGTGTCGTGTCCCGCTTGCTTGAGCACGCTGGATAGATAGCCCACACCATGATAGTACTTACGGGCGCCATAGTGCTCTAGACCACCAATATCCGCGTATACCAGACAGACCTTCATGATATCGCCTTCTCCCTGCCCATCAATCTGCCAAAGCGCACAGCGCTTGGTCAACGGGCAGAGGAGCACCTGTACGGCAGCAGGATGTGCCAGGTTCCCCCGCTATCATACAAGGAACCAAGGCTGCAGCCAATACACCCAAACCACTGCCTACGAAACAGCGTCTCATCTGATGATCAGCGGAAGCCACAGCCTCCACACAGGAGGCGCTGATGTTGCGGTTGCCGTCGCGGTGGAGGTTCCAGTGGCTGTCGGCGTCGCGCTCGATGCCGAGGTAGCACTGGCCGTCGCTGTCGGCGTTGCCGTCTGCGTTGGGGTTGCCGTGGAAGTAGCCGTAACCGTCGGCGTGCTGGTCTGAGTTGGTGTCGGTGTAGGGGTAGCCAGCATGTACTGCACCTGCAGCAGCGGGCGCCAGTCTGCCCTGGCATGTTCACCCGACGCAAGAGAGTAGATGACACTCGAGCTGTACACGGGATCACAACGAATGACCATGCCGTTATTTGCCCGCTGGCCAGATACCCACTGCTGGACCAGTGATGGGATGATGAAGCGGTAGAATCGACCCGTTGTGCTGAGGCCTCCCAGCAGCCTGGTGCCTGCCGCGGAGTCATAATCAGCCGCAGCAGCCAGTCCAGGAAGCACCCAGGGCTGCTGCGCACCAGCCTGATACCACGTGGCCTGGCCAGGATCCCATGGCTGGATCATCGGATAGAGCACAACGTTCGGCAGCGAAACAGAATTTGATCGGTCCGTAGCATACACATCCAGCACAGCACTCTTGATGAGTGCATTCGACGGCAATCCGGTCAGGTCGAAGCGTAGCAGCGCCTGGTAGGCATTGTTGTTTTTGAGTTTGAGAACCGACGAACCGCCGTAACTCAGATTCGGGAAGTCGTTAGTAACATAGGTGTCTGCAACGGGCATGTGCTCACCAGGCTCAGGCATCACGCTCGTGGCCGGGTAGATCACAAACTGACGGTGGACCAACTTGGATATGCCGTTTCGTTCGACGTAAATCCTCAAGCGTCCGGATGCAGGAGAAACATCGTACATCTTGAACTCGCCGGTGTCAGGTTCGTATTCCTCCACCGTGTACGGAGTCGCGGTGTTGAGCCCCATCTGCTCCAGGTCGAAATGAAGGTAGAACGGCGCTCCATTCTGCCGCTCATCATCCGCCTTGGAAACACGAATGGTGTTGGAGGCCTGATCGTAGGAGACCACCACATTGTTCATGTGGGGAGCGTCGCCTGCCCACTCCCTTTCGATCTCGAGCCAGTAGTAGCGTTTGGACTCGTCACTGCGTATGATCAGATCGAGGGGAGGGACAGCAGGATCTAAACGGTACTGAGAGAGAAAATCCAGATCGCCGTCGCTGATCCCGGTCACGGGATAGATGTGGCCCTGAGTGTGAGTAATCAGCTCCTTGTAATATGCCTCAGGCTCAAAGTACAGCCCCATGGTCTGGAACAGGTCTAGGGACTGTCCCACCAGCACTCGGTCATCAGCCATGCCGTGCACGACCCGCAGAGGCACGTGCTTCAAGTTACCAGCCAGCATCCTTGCCGAGCGCCGCTTCCATTCAAAGTCGCACTCCTCCGGAGGGCATCCAACGTTCTTGTCCAAGGAAAGACCGCGGCCGGTACCGTATAAAAAGCTTCGCCACTCCTTCAGATCGTTCGGCCCCGCATAGTCCAGCACAGCTGCAAAGACATCGGGGTACTTGGCGGCCATCGTTAGGGCGATGCCGCCGCCGGCCGAGAAGCCGGCAATGTAGACTTGGCTCTCGTCCACGCGGTAGTTCGCTTTGACCCAGTCAATCGCACGGATAATGTCCCGTTGCACCTCGATGGACGCCGTCAGCCCCTGGTGCCACCAGTCTGTATTAGAGTGGTCCCTCTGGATCTCTGAGCCCAGCAGCAACCAGCCCCTCTCATTGGCCTCATTGGCAAAGCGAATGATGGCATCTTCTCGATCCTCGCCCCATCCTGGGATCGAGACGAGGAGCGGCACATCGGGCGCGCCAGCGTTCTGCTCATACCCTTCCGGAACCTGCAGGACCCCTACCACTGGACCATTCACGGTGGCGGGCAGTGTAACCCAGGGAGGAGAGGTCAGGGCTCCGGTGATGACAATGGTCCCCGCCTGCGCCGTCCATTGCCGCACGCCGGTCTGGACCGAGATGGAGATGTCGTTCCAACCACTGTGCAGCAAGGCCGGGTCGAAGGAATAGACGCCCGGCTGGCCGCCGACGATGTCGCAGGACCTGTAGCTGAACACATCTGTAGCCGGGGCGCCAATGTCCACTCCATTCACATACAGGCGCGCGGCAGCAGCCGGCACAACATGCCGTGTTGTCAGGTGCAAGCTGGCGGCATCCACCGTGCCCTGCCACATCAGCCAGACGTGGCCACCGGTGGTGCTGGGCAAGCCAGAATCCAGGCAGGAGGCCACGGTCGAACTCAGCACTTGAGTGGACGCACTGACAGCCTCGGCCGGCGACTCATGACCAGCACTCGCCTCGGCCACATAGTAACCCGCGTGCACCGGACCCTTAGCCGCAGGGCTGGCAAGCAGACACGCGACAGCCGCACCCGTGAGCAGTATCCATCTGAGCAGCGTCTGGCGTTTCAGAGCAAACCGGCAAGTCAAAATGCGCCCTCCCTTCAAGGCACCCATTTGTAGAGCATGGGCAGGCTCACGACCCAACGCGTTCCTGGAGTAGCTGTCGCTGAAATGGTTCGGGTGACCGTTGGCGTCAAGGTAGGCGTACGGGTAGCTGTGCGGGTCGGCGTGGCCGTAGGCGCAGGCGGAGTAACTGTCGCTGTCGGAATAGAGGACGGCAGTGCATACACCACTTGCAGATACGGCCTGTGGCCGGCAATCGGCGCTTCGGCAGACGAGAAGCGCAAGAAAGTGGTCTCGTTGCCCTGGCGCGGGCCAGAAATCAGCACACCCTCATTGGGAGCCTCACTGCGGACCCACTGCAACACGACATCTTTCAAATCAAAAGGATGCCAGCCCAAGTGGTATGCCCCTGCCACCTCGTAGATGGGGGTGGGGTCATAATCCACATTTGCCCCGGAAGCTCCGGGAACAGCCCATGGCTGTAGGGTTGTCGCCAGTTGCCACGTCGCCTCAGCACTCTGCCAGTGACGGATCAGGCGATGAACGCTCAAGTCCACCGCCGAGGGACCTCGCTCCAACAGGTGCAGATTGAGCACCGCCTGTTTGATCACTGCTCCGGGCGGAATGCTGGTTAGGTCAAACTTGATAAGCGACACGACTCGACCATCATCATTGACCATCAAGTCCGGCCCAGTACCCCGGTACACACCAGGGCCGTCCTCAGAGCGCAGGTAGGTATCCTGTGTTTGAGCATAACCTGGCGGGCTAACGCCTTGTTGATAAGTAAGGGTATGGTACGAT
>DDYO01000130.1 GCA_002348045.1 Anaerolineales bacterium UBA2232
CGCGGATCAGTGAGGTCGTGGCGCCGGTCGAACCAGGTCGAGGCATCGATACGTGGAGAGCGGTTGCCGCTGTGGCGGGTGCACTGTGCCTAGTGGCAGCCTTGTTGGCCTATTGGCGGGCAAGGGGCAACGCGCAGGCGGACCGCGGGAGTGATAGTCAAGGAGGAGAGGATCCATGGACATAAAAGCACAGATATTCGAAAGGGTTGTGGAAGGCGATGCGCCCGCGGTCAAGTCCTTGGTCGCACAGGCCATCGCGGAGGGGGTGTCGGCTGAGGAGCTGCTCAACGAGTCGTTGATAGCTGCCATGAGCGAGGTGGGCTCGCTCTTTGAGCGTAGGGAGTTCTTCGTGCCGGAGATGCTTGTGGCCGCTCGTGCCATGAAGGCCGGGGTTGAGTTGCTCAAGCCCATTCTGGCGGACACAGGTGTACAACCCATTGGCACGGTTGTCATGGGGACCGTGGCAGGAGACCTTCACGACATCGGCAAGAACCTGGTGGTCATGATGCTGGAGGGCGCAGGTTTTCGGGTTATCGATGTGGGGGTGGATGTCACTCCAGACAAGTTCGTTCTGGCCGCTCGTGAGCATTCAGCGGATATCGTAGGCATGTCGGCGTTGCTGACCACGACCATGGTGGCTATGAAATCCGTGATTGATGCCCTGGACCAAGCGGGCCTGCGCCCGTCGGTCAGTGTGATGGTTGGCGGGGCACCAGTGACTCAGCGGTTTGCCGATGAGATCGGAGCGGACCACTATGGCCAAGACGCGAGCGCGGCGGTGCGGGCAGCCAAGGCGGCGCTGGCCAGCCGGTGACCCTCACCCGGTAGGGTGTCGCGCACGTGGCGATGGCCTTCAATGAGAGCCTAAGGGTTTGGTGCAGCCAATCGGCTATCCGGCTGAGATTGCAGCTGTGCGAGTGTCCTATCAACATTAGGAGGACTGCGGTGGAGATGCGAAACCGGACCAAAGAGAAGTTACAGGCTGGGCAGACGACCATTGGTGCGTGGGTGAACTTTGGGACACCGGATTCGCCCGAGATCATGGCCCACATGGGCCTGGACTGGCTGGTTTTTGACACTGAACATGGGCCTTGGAGCCTGGAGACCGTGCAGCAGCAAATTCAGGCTATCTCGGCGACGCAGGTCACTCCAATTGTGCGGGTGGCTTGGAACGACATTGTGATGATCAAGCGGGCGTTGGATATTGGGGCGATGGGCGTCGTTGTGCCTTGGGTGAACAACAAGGAAGAGGCGATGCGGGCGGTGCAGGCTGCCAAGTATCCCCCCATGGGCAATCGCGGGTGTGGCCCGCGACGCGCGTCGATGTTCGGCGCTGCAGCGCGACTATGTTCACATGGCGAATGACCTGACGATGGTGATAGCCCAAATCGAGACCCTCCACGCAGTAGACAATCTGGAGGAGATCGTGTCGGTTCCTGGTTTGGACGCCATCTTTGTGGGTCCCGAGGATTTGGCTGCCTCCCAGGGACTGCTGGGTATGAAGGGAGATCCCCGCAACCTGGAGGCTATACAGCGCATCTTGAGCATCGGCAAGTCGCACCACATGCCGGTGGGAATCTATGGCATGGGCCCTGACACGATCAAGGAGCATGTTGATCAGGGGTTCCTGTTCGTCACGATTGGCAGTGACATGAGCTTTATGCAACTCGGACTGCGTGATGTCTTGGGGCGGATCGGTCGCCAGTAGGCGGATGTTCGGGCGGAGAGGAGATTGCTGAGTATGTCGGAAACCCCTATCTTGATGATACCTGGGCCAACCGAGTTCCCATGGCGGATAATTCGAGCCATGATGCGGCCGTCGGTGGCTCACTATGACCCCAAGTTCAACCTGGATGTCTTGGACGAGACTTGCAAAGGCTTGCAGAGAGTGTTCCAGACGGCGAATCAGGTCATAGTTCTGCCTGGGTCAGGTCGGGTCGGCGTTGAGTCAGCGATCATCAGCATCGTTGAGCCTGGGGATCGGGTCTTGGCGGTAGTGGGTGGCATCTTTGGCCGGTGGATGATGGAGATCGCCCAGCGGGTGGGCGCCGACGTCACCGAGTTCGCTGTGGAGTGGGGCAAGGCCATTGACATGTCCAAACTGGACACGGTCCTGGCCGCGGGCAACTACAAAGCGGTTCTGGCCGTCCACAATGAGAGCTCTACGGGAGCCATGTATCCGGTCCGAGAAATCGGTGAGCTGGTGCGCCGGTACGGAGCCCTGTACGTTGTTGATGCTGTCTCTTCACTGGGCGGCGCGAATCTTGAAACCGACGAGTGGGGGATCGACCTGGTAGCCACGGCATCGCAAAAATGCTTCTGCGTGCCTGCAGGCCTGGCTATGGTTTCGATCAGCGATCGAGCCTGGAAGGCCATGGAGGCTCGCCAGAAGCCCGCCGTCAGTTTCTCGCTGGACTTGCTCAAGTGGAAGAGGATGTGGATTGCCAAGGAGAACGGTGGACTGGAAGTCTTTGGCTATCGGCGTCAGCCGTTCTCCATGCCGGTGTACCTGGTGTATGCCCTGCAAGAAGGCGTGGCGATGATCCTGGAGGAGGGATTGCAGGAGCGATTCAAACGGCACCTGGTCGCTGCGGAAGCTGTGAGGGCGGGTCTGCAGGAGATCGGGCTGGAGTTGTACGTGGATGCATCGGTCGTTTCGCCAACTCTAACCGCGGTGCGCAACCCTCCAGGGATTGTGGATGCCCAGGTGCGCCGGATCATGGAAACACAATACGGTATCTCTATCACCGGAGGTCTGGAGCAGCAGGCCGGCAAGGCGATGCGCATCGGGCACATGGGCATGACCGCGGCTGCCCAGTATGTTCTGCCCACTATGGTGGCGTTGGAGAACGCGCTGGCTGAGGTTGGGTACCAGTTTGAGTACGGACGGGGCGTGGATGCTGCACGCCGAGTGTTTGCGCGGCACCGCCAGGTCGCTCCCTAAGGCTGCTCCTGGCGTCGAGTCCTGGGGCGGCGCCTATCTTGAGTCACCGCACTATGTCGTCAGGGGCGGGATGCGGGCCCTGTGGCCTATGAAGCTGGTGGCCTGCAAGCTTGGGGCACGCCAGCTTGTGCCAACAGGGTGAGGAACTCTGACAGCATCATCGCTGTGGCTCCCCAGATACGATGGCTACCAATGCCGTAGTAGGGCACCTGGAACTCGATTCCATCCCGCAGGTGCATCTCGATGTGCTTGCTGCTGGGGTTCATTAGCGCGTCGAGGGGAGCCTCGACGACCTCGGATACCTCGCGGGGATCAGGTTGCCACCGGCTGGGCTGAGGCAGGTAGCCTACGTAGGGGTAGACGCAGAATTGGCTGGGTGGGACGTAGAGGGGAGTCAATTGCCCCAAGACCTCCACCGCTGCCGCTGATATCCCGAGCTCCTCTTCGGTTTCCCTCAACGCAGTTGCTCGGAAATCCGCATCATGTGGCTCGCAGGCCCCGCCTGGAAACGAGATCTGACCGCGATGCGTGTGAACCGTATCGGCGCGGCAGGTAAGGGGCACCATTAACTGGTCGCCTACCTGCACCAGCAGCAGGAGTACGGCGCCCTCCTTCGGGCAGGGTCGTGGCAGGTCGGCACGGTCGCCGGGTCGCGGTCGCACAGCCATGAGCAGCTGGGCTGCTCGTCCGGGGAGCGGCCTGCGCAGCGCACGCCGCACGGCGTCGATGGTCAGTTGGGCCTGGCTCATGGCGCCATTGTACTCGCAGGTTTGACGCTGCCCAAATCTTGCCAGCCTGGGCAGGATGCGACTGTCGCAGCACATGTCCGCCCGATCGATCTACCCGGCCGCACTGCACGAACCCTGTGACATGAGGCGTCTGGAGAGAGCAATCCCCCCAAAGTGCGCATCAAGCTGGACGGTGACGATTCTCAGACAGACGAACTTGTCCGAGGAACTCGGGGCACGGGCGGCGGTTACATGGTGCCCCGCGCCGATCCATTGCGGAACCAGGCTGACTACCTGGTGCATCAGACAACTGGTTATCTGAAGGCACTGGACCTGGAAACGCCTCGGGTGCTGGCGCTGCGCCTGTCCGCCCGACAGAGCTGCATCTGCAACCGCAACGTCTGGCTGTTTCTCCGGGAGACTGAGGCCAGTCCGGTTCGAGTGGACGGAGACAATGCCATGGATCCACAGCGTCGCAGTCGTGCCGGCACGGTGCAGCTGTGCGACGAGGGTCCTCAAGGTGCTGGTGGCGTTGGCGCCCGAGTTTGTCGATTGCCGGGCAAGGTCCTGATACGGTCCGGCCGCTGCTCATGACCAGCGAAGATCGGGTTCAGGGGCCGTCTTGAACGTAAGCAGTTGGCGCTCTGCGTCATACTGCGCTGGTAACGCTTGGCCATTGGCGCAAACCGCCTCGGGCCGTTGGGATAAGCCGTGGATATGCCACTCCCAGCCCCGCGTGGGAGAAGCGAAATCGCCTTGGCCATGACATGTGATGGCCGCGCCAGTGGGCGTTGCGGCGTTGCAGTCAAAGCCAGTGAGGCGGAAGGCGCCGGCTTCGTGGGCCAGGGAGTGACCGTCATCCTGGTACAGCCAGCTCTCGTTTTGCCCCGGGTAGACGTGCAAGATGAGGCGGTCTGGTGGGGCCTGGCCAGTGTGCTGCATGAGCGGCCAGGTGGGTAGTACCGAGCCGCCTCGGACGAATGGAGGTATGCGATGCAGGGGAGCGGCGACGGACAGACGCAGGGGACCCTCGTAGCTCCGGTCGGTCCAATAATCGTACCACCGGCCCTTTGGCAGGTAGACCTGTCGGCTGTCAGCGCCGGCTTGAACTATGGGAGCGACCAGCAGGGTATCGCCGCAGAGGAACTGGTCATCAATTGTGTGGGCGGTCGGCTCATTGCAAGCTTCAAAGAACAGCGGCCTCGCGATTGGTACCCCGGTCTGGGTGCTTTGCCACACGGCGGTGTACAAGTAGGGAAGCAGGCGATAGCGGAGCTCAATGGCTGCCCGGTTGTGACTGAGGTAGGGCTCGCCAAATGCCCATGGTTCCTGGTCACGGGTGCCCCAGGCGGAGTGGTTGCGGAATAGCGGCAGGAAGGCGCCCATCTGCATCCAGCGGACCAGCAGTTCGGCATCACAGTCTCCCGCAAAGCCGCCGATGTCGGGTCCTACAAAGGACAGTCCCGAAAGCCCCAGCCCCAGGACCATCGGCACCGTGAGGCGCAAGTGATCCCATGTGCTCTGGTTGTCGCCGGTCCACGAGGTTGCGTGGCGCTGAACGCCCGCCCACCCTGAACGGGTGATGACAAATGGGCGAGCTGCGCTTCTTAGCCGTTGGAGGCCTTCAGCTGTGGCGCGGGCCATCAGCAGGCCGTAGACATTGTGCAACTCGCTGTGATCCGCACCCACTCCCTCGGCGTCATGGCGGACGCACCCGGCGAGGGTGTCCGGTCCAGGTCCTTGCACGGTGGGCTCATTCATGTCGTTCCAGATACCATCAACTCCGGCGTCGAGGAGTGGCTTGTGCAAGTCCCCCCACCAGGCGCGAACCTCAGGACTGCTAAAGTCCGGAAAGTAGCTCTCTCCTGGCCAGACTGGACCTCCGGCCACCCGACCGTCAGGGTATTGGCAGAAGAAACCCCGTTCAAGCCCCTTGGCGCAGACGGCGTAATGGGGGTCGGCCTTGATACCGCAATCGATCAGGACCACGGCGCGAAAGCCGTCGGCATGAAGCGCGTCCAGCAGGCCCTGAGGATCTGGAAACCGTTGAGGGTCCCAGGTAAAGCAGCGGTAACCATCCATATAATGGATGTCCAAATGGATGGTATCACAGGGAATTTGCATGGACCTGAAGGCGCGGGCTACTTCCAGGACCCGCGTGGCCGGAAAGTAGCTCCAGCGGCTCTGATGGTAGCCCAGCGCCCAGAGGGGCGGCATCTTCATGCGGCCAGTCAGGCGAGTGTACAGCTCCACTACTGCTTGTGGCTGTGGCCCGTACAGAAAGTAGTACTGCAACGTGTCGCCTTCGGCAGAATAGGCCAGTCGTTCCGAGTCCTGCTTGCCGAGATCAAAGATAGCCAGGCGGGGATTATCGTAGAAGAGGCCGTGGGACTGGTCCGCACAACAAACCAGTACAACGGGGATGTTGAGGTAAAGAGGGTCTTCGCCTGGCGGGTACACCTGGGGATCCTGATTCCACATCACCAGCCGCTGTCCCCGGCGGTCCGTTGGGAGCGCCTTTGCGCCCAGTCCATACAGGTGTGTATCAGGAGCGAGTCTGGCAACGTGCGCTACTGCCCGCTCAGCCCAGCTGGCAGCCTGGAGGTCCTCGTGGATGACCGTGCCGCTGCGGTCGACGAAGGCCACGCGGCAGGGATTGCGGTAGACGAGACAGGTTACCTTGTCGGTGCAAAGCGCGATGTGATCGGTGCTCTCCTGAATGGAGTAGGAGCATGCCGGCCACCGTTGTTCTGGCTGGATCGAGTACGATGGCAATGGCGAGGAAGCCGGGGCACCTCTGTCTGCGGTTACGCGCTAGGCCTCTGGCGAAAGGATTGTCACGATAAGGCGCCCATTGGAGCATACGAAGGTAGTCGAGGAATCATCGCCACCGTAGGAGGACACGGCGCCAAGAGGCTGAAACCCAGCAGAGTCCAGATCGAGCGTCTGCCGTCGGTCTGGCTTGGTGCGCAAGAACCCGGTCAGACCGTCCCATAGTGAGCCGCGGGGATTTCGGCGAAAGCGCGCCTCGTGGTAGGCGCGACGGAGAGGATAGAGACCAACCTGTGCGGATTTGAGCACGCCCAGGGTGCGGACGCCGAACCAGATGTGTCGGAGCACTGCCAACATCATGACTCCTCTCTCAGCCCGAGGTGGCGCGCTTCTTTTCGCCCTCCTTCTTGAACTCGTCGTAAACCCGCTCGACGCTGCTCCGTACTCGTCGCTCCATGGTGTCGCGAGCGTCGCCCTGGAACGGGAAAAAGTCCTGCATCTTGACTTTGTCCACGGTTTCTCGCCTCGTGTAATCGTTGAGAAAGTTCTCGTAGACGCGCTCGCGCATGCGGGTGATATAGTCGATGAGGATGTCGACGTCGGCAAGGGAGCACACGCCGCCGCGCCCAGGGACGATAACCTCCACGTCACTCATTGCCCGGATTTGCTCGAGTACATGAAGCCAGCGCAGCGTGTTGGCTTGCCCAAGGGATGGGTGCTCACCGCAGGTTACCACATTGCCGGTGAAGAGGACACGCGACTGGGATAGGTGCACCATGATGCTGGCCGAAGTGTGACCACCCACATGCCGCAGGCGCAACTCACGCTCGCCAGTGTAGATGGTCATCTCTTTGACAAAGCCCAATTCGGGGGGGACAATCCGGGTCCGGCTCAGGTGTAAGTCACTGTCGGGGATCTTCTCGTGGCTCAGGAAGCGCTGCAAGTAGGATTCATCGTAGCGCTGCATCTCAACCCAAGCGAGCTGGTGGGCAATCGTGGCAGCGGGGAAGTAACAGTTGCCCAGTACTCGCTCTACCAGGTAGTCGGTATTGATGAGAAAAGCAATTCCCTCTCTCGACACCGTGCCGATCTGCTTCAACCAGTCCGATGCATCAGAGGGCAGCATCGGCGAATCGATGAGAATCGCTCCCTCCAAGGTGGCCACACAGCCGACGTTTCCTGAGCGATAGCGACTCTCGAAATAGATTCCATCGGCGACCTCAAGCATACCGGCGCCTCCCTTTCATGACCTGATGATGACGGCTCGTCCGGTCTCGAGAGCTTCGGATAACCGGACGCCGGGGAGCCCGCCTCCCTGTGCAAAGTGCGATGCGCCTCCCCCACTCCCACCTACTGCCTGACAGGTCTCCTTCAGCACACTGGACATATCCATGGCAAGATCCGGTGTGCGTGCAAAGAACAGACGGGCCTGCACCCCACCTGTACCCAGCAGGATGACCGTGGCGGTACCCTGACTCAGCCGAAGGGCCAGCCGGCGAACCTCCTGAGGGTCGCGGTCCGGATAGGCCTCGACAACAATAGCGCTGTCACGCCAGCGCGGAGCGGCCGCAACCAAAGCCTCGGCTTCATAGCCCAGAGCGACCTCCTGCAGGCGGCTCACCTGACGTCGACTCTCGGCGGCCTCATCGGCAAGCCTCTGGATGGCGCCAGGCAGCTCCTGATCCTTCACGCTAAAGCTGTGAGCCATCTCGGTCACAGCCGCATTCTTCCAGCGATAGTCTCTCAGGGCGCGCCAGCCGCACAGGAACTCTACGCGGGTCTCTTGACCCCGGCGTTCCCACCTGCGAACCACAATGCTCCCGACTTCTCCGGAGCGAGCGCAGTGAGTTCCCCCACAAGGGATCAGGTCGAGCTCGGGAACCTCAACGATGCGGATGTCGTGGTCCACGTGGGGTGGTTTGCGCAGCAGTAGCGCGCTCAGTTCCTCGGCCATAACGAAGCGGGCGATGATGGGATGATCGGAGTATACCGCCTGATTTGCCAGGTCCTCGACAGCGTGTAACTCCTCAAGTTCCCACGATGGTCGATCGAGGTCAATGGTACAAGATTCCTCACCCAGGTGAAAGCCAACCGTCGCCGCACCGAACAACTTTTCGAAGGCAGCGGAGAGGATGTGCTGGCCTGTGTGCTGCTGCATGTGGTCAAACCGCCGGCCCCACAGCACCTTGCCGTGGACGCTGGGTCCGTGCACCACCCCCTGCACCCAGTGGACGACATCACCATCTCTTTCCTCGACGTTCAGGACCTCACGGCCGTCCAGGTGGCCGAGGTCACAGGGCTGACCACCGCCGGTGGGATAGAAGCACGTGCGGTCGAGAATGACCCCGAGAAGGCCCTGCTCTCCTGAAAAGGTGCGGACCAACTGGGCGTCAAACTCCATCTGATAGGCGTCCTGGTAGTAGAGTCGTGTCGTCATAGTGTACCCCGCAACGGCTTGCCCGCATTCGTGCTCACCATGGGGGAATCACCGGCGGGCGGCAGGGATTATAGCGCTGGGCTATGCGGAGGTCAACCAGCGTTCAGAGCGATTTGACCAGAGCCAAGCCCTCACTATAATGTCACCAAATAGTACAAATGTTCTATTCTCTGGAGAATCAATGAGGAGGAGTTATGAGATCGGTCGCTGTGGCCACGGTGCAAATGGCGCCCCGATTCGCGGACCCTGAGTCGAATCTGGAGCGCATGGGGAAATGGCTAGAGGATATCTGCCGCCAGCAAAAGGTGGATCTAATTGTCTTTCCAGAGCTAGCGACGACGGGCTATGAGTGTGGAGTGCGTTTCGCTGATCTGGCTGATCATGTAGGGGGCCATACGGTGGGCTACCTGGCAAAGCGCGCAGCCGACTATGATGTCCATCTGGCCTTTGGCATGGTGGAGAAGCATAAAGTCGAGAGTGTGCTTTACGACTCGGCGTTCTTGATCGACAACACGGGGGAAGTCAGCCTGACCTACCGCAAAGTTCACTTGCGTGGAGAGGAGCGGTTAGCCTTCCGGCCCGGCTACCGGCTCGACATCGTGGNNGAGTCCGCTCGCTGCATGGCTCTGGCGGGGGCCGAACTCATCTGTGTCTGTGCCAACTGGGAAAGGCCTCATCAGGCTGCATGGCAAAGCTACGTTCGCACCCGCGCTTTGGAGAATTCGTGCTTTGTGGCGGCATCCAATCGCATTGGCGAGGAGTACACCTATCAGTTCTTTGGCGCCAGCCTGACGGTGGGCCCGCGGGGCGAGTTGTTGGCGGCCCAGGACGAGGATGTTGAAGGCTACCATGTGATCACGGTTGATCTGGACGAGGTGCGGAGAGCGCGGGAAGAAACGCAACTGCTCCAGCTGCGCCAGCCGCGCAGCTACCGCGAGATCGTGCGCATGTACTAGCGGCTTACAAGTGATAGTCGTGGACCAGCTTCTTTTCCTCACCAGCAATGCTCGCCTGCACTTCAATGAAGGGTTCGAGTCCCGAGCCCTGGAGCTTTTCCTTTAGCAGCTCGTCGAGCTGGAAGATGCCAGCCGAATTGGACATGCGAACCATGAGACGGACGGGCTTGTTCTCACCTCTCTGGATGTCGAGGCTCTCGATGGCAGCGGCCGAGACGGAGTGGATGTTGAGAGTTCCTGATTCAAACGGAATTCGGGACCGGCCCTTGGCCATGTCAAGGGCGTCCGCGACGCGCACGATGCCGGCCTCCAGCGTTAAGGGGCGCCCTCCGGCGCGGTGAGCAATGATGGCGTGGAGGATCTCCGAGACGATGACCGTGTGGATCGGAACATCATAGAGGCCAGCCAGCAGTTCCCTGGCAATGGGCGCAGCGATGAACAGACTATAGTCCTCGTGGTCATCGCGGTGGATGGACATGCCCACATCGTGCAGCAGGGAAGCCAACACAACAACTACCTCGGCATCATCGTTGTGCAGCCCATACTGCTGGACCACACTGGGCAACACACCCCAATCGACCAACATGCGCAGTAGTCTGAGGGCGATGTTGGCGATGATCTGTACGTGTACTGGTCCGTGATCGGACATGTGCAGGCGGTCCACTGCTGTGACGTTGCAGATTCTCCAGAGGGTGTGGAGTTCGACGTGCTCGTTAACACGCGCGACTACTTGACTTAACTTGGGATTGTGCCGAGTTGGCAGGTGCAGCTCCACCGGCCGTTGCAGGAGCTCGCGCACCGTGATAGCCGGTTCGGATAACTGCGGGTCCGGTATGATTTCTGGCTCAGACATGGAATGCTCCTCCTGGATTCCCCGGCAGGACCTAGTCTGGGTCCTGGAGGTCGTGACGTCAAGTGATGATCAACTAACCAAGCGACGGGAGCGACGCCGCATGGCCTGCCGCGCCAAACGATCCGCTCGCTCATTGAGGACATGGCCCGCGTGGCCCCGCAGCCAATGCCACTCAACAACGTGGCGTTGGGTTACGGAATGCAGTTCTTTCCAAAGATCTACGTTCAGCACGGGTTGGCCCCCGGCTCGCCGCCAGCCCCGAGCGATCCAGGTCGGCAGCCACTCGGTAATGCCAAGGCGGAGGTATTGGGAGTCCGTGTAGAGGTGGACCTGGTGTCGGCCTGACAGCGCTTTGAGCGCAGAGATCGCCGCTTGCAGCTCCATGCGGTTGTTCGTAGTCCGAGCGTCGCCGCCATAGAGCTCCTGATCGTGATCAGAAAAGCGCAGGATGGCCCCCCATCCACCGGAGCCTGGATTGGGCTCACAGGCCCCATCGGTGTAGATTTGTACGCTGGGCAGCCCCATGCCCTCAGGCGCCCTTGACCAGCGGGACCACTTGCTCCAGTGAGGATATCCGCTGGAGGTCACGGTAAGCGGCGGGCAGGTTCGACCACTTCTCGGGCCTGCGTACCACCCAGAGGCTGGTTAGGCCCAGCTGCTGGGCGGCCAGAACGTTCTGGGGCAGGTCATCCACGAAGATGGCCTCGTGGGCTGGCACTCCAAAGCTGCGTAGGCCAAGGGTAAAGATTTCGGCGTCGGGCTTCCGCAGGCCAACCTGTGCCGAAACCACAAAGCTTTCAAAGTACTGGTGGATGTTCAGCAACTGCAGGAGGCGTTCCAGGTGTAACCAGGCGTTGGAAATCACCCCAAGGTGGCAACTGCCGTGCAACGCGATGAGAGTGGTAAGAGCATCCTCGTAAACGGCCAATCGCTGGAATAGCCGGTCGGGGTGCCAACCGACAAAAGTCGCAAAGCCATTTTGGTCCAGGCGTGTTCTCTCGGCCAGAGCCAGCCAGGCCTGTGTCAATCTGTTGGGCTGAGAGCCAGTGTCCCGGGCACGGCCGTAGGCTGACTGCAGGCGGGCGTCAAATCCGGCGAACAAGGATTCTATAGGCCGGAGCCAGGGATACCCAAGGTCTTGGCCACTCCGGTGTCCATCGAGCCCCATGAGGGTGTTGTAAGCGTCAAAAAAGACTGCGCGGTAGATGGGTCCTCCTGTCAACCTATCGCAGTGGCGAGATGCCTATCGCTGGTTCCGTCGAAATCCCGTCCTTACGATAGGGCACGAAGATGACACGTGTCGTTCACTGCGTCAATGTAGAAGGCATCATGTTGCCAGCGGGCAACGTTGATGGCACACGTATCCTGGCCGATGCGCCAGTAGTGGCTGTTGTCCAGCTGCAACATGGCCAGAAGGATCACGCGGTTCACCACGGTATGGGCAACAACGGCCACATCCTGCCCAGGATGGGCGTCGATAATCTGGTACAGGGCGTTCATCGCCCTGGTGCGCAAGCGATCCAGGCTCTCGCCCTGAGGAAAAGCAACTTGGTGGGGATCGGTGAGCCACGTGCGGGCCATCTCCGGCCACTCTTTTTCCACCGCCTGAGGCTCAAGGCCTTGCCAGACGCCAAAGTTCAGGTCGTTAATGCCCTCACATGCCTGGGGCGTCAGGTTCAACTGGTGGCGAGCAATGGCCTCCGCGGTCTGCACGGCGCGCTGCAGGGGACTGCAGTAGATAGCCGCCAGCGTCCATTCGGCGGCAATTCGCTGGCCTGTGGCCTCCGCCTGGGCCAGGCCCATCTCATTCAGGGGGATGTCCACCTGCCCACGGATGCGCTCCACCTTGTTCCACATGGTCTGTCCGTGCCGGACGAGGATGATGCGCGTCAATCTACACACCTCCGCTGGTTGCGCGCCGGAAGCCGGCGAGCAGCTGCTGGGTGATGGGTCCCGGCACACCGTTGGCAATCGTCTGGCCGTCTACGCTTGTGATAGCAAGGACCTCCGATGTGGTGCTGGTGAGGAAAAGCTCCTGGCAACCGAACATCTCCTCGACCGTGAAGGCCTCTTGCTGCACAGCCAGTCCCATCTCGTTGGCCAGCTCAAGGGTGACCAGGCGGGAAATCCCACCCAGGATTCGTTGGTTGCCGGGATGGGTACGCAGGATGCCGTCGATGACGGCGAACATGTTGGTAGTCGAGCCCTCGGTAACGATGCCATCACGGACCAGAATGGCCTCGTGGGCGCCGCGTTCCCGCGCCTGCTGCTTGGCCAGTACATTGGGCAGGAGCATGATGCTCTTGATGTCGCAGCGAGCCCAACGCAGGTCAGGGTGGGTGATGGCAGGGACGCCGCGCTCAAAAGTGTCCGCGGACAGGGGATGCACCGGAAGAGGCATCACGAACAGGGTGGGGTGCGCCTGAACTGGGAACGGGTGGGAGCGCGGATGCTCCGGACCGCGGGTGTAGCCGATGTAGGCTTCAGCATCATCCAGGTCATTCAGCGTCCGGACCTGTTCGATGATCTCGGCCAACTGATCCAGATCCGGGATACGGGGCAGGCGAGTGCCCTCGATGCTGTGGTTCAGGCGCTCCAGGTGCTCCTGCAGGCGAAAAGGCCGCCCGTGATAGAAACGCAAGACCTCGTAGATGCCGTCGGCAAAAAGAAACCCGCGGTCCTCAAGGGGAATGGAGGCCTTATCCAGGGGCAGGTAGTCGCCATTCAAATAGGCTATGGGCATGGGATTTCTCCTTCCGCGGCAGTGTGGGATGCAGTATAGCGCGGCGTCACTGGGCTGTCAACTGGGTGGTGCGAGGGCAGCCCGCGCAGTGGCTACTCCGACTTGCGGCCTCCACTGATCTGGAGTATGGTAGCAGGGCGTGCCGAGCTAAGGGGTGTACAGCGGCGCCCACTTGACAGGGCACCATTTCTGGCTAGAATAGTAACCGTTGTCACGGGGAACAGCGCAACAATCCAAGCGTGGGCCGCTAGCTCAATTCGGTAGAGCAACTGACTCTTAATCAGTGGGTTACAGGTTCGAGTCCTGTGCGGCTCATTGGAATACTAACAGTAGTGGCACAGTGGGCGCCGCCTACTACAGGTTTTTGGTAACACACCTGCAGGAAGGCGGTTTTGCTTTGCCAGGAGCGCATAGCGACCGGCTCATCTTAGTTGAGGTAAGCGATCTGAGCCGCCATGCAACGGCGTTTCTTGTAGATCGCCAAGCCCGTGGCCTGAGTCTCAGCACGGTCACCTTCTACGCCTCCGCACTGCGAGCGCTGCAGCGTTACCTCGAGCAGTGGGGCATCTTGGCACCTCGGCGGCTCAAGGTCGAGCACCTGCGCACCCACCTCTTGCGCATCTCCTGGCGTCGTAATGCAGGCACAGTACACGCGATACGCCGCTTCGGTATCGGTCAGACCATCCAATCGCGACTCTAACTCCGCCGTGTCGGTCTCGGAGCGGGCGCGTCATTGCCGGAAGCCAATCGGCCAAGTGCGAATCTGTCGTGTCGGCGAGACTACCCTGATGCTGAGGCGGATTCCGTACAGCCTCCGTCAACGCCATTAACATCTCCCCCCTTTGTGAAGGCTGCCAGTTGCATTTCTGCACACCACATTGTCAAAACCACAGCCCGAGCCAATAGCGATCCACGAGGGTCGCCAGAACCCCCCAGGCACAGCCGAGCACTGCGCCGCCTATGACGTCGCGCGGATAGTGAGCACCGACGTACATCCGGGTGAAACCGACCAGCGCGGCGACTGAGTACATAGCGATGCTGGCTTCCACGCCCATCTGGAACCGGTGGTGGAGTAGGGTGGCCAGGAAGAATGTCTGAGCGGTATGACCGCTGGGAAAGGACCGGCCTCGTTCCCGCCAGCCGATGATCCGCGTCCCCT
>DDYO01000074.1 GCA_002348045.1 Anaerolineales bacterium UBA2232
CAGGGTTCCCGTACCAGATACATCCCACGTCTCAGAGGCTGCACGTCCAGCTCTCGTTACGGGGCCTTCGGCAACTCCACTTATACACTATGGGCGCGATTTGGACCAATAAGCAGTGCTGTTGCCAGTACCGCATCCACGGTCCATGCTCTCTCGACGAGCGTAAGGGATACGCGCCGAGTCTTTGTACTCAGATGCTTGGGGCTGGAGAAGCCGTACGGTCGCAGAGGAACAGGAGCCAGATGCTCGCAGGGCATTCCCCGCTGACGGCGCGGGACACGTTGGCGATGTGAGTGTCCAAGGGAAGGCTAGCCCGAACGGCGAATGCTGACACGGAGACCTCGTATCCGCTCGTCTGATGGACGAGGTGCGGAAGATGACAGGCGATGGCCCCGGCTCTCGTTCGTGGGGTGTCGCGACACAAGCAACCTCCCTTACAGGCAGTCGCCAACCCCACAGACAGCCTAGAACACCGGCGCAGATTGGCTAACGCCTGGTCCCACCNNCCCGCCTCAGCGCCGCAATGCACCATCGGGAGTTGAGCGGCGCAGGGGTGCACGCGTGGTTGACCCCAACGCCAATCTCCCATTTTCTGGTGGCGGGGTAGTCATACTGTCCCGATCCGCGCCTTCCAGCGTCATCCTCTGCCGCGCCCACCACGCATTGGGACATGATCAGGTGACACATCGCCGATCGCTGCCGGCTACCTTGGAGCGCGTTGAGTCGCATAGCCTGGTGCGTCGAGCCACTGCACCAAGCATCGACGTTGGCAGCTTCTGCTGCCAAGACGGAGGACTGAAGAGATGAAGCACAGCATCGGTGGACCATCGGGTAGGGGCAGACCTGGCGGGTTCGTCCCCAGCAGTGGAAAACGCTCACTACTGGGAAGCACAAGGCCGCCGCGGTCTGAGCCTGAAAAACACACACTGCTGGGAAGCGTAAGACTACCGCTGCCAGACGACTAGCCTAACAGCCCGATACGGCGTGATGATCCCCGTGATCGCCATATGCTTCGTGAATGGTGGCATGAGATCCTGGTAAGACATGACCGCTATGCTTGCTTTGCAGCCCTGCTAGCGCTGACCATGGACAAAGAACTGGTACGCTATGTAGCGGAGTCAGGAGACGAGCTTGACCAGATATCGGGGACAGACTGCCTGGTCCTCGTCTTGACCGAGACGGAGTTCAGACGCTCTGGAGTCGATAAGGAACTCCAGGCTGCCGCGATGAAGGAGCACATTCAGCACGGGCACAGCATCGTCGTTGCGGAGCTGTTTGGCATCAGCTACGAGCAGTTGCCCTGCCTGGTTCTCTTCCACGACGTTCGCTCTACCGACCAAATCCTTGTCACGCTCAAGGGAATGGCAGCGGATGAGATCGGCGAGCGGTTGCGGTCGGTCTTCTCAACAGTCAGGCGTGCTGTCGCCGAGGGGGAAGATCCGCTGACCGCTCTCGAGCATCGTCAGGACAAGGAGATATCCCGCCAGAGAGGACGGGCCCTTGTCGGGCGTATCAGCAGCCTTGCGGAGAGAACGTTCCTCTTGGCCATGGAGGCCTGGCTGAGAGCCCAGTCTGACAAGTAAGGGAGTGTCGAACGAGCATTCCCACCCAACCAGTGCACATCTCCCCGAATCAGCGCCATGGTTGCGCGGACGGGTGGATGGGCACCTCCGGGCCACACTGCCAAGCTTGCAGGCAAGCTCGATGAGTTGGCTCTCATCAGGTTCGCGTTGGCAGACCAGAAGATGGCTTCGGCACTTGAGGACTTTGCCGAACTTCGTGAGGATTGCGGCGACTGACCGCTTGAGGCACTTCGGCGATGGCCGCCTGCCACAACGGATGGGCGCCAACCTAGACCATAATGGTATTGTAGGCCTTTAGACATTCCAGAATCATCAGGCACAGATAAGGAGACGAGACATGACGCGATCTATTGATCCTTACCGAGAGGTCTTCGTTGTGGTTGTGCTGGCCATAGTTCTGGTGGGAGGATTTCTGGTAGGGTGTAATAGCCTGGCGCCTATGATGAGCTACCAGGGACGGTTGACCAGTGCGGCGGGACAACCGCTGGATGGCGCGTATTCTTTCAGCTTCCGTCTGTTCCAGGCTCCGACTGGCGGTACTGCGGTTTACACCGAAACAAAGGACATCGTCGTCGCCGATGGCTTGTTCGATACATCCATAGGCCCATCCACAGTGATGGAGGGCATGCGTCCAGAATGGCTGGCCCAACCGCTGTGGCTGGATGTGACCATCAACGGCGAAGTGCTGGAACCGCGCAAGCAGCTTTTGGGCGCGCCTTACGCCTTCACGTTGATGCCGGGGGCGGTGATCTCATCCACCCTTACCAAGGCCCTCGCCGGAGATACCACAGATGCTATCCTGACCGTCGTCAACAAAGCAGAAAGCGATCCCCTACCCGTGTTGCGCGTGGAGGGATTAGGGGGCCTCGAAATCGCCGGCTGGGGCATCAGCGATGGTGCTAGTCATGCAGGCGTGATCTATAGCCAACGCTCTTCATACCATAGCGATATTCGTTTGGCGAGCAATGACGAGTTGTACCTCGACCTGGATGACGATATCAATTCGGGGAGCGCGCTGAGAGTTCGCAATGGCGCAAAAGAAGAGGTGTGCACCATAACCGAAGCCGGCAATCTACACTGCATGGGAAGTTCAAGCTTCGACGGCACCAAGAGCGCGATCGTTTCCGTTGAAGGCCAACCGCGTAAAATGTATGCGTTGGAAAGCCCCGAGGTGTGGTTCGAGGATTTCGGCAGCGGTACCCTGGTCAATGGCGCCGGTCAGGTCACGATTGAGCCTCTCTTCGCCGCTACCGACAACCTCAGCGACTATCATGTCTTTGTCACGCCTCTGGGCGATTGCCAGGGACTGTACGTGACCCACAAGACTCCCACCGACTTTGAGGTACACGAGCTTGGCGGCGGCACGGCGAATTTCGCCTTCGATTACCGCCTCGTGGCCAAGCGCCTGGGCTACGAATCTGAGCGCCTGGAACCCTTCGAGGTCGAAGCAGAGGACGAAATATGAACCGGCAGTGCCTTCTCTCTTGGAGCAAGGGACTGGTTTGGGTCATTCCGATCGTTCTGGCGGTTGTCCCATCGGTTGCGGTTCGGCTGGGCGGATTGCCTGCCCTGGCAGAAAACTCCGCACTCGCTAGACCAGCGATGCGCTCGGCAAGCTACACAGTTCCCTGGGATGTGATCTCCATTGGCGGCGGTGTCAGCACCTCGACGCATTTTCAGCTTCAGCACACGATTGGACAGCCGGTCATTGGCACGATGACCGGTGCGAGCTACACGCTGCCCGCCGGCTTCTGGCAGTTGGTTCTCTACAATATCTTCGTGCCGTTCGTTCTGCGGTGAACGAAGACCATACAGATCGAGCAGGGGCGGAAGCCAGCGTCCGACGCCACGGCGCCCGCGACAAGGCAGCAGGGGCACTGAACCTCGATTCAGCTACACTTGCCGAGCCGTAGCTTCTCATCGATGCCTCCTGTGGCCCCACGCTCGATCGGTGTTTCGCTGTAGGGTGGATCAGGCTACCCGTCGCACATCCGAAGCGCCCGGCGGATCACGTCGCCATTCTCGGCCAACTGTCGCCGGGCAACATCAGGCTCGACCCCATTGAGCACCGCCACGATCGCGGTTTTCACCTCGCCGTCGCACACACCAAGCGCCCGCTCAGCCTCATCCTCGGGGATGCCGCACCCTTGAGCCACGATCCGCCGAGCACGGGCCCGCAGTTTGGCGTTGGTGGCCCGGACGTCGACCATCAGGTTGCCGTAGGTCTTGCCCAGCCGGACCATCACCCCCGTCGAGAGCATGTTGAGGACCATCTTCTGCGCGGTGCCCGCCTTGAGCCGCGTCGAACCGGTGATCACCTCCGGCCCTACGACAACGGCAATGGTGATATCGCCCGCCGCGTCGATCAACGCTGGACGGTTCGAGGTGAGCCCGACGACCAGCGCCCCCCGGGCGCGCGCCTCGGCCATACCACCCAGGACATACGGCGTCCCGCCACTGGAGGCAATACCCACAACTGCGTCCCTGGTCGATACGTCCAGCGCCGCGACGTCACGCGCGCCGCCCTCGCGATCATCCTCGGCGCCCTCGATTGCCTGCG
>DDYO01000262.1 GCA_002348045.1 Anaerolineales bacterium UBA2232
AGCGTGAACGTTCACCGGTGGTTGCTTCGGGCGAGCAGCGCCCAGAACTACCACCACTGACCGACACGCAGCCGAACGTTCGCGGCAGTATCTGGGAGTTCCACTTCCACCTGGGAGTCTCGTGCTCTCAGAGTTGCGGCCGCATGGTGGGAACAATCAGCGGCTGCGGGAGAGTGAACGTTGACCGGTGCTTGTCAATTGCCAAGATATTCACCCACCCGTGTGCCAAGTAATTCACCCACCCTCGGCATGCGGGTCTAGTTGATCTTAGTCTGAGTCATTGAGTTTGGCAAGTGATTGCTCCCTGTCGGGTCTGAGCAGAGGACGGTAACTGCGTCCTTCCAGTACGACGTGGTGGGATCGGTTGATGAGGCGGTCCAGGGTGGATTCTGCAAGCACCGGGTTGGGAAACAGCGGGTACCAATCCTGCGGTGCACGGTTGGATGCGATCATCGTGGAGAGGCTGCGATGGCGCTCTCCGATGAGTTCAAAGAGGTCTTCGGCCTGCTGCGGGGTGAACTCGCGCAGGCAGAAGTCGTCGATGAGGAGCAAGTCCGGGCGCAGATAGAGCCGGAGGCGGCTGTCCCAAGTGCCATCGGCATGACCTCCACCCAGGTGGGCGAGGAGGCGGTTGGATCGGGTGTAGAGGACTTTGTAGCCCTGGCGGCAGGCACAGTGGCCAATGGCTTGGAGGATGTGGGTCTTTCCGGTGCCGACGGGGCCGCAGACAAGGACGGACTCGCCCGCCTGGATGAAGTGGCAAGTGGCCAGGTCGTAGATCTTGGGAGCAGGGATCTTGGGATTGAAGGCGAAGTCGAACTCCTCCAGGGTCTTGACCTCCTCGAAGTGGGCCTGGGCGACGCGCCAGGCGAGTCCGCGTTGCTCTCGGCGGGCGATCTCGTCCTCGATCATGAGTTCGAGGAACTGGAGGTGGCCCAGTCGGCCTTGCTCAGCCTGGTGGATGCGCACGTCCAGAGTGTCCAGCATGCCACCGAGGCGGAGGCGCTTGAGTTTGGGTTGGAGATGGTGAACATTTGGCATGTCATTGCTTCCTTTCTTCTGAGAGATTCAGTGGGCCAAAGAGATGCTCGGGGCCGTGCAGGTAGGCTCCGGCGGTGCGGGAGGCGGTATGGGTAAGGGGGAGAGGGTCTTGGCCTTCCAGTCCCTTCTCCAACAGGTTGCGGATGGTGCGGTAGGCGGGGTCGCCGAAGGCCAGCGCGACGCGGCATGCGGCATCCAGACGTGCTGAGCCATACTTGTCTGCCAGGCCGAGGATGCCCTGGCACTGACGCAGGTGGTGAAGGGCATGGAGCGAGAGGAGTTCCTCGACGACTTGAGCAATTGCCGGGCCCAGAGTCAGGGCCTGCGCCCGGCACCAATCTGGCGTTCGCTGGAAGAAGCGCGCTTTCTCGGCTGGATAGTCATTCCAGTCGGTCTGGCGACGGCTTTCTTGGGCGCGGACATGGGTCTTGATCAGTGCGTGGTCGTGATAGAACTCAACGGTGCGTTCCGAGAGACGCGCGGCCAGGGTCTTGCCAACGTATCGGAAGGGTACGGAGTAGAGGACGCGCCCGATCTGGACATGACAATCGCGGGCGACCTTGACCTGCGTCCAGGTGACGGCTTCAAAAGGCTGGGGCGGTAGGGGGCGCAGTGCGGACGCCTCAACCTGTTGGAAGTGATCCAGCGGGCGTTGGCGTGTGGTGCCGTGGAGGCGCTCTCCGGCGACTGAGAGACACCATTTCTCCGCAGCCTGGTTGATCTCCTGTAGGCTAGTGAAGGAGCGCCCGGCGAAGAAGCTGTCGCGGATGTAGGGCATGAGACGCTCGACGCGGGGTTTGTCCTTCGGCTTGGCCACGCGGCAAGGATCGATGAGGATACCGTAATGAGCAGCCAGTTCGACGTAGCCGCGGTTGATCAGAGGATCGTAGAGATCCGGGCGCAAGACACCGGCCTTGAGATTGTCAACGAGCAGAACGGCCGGAACACCGCCAAAGAAAGTGAGGGCGGCGACATGAGCCCGGATCCAGGCCTCCTGGTCCATCTTGGTAACGATGCAAACGAACATGTGGCGGCTGAAGCTGAGAACCATGGAGAAGGCCCAGAGCTTGCGCTTCTTGCCCAGCTCGGGATCGTCCCAGAGACCGAGGTAGCCAAAATCGACCTGGCCTTCCTGACCTGGGGGCGGATCATCCCGCAGAACCGTGACTTGGGTGCGCTTGGCCTGGTCCGGCAGGTAGAGATCCACGTAGCGGTAGAAGCTGCGCAATGAAGCATGGAGTCCCTGCTCGTCACGAAGGCGTTGCCAAACCGTGGCAGTGGTATTCGTCTGCAGACCGGATGCGACAGTATCATGATAACGGGCAATCTGAGCGAATACCTCAGAGCGCTGCGCAGGATCGGCGAGCTCCGGGGCATGCTGCGCCACGATGCTGGCCCACTCCTGGGACGACAGGTTCGTCTGACCCGGGCGATACCCAAGACTGACGGCCAGCGCAACATACTTGCGAACGGTGTTGCGGTCAACGCCCAGGCTGCGGGCGATTTGCCGCAAAGGGCGTCCCGCCTGCCAATGAATGAGAATCTCGACGATATCGCACACGGCAAAACTCCTCCTGACCATGGCCCTCCTCCTCGAAACGAAGATGGAGCCATGATGCCACAGGTTGCCGCATGCCCGAAGGTGGGTGAATAACTTGGCAAAGGGGTGGGTGACTAACTTGGCACAAAACCCCTTAACCTGGGTGAATTACTTGGCACAGGCCTGGGTGAATTACTTGGCAAAAAGTGCCTTCTGGTGGGTGATTTGCTTGGCAGTTGACATGCTTCGGGCGATCAGCGCCCAGAACTCCCACCACAGCATCCGTCTG
>DDYO01000259.1 GCA_002348045.1 Anaerolineales bacterium UBA2232
AAATCCGCGCAAAGGATACCCATGAAGGGAGTTAGCGGGGACGACATTGTTGAGTTCCCGTCTATGCTGGCCGCGCACAAAACGGGGCGGTTTCAACTAGCTTGCATACAGAAGTGCATAAAAGGTACGCAGAAGTCGCATATGGGGTACCTGTGGCACCCCGTGGCGGCAATAAAACAGGGAGTAGCAAAATGCGAATAGCCACCATAGATTTTGAAAGCTGGTGGGACGTTGGGCACACCCTAACAAAAATGTCCCCCGTCGAGTACGTCATGCACAAGGACACGGAGATCATCTCCTGTGCCATCAAGATCGACCACTACCCAACCGATGTGTTCTTTGGCGAGGACAACATCCGCAAAGCGCTTGGGAACCTGGACTGGGAAAACATGGCGGCACTGGCACACAACGTGGCGTTCGACGGGCTGATCCTCAACTGGCGTCTGGGCTTTAAACCAAAGATGTACATGTGCACCGCCGCCATGGCCCGGCCCATCCACGGCAAAACCTGCGGGGTCTCACTGGCCAAGCTGGTCGAGCACTACGAACTCGGGGTCAAGAACAACGCAGTGCTGATGCAGACCAAGGGACGCCACCTGGCAGACTTCACAGCCCAAGAGCTGAAGGACATGACGATTTACAACCGCATGGACACCGACCAGTGCTACGCGCTGTTCAAGAAGCTCAAGCCGCACTTCAGCGCCAAGGAACTCTGGCACATCGACGCGGTAACACGGATGCGGATCGACCCCAAGTTCGAGGTGGACGTGCCCATGCTGGAAGCCGCCCTATCCATCGAGCGGGACCAGAAGCGCAAGCACATCCTGATGGTGGCCAAGAAGCTGCGTACCACGCCGGGGTTCGAGGGGTGTACCGAGGTCATGGAGGCCACGTCCATCGCCGGGCTGGAAGAAGCTGTGCGGGCCGAGCTGGCCAGTGCGCCGAAGTTCGCTGCGCTGCTGACCGCCTGTGAGGTCGAGGTGCCAATGAAGCCTTCCCCAAGCAACCCGGACAAGCAAGTCCCGGCCCTGGCCAAGACCGACGAGGAGTTCACCAACCTGCAAGAGCATGACAACCCAATCGTTGCTGCTGCCACACGGGCCAGGCTGGCGGTCAAGAGCACCCTGCTGGAGACGCGCATCGAGAAGTTCCTGACGGCTGCCAGGCTCACGGGCGGCAAGCTCCCCGTGCCCATCCGGTACTGCGGGGCCGACACCACGGGGCGCGACAGCGGCGAGGAGTACAACTGCCAGAACCTGCCACGGATCATCCCCGGCAAGCCACGCACCAGTGACGCACTGCGCAACTGCCTGCGGGCACCCAAGGGCCACAAGGTCATCGTGTCCGACCTGTCAGGCATCGAGATGCGGGTCAACCACTTTCTGTGGAAGGTTCAGTCCAGCATGGAGCTGTTCCAGAACGACGTGATGGCAGACCTGTACAAGGACTTCGCCTCAGTACGGTACGGAGTGACACCCGAGCAGGTTGATAAAACGATGAGGCAGATGGGCAAGGTAGCGCATTTGGGCCTTGGCTTCGGTGCTGGTGCCCCGACGTTCCGGCGCTTCGCCAAGGTGCAGTACGGGCTGGACATCCCCGAGGATGAGGCGCTGGTGATCGTGACCGAGTGGCGGGAGAAGTACGCCGCCATCGTGGCGGGCTGGAAGCTCAGTGGCCAAGGGTTCCTGGCAGCCTACAAGGGACAGAGCGCCGAGGTGGACCCGTGGGGCCTGGTGGAATCCTGCCCGGAGGGGTTTCGCCTGCCCAGTGGGCGCATCATCCACTACCCGAACCTCCACATGGAAGACGACGGCCAGTGGCCCGACGGACGCCAACGCCGATCCATGATGTACGCCTCCGGGCGGCACAAGGCCCGCATCACAGGCCCCAAAGCCTGCGAGAACATTGTGCAGGCCCTGGCCCGCGACATCATCTTCGACGACGCCCTGCTGTTCTACAAGTCCACAGGCTTGCGACCCCAGCTACGGGTGCACGACGAGTTGGTTTACGTGGTACCTGACGCCGAAGCGCAACCCATGTTAGACGAGCTACAGCGCATCATGCGAACACCGCCCTCGTGGTGGCCTGAGTTAGTGGTACACTCTGAGGGCGATGTTGCACAGACTTATGGAGCGGCGAAATAATGGGTAGATTCATGAACCTGATCGGCCAGTCGTTTGGGAGGCTAACAGTTGAGGCGCTAAACATGGAGAAGACCGCACGCCGCCGCGTATGGGACTGCACATGTGAGTGCGGCGGCGTGAAACAAGCTAACACTTATGACTTGCACGCGGGCTTAGTTAAGTCCTGTGGGTGTCTGCACCGAGAACGCGCTGCAACACTCAATCGGAAGCACGGTCAGTCGAGCGAAAGTGGTAAAGCCACCAGGACTTTCCGGATTTGGTGTGGTATCAAGACCAGGTGCATGAACCCCAGTGCCACTGGGTACGCCAAGTATGGGGGCCGGGGGGTTTTACTCGCTCCTGAATGGCTAGACTACGCCGTTTTTCTCCATGACATGGGCCCGTGCCCAAGTGGATGTTCCATTGAGCGGGTAGACAACGATGGGAACTACGAGCCCTCCAACTGCGTATGGGCCGACGCCGCAACACAGTCCAGAAACACATCCAGGTCAAGGTTTATTGTTGTGGACGGCGTTAAACGGGTTGCCCGTGATGCGGCCAAAGAGCGCGGGGTTTCCGAAGCCGCCTTCAAAGCGCGGCTGTACAAGTACAAGTGGACGCTAGAAGACGCGTGTTTAACGCCAGCCCACACTTATGGCGCGGCGCACTGAGTTTGTAGGGAGTTCTCGACTGTTGGAAGTATATGTGCGGTAACGCACGTACTCCTGGGTGTTTGCGGTATTATAGTTAACACTCTAAGGAGAATAGTACGGACAACAAACAACTCGTCCTCGATGCAGCTAACGCGTTAATCAACGACCCGTCGGCGTCCGAGATGTACCACCAGCTCATCGAGGTACTGCGGCTGCCCTCGGGTCTCAAGGTGAAGTTAGCGGATGAGGCATCGGTACTCAACCCCCTGCTCAAGCTGGGCCGTGATGACATCATCAAGTTCAACCGCGTCATTGACATGGTGGAGCTGCGCCGGGAGGCCCGTGGCTTGGAGCCACTCAAGACCCCACCGGACAACAAGTTCGACAAGAACGAGTACCAGCGTGTTCTGATGGCCGAGCGTCGCGTCCGTATGGTGAAGGCAGCGGAAGTGGAGAACCTGCAACGCCCTCCGAGCGGCCAGTTAGTCGGCAATGCACGGATGGACTTCATCAAAATGCAGCAGTCCAAGTGGAGCAAACGACTCAAAGAGCGCTTGGAGGCCACGTTCGGCCTTGGCCCCATCAGCAAGAAAGACCGTGCCAAAGTGTCCGAAGACTTCTGGGCCGAGATAGACCAGGAGTTGGAAGCCGCTGAGGAGGCGGTGTTGAGGTGGATTCAGAATGGGCGTAAAGGCTCCCCCCCCCCAACGCTGACAAAAAAGAACCCTCACGGTTTGCACTGTGAGGGCTAACCACCGAAGTGGAAGGAGACAACAACCTCAAGGAGGAGGCTTTATTATGCACCAACACCTGTTAGACAATTTAGAGTACACTTCGCAACATGACAACACAACACACTAACATGAACGCCGACGACATCCAGTTCGGCGGCACACACTACAAAGACCTCGCCGTCCAACCCTGGCATGTGATGGAGGGGGTTCTGACGCGGGATGAATTCATCGGTTTCCTCAAGGGCAACATGATCAAATACGCCATGCGCCAGGGGCGCAAGGACAGCCCGGACGTGGACAAGTACCACCACTACGCGATGAAGCTACAGGAGACCCTCAGTGGCAACTAACGTCGTCCCTTGGAGTTTTTCGAGTTTGAAAGCGTTTGAAACTTGCCCTCGCCGTTTTAAGCTAACCCGGTTAGATAAGCTGGTGTCCGAGCCGCCGACCGAGGCTACCATCTGGGGCAACCTCGTGCACAAGGAGCTTGAGCTGGCGACGCTGGGCGAGAAGGTACTAGGAGAAAAGTTCCGCAAGTACCAGCCTGTTGTAGACCGCCTGCGTGCCAAGCCCGGCAAGCGACTCGTAGAGTACAAGTTCGGGCTGACCAAAGCGTTGAAGCCCACCGAGTTCTTCGCCAAAGACGTTTGGGTACGCGGCGTGATCGACTATGCGTTAGTGCAACCCAAGCTCGCGGTTATCCTGGATCACAAAACTGGCAAGCCAAAGGTTGACCACGATCAATTAAAGCTGTTCGCGGGTGTGGCATTCTCTGCTTTCCCCTACGTCGAAAAGGTCAGAACAGGCTACCTCTGGCTGGCGTACAACAAGACAGACACCAAGGACTTTACCAAGGATGATCTGCCTGAAATCTGGGGAGACTTTGGAACGCGGGTCCAGCGTATGGAACATGCTTTCAAGACTAGCGACTTTCCACCTAAACCTTCGGGTCTTTGTAAAAGTTGGTGCCCAACTGGTCGAAAACTCTGTGAATTCTGTGGAAAGGAATAGTAAATTGTACGATGAACTTAGCAATGACGTCCTGTGTGCGTACGCCATGGGCGACGAGAACGCGACCGAGTTAGAAATTGAGTTAGCGCAGCGGCTGAACGCTGCAATAACCGAGATCGGAATCTTGGTCAAGGACTTGGCCTCCGTCATGGCGGAGCAGTTCCGGAGGGAAGCCAGTGGCGCTGACACCCGAATCACGGATTAAAAAATCCATTAAGGACTACCTCAACAAGCTTGGGGTATGGCACTTCAGCCCTCCGGCAAACGGGTTTGGCCGTAGCGGCATCCCGGACTTGATCTGCTGCCACCAAGGGGCGTTCATTGGCATTGAGGTCAAGGCCCCCGGCAAGATCAAGAACACTACCACCATGCAGGACCGCGAGATCGAGGGGATCAACGCTGCGGGTGGCACCGCCCTCGTCGTGGACGACGTGGCACAGATCAAACACATTTTCGAGAGGAACTGACATGGCACGAGACTACAAGCAAGAATGGGCCAATGCCAAGGCCCGTGGTGAGGGCGAGGACAACGCCACCCGGCACCGTGCCCGCTACGCCATGGAGAAGGCAGGCAAGGTGGCCCCCAAGGACGGCAAGGACGTTGGTCACAAGACCGCAGTCAGCAAGGGCGGCTCCAACGCCCCCAGCAACCTGTCCGTACAGAGCAAGTCCGACAACCGCAGCTTCAGCCGCAACGCTGACGGCTCCATGAAGTCGGAGACATCCAAGAAGGAGCGCAAAAAATGACCCGCCCCACCCTGTCACTCCCGGTCACGCGCTGGGAGATCGCAGAGACCCGAGCGGCCAACCAGTTGCTCAAGGAACACCGGCTCATGGTCAAGCCCATGGAACGCCTGGCCCGCACGGTAGCCGCCTACCTCAAAGACATTCACTTACCCCAAAGGAGCAAACAACATGATTGAAGACTTTTTACGCCTTGACGAGATTTCGGAGGACTACTTCTCGTTGCAACCGCACATCGCCCGCCGCAAGGCCGCACTTGGCACACTGCCGATCCCAGCGTTCCGGCTGAACAACACCCGCAAGGGGCCGCTGTACGTGACCAAGGAAGCACTCGAAGCCTACGTCCAATCCCGCATCGAGGGGGCTGGTAAACTGCACCGGCAGATGTCACTCTGCTGATCTCCGGTGTGACAATAGTGCGTACCGACCGCGTTTCTCATTGGGAAACGGTGAAACCTATAATTTGATTGCAGGTTTTGTCGCTAATTGTTGTTTCTGGTACTAATCGTTTCATATCAACAGCTTAGGTAACTTTAGTGATGTAGTGGGTGGTCACGAAAAGACTTAATTTGTTGTAAAAAGCCGCGTTCGGTGTGACAATCAGTGTGACACAACCAACCTGTCACACCACCATGCCAACAATCAGAGAACGAAACGGTAAATTCCAGTCCCAAGTGCGTATCAAAGTCGATGGCACCATTGTCTATCAGGAGAGCCAAACTTTTAAGACCCGCCCGCAAGCCATGCTGTGGGGTCTGACCCTGGAGAAGAAGATCGAGGACGAGGGCGGCTGGGCTGCCAGGAAGCAAGGACGGGTCACCGTGGGCAAGCTGCTCGACGCCCACCTCGCGTACCTGGAGAAGATGGACAAACCCACACTGGCCTACGCCGGGCGCGTCAAGAACCTGAAAGACCCCGAGATCAACCCGCTGGGGGAGATGCAAGTGGCCAAGGTCACCTCCTCGCACATCGTGTCCTGGGCGTCTGACTTCTCCGAGGGGCGGGCACCCGCCACGGTCCTCAACCACCTGATGGCACTCAGCGCGGCGTACCGCTCCGGCCCCCTGGCGCACCACATCAACACCGACGTCGGAATCGTGGCCAACGCCATCAGCTACCTCAAGCAGCACGGGGTTGCCGGGGTCAGCACCTGCCGGGACCGCCGCGTGACCGACGAGGAGATCGCCAAGATTGCCGACCGGCACGAGGGCCTGTTCGACGTGACGATACCGCTACGGGACGTTATGCAACTACTTGTGGCACTGCCACGCAGAAGGAGCGAAATCATGACGATCAAATGGGAAGACTACGACGCTGAGAAAGGCACCTTGTCCCTGTGGGACACCAAGCACCCTACCAAGGTGCGTCACGAGGTCATCCCGGTGCCCGACACCGCGCAAGCGATACTGGCCCGGCTACCACGCAAAGATGCGCGTATCATGCCTTACAACAAGGGGTCGGTTACCGACGCTTTCAGCCGGGGCGCTGCCGCCATGGGGATCGAGGATGTGCACTTGCATGACTTGCGCCACGAGGGCATCAGCCGCCTGTTCGAGCGCGGGCTCAACATCCCCGAGGTGGCACTGATCTCTGGCCACCTGAGCTGGAACACCCTGAAGCGATACACCCACATCAAGCCACAAACCGTACTGGACAAATTAAATGATCATCAGCAAAAAGCACAAAAAACTGGTGCTTAACCTGCGCGACCCCGAGCGCATCACAACGATCATCCCGTCGGCCAGAGCCATGCAATACAAGGGCAAGACCCTGGTGGCCATCCCGCACAAGATCGACGAGACGAGAGTCCTGCGCAACCTGGGCATCGACGCCCCAGCACCCATGGGCTACTACTACGACTGGCCTGGGCGGTACAAGCCGTTCATCCACCAGAAGACCACCTCGGAGTTCCTGACGCTCAACACACGGGCCTTCGTATTAAATGGTATGGGGTCGGGGAAAACGGTCAGCGTCCTGTGGGCCTTCGACTACCTGAAGAAACTCGGTCTGGTCAAGCGCATGTTGGTCATCAGCCCCCTGTCCACCCTTGAGCGGGCCTGGGGTGACGAGATTTTCAGGCACTTTCCCGAGCTGACGTTCGCGGTGCTGCACGGTGACCGGGCCAAGCGGCACCAGTTGCTGGCCACCGACTTTGACATCTACATCATCAACCATGACGGGTTCAAGAACGACCAGACCGTCAAGCTGCTCAACGCCAGGGAGGGCCTGGACTTGGTGGTGATCGACGAGGTGGCCAGCTTCCGCAACAGCTCCACCGACCGCTGGAAAGCCCTGAACGCCCTGGTCAACGGCAGCAAGAAACTCGGCACCAAGAACAAAGAGTGGGTCTGGGGCCTGACCGGCACGCCGATACCCAACGCCCCCACGGACGCCTGGGCACAGGTCAAGCTCATCAACCCCACCAACGCGCCGGGCTACTTCGGGCAGTTCAGGGACACCGTGATGAAACAGGCCGGGCCATTCGGCTGGACCATGCGCGAGTCGGCACTGGACACGGTGAAAGCCGCCATGCAACCTGCGGTGCGCTTCAGCCGCGAGGAATGTGTGGACCTGCCACCAACCACCTTCGTCACCCGGCAGACCACGCTGACCCCGGAGCAGAAGCGGGCCTTCGATGAGATGCTCAAAAAGCTCAAGACCGAGTGCGAGGGCGGACAGGTCACAGCCATCAACGAGGCGGTCAAGCTCGGGAAATTGCTTCAGATTTGTTTGGGCGTTGCCTATGGTACGGACGGGCAGGTCATTTTCCCGAACGGCCCACGAGTCGAGTTGATACGAGAAATCATTGAGGAGTCCGAGGGAAAAGTGCTGGTGTTCGTGCCGTTCACAGGGGCACTTAACAGTCTAGCGACCGAGCTGCGCAAGGACTTCACAGTGGAGGTTGTGCAGGGCGGCACTTCCAAAAACGAACGGGACCGCATATTTAAGGAGTTCCAGAACAGCGACAAAACAAAAGTCATAGTAGCAAACCCCGGTACGCTCCAACATGGCTTGACACTAACACGAGCTAACACGATAATTTGGGCGAGTCCTACCCATTCACACGAAGCCTGGGAACAGGCTAACGCAAGGGTGACACGACCGGGGCAGAAGTTGAACACCCTGATTGTCAGCATCCAAGCCACGGCTGTGGAAGAAAGGATTTACGCCCGCCTCAAAACAAAGGGGAAGGTCCAAGGAAGTTTACTGGAGCTTATCAATGAAAAAGGTACGAAGTAGTCACAACGGGGCCGATCTAATCGGACAGAGGTTCACTAGGTTGACGGTACTGGCCCGACTGCCGAACAACAAGAACAACAACCGACGATGGGAATGCCTATGCGACTGCGGCAACAAATCTGCGGTTATATCCACGCAGCTACTGTCTGGGCATACGAAAAGCTGTGGGTGCTACGGGCTGGAAAGGATCACCAAGCACGGAATGCACAAGTCCACTGAGTACACGATTTGGGCACAGATGATCGAGCGGTGCTATAACAAAAACTGCGGAGGAAAGTACGACCGATACGGAGGGAGAGGCATCCGGGTATGCGACCGATGGCGCGAGGGTTTCGCTAACTTCTACGCCGATATGGGACCACGCCCTAGCCTGGAGCACACCATCGACCGGAAGGACAACAACGGCCCATATTCCCCCGACAACTGCAAGTGGGAGACTTGGCACAACCAGTACCGCAACCGTCGGCAGACAGTGTGGATCGAGTTTCAGGGGGAAACTCTGTGCCAGAAAGACTGGTGCCGACGCTATGAGTTAGACGAAGCTACGTTCGCGGCCAGGCTAAAGCGGGGGTGGACTCTTGAACGTGCCCTTACGGAACCCGCGGCGGTACAACGTGGAAAAAATTCACCCGCAGCAACCCTAACGTGTTAGATAGTTTATAATCAACCCTCAACCGGAGAAACAACATGAAACTAGACCTCATTGTCGAGCGCTACGTCCAGATGCGCGATAAAAAAGCCGAGATGACCGCTGCGTTCAAAGCCTCAGTGGCCGACCTGGATGCAGGCATGGCTAAGCTCGAAGGTGCAATCATGGACACCCTGAACGCACAAGGCGTCGAGTCGGTTCGCACTAACGCGGGCACCGCGTTCAAGTCAGTATCCACCAGTGCCACCGTGGCCGACTGGGACTCCTACCTGGGCTTCGTCAAGGCCAACGACCGCTGGGACATGCTGGAGAAACGCTGCTCCAAACTCGCAGTCGAGCAGTACAAAGTGGCCAACGACGACCTGCCCCCCGGCATCAACTGGAAGTCCGCAGTCACTGTGAACGTCCGTCGCGCTTAAATCAACCCCTTCCCAACCCTAGGCTAACGCCTTACACTTCAACCCCCAAAAGGAAAAATCAAAATGGCCTCAAACATTGTGTTATTCGGTGCTGGCGCTCAACTCCCAGCCTACCTGCAAAACAAAGCCGCCCTGGCAGTCATCAACTCCGACGTGGCAACCTCCGGTGGCTTCCCGGTGCTGTCCATCAAGGGCAAGGTCTTCACGCTGGTCAAGGACAAGCAAAAGAAAGTGCTGATGCGCCCTGACGACCAGGACGAAGTGCTGCAAAACATCAACCTCACCGTGGTGCGTGCCAACAAGCTGGCCCGTGTCTTCTACGCCAAGGCGTACTCCGAGGATGACGCAGGCGACGCGGTGTCCAAGCAGCCCGACTGCTACACAGGCGACGGAGTGGCACCCGCAGCCGATGCCCGCGACCCACAGAGCAAGAAGTGCGCCATCTGCCCGCACGCCGTCTGGGGCACAGGCAACGCTGGCAAGGGTACCGCCTGCTCGGTCAACACCCGCCTGGCCGTGGTCGATCCGGACAACGTTGGGGAAACCTGGTTGCTGCGCGTTCCCGCTGGTAGCCGTGCCAACTTCGCCGATGCTTGCAAGGTGGCTGACAGCCGTGGCCTGCCCTACAACGCCGTGGTGTTCAAGGTCGGTTTCGACCCGCTGGCACCTTCGCCCAAGCTCACCTTCAAGCCCATTGGTTTGGCTGGCGACGAGGCTTACGCCAAGATCAGCGCCCTGTACGAGACCGATGAGGTCAAGGACATCGTTGGCCTGCTGCCGCACGCTGCCCGCGCCGTGGTGGATGACGACATCCCTGACCTGACCGCCGAGGAGCTGGACGCCGCCATGGAGACCAAGAAGGCTGTCGAGACCGCCAAGGCCAAAGCCGCAGCACCCGCCAAGCCCGCAGCCAAGGCGAAGCCAGCACCCGAGCCAGCCGCCGATCTGACCATGGACGACATCGAAGACGTGGTGGCCAAGCCCGCACCCGTGGCCGAGAAGCCAAAGGCAGTCAAGGCAGCCCCCGCTGCCAAGGCCGAGCCAGCCAAAGCCACCAGCGACAGCATGGACGACCTGCTGGGCGATCTGGACGACCTGCTCGGCTCCACTGACGACTAATTTTCGTGGCACTGTACAGGGGATTGGGGGACGCCAGTCAGCAGTGCCACACCGGACCCCCCGGTAGAACGGCCCCTCCACAGGGGCGCTGGAACCGTAACCAGCACCTATTCAAATAAGGACGCCCATGACACCCCCAGAATTAGACTTCACCATCATCACCCGTGCGGGTTTGACCCAAAACGAGTTCGCTGTGCTGTCAGGTGTTAGCCGGGTGACGGTTAACCTGTGGGCCAAAGGCCACATGGGTCCGCACCGCTACATCAAGAACCGCACCACCAAAGTTATCGACACCCTTGAGCTGGCGGTCGCCAACGGAGCCCTGCCCCTGCCCAGTGGCGTCAAAGCGGACGAACGCGCCGCAGCCATCAAGGCAGCTTTCAAGCAAGCGTACACCACGGCAACCGCCTAACCAACGTCCGGGGGGACAATGCTTCAATCTTTTTACCGGGCCGTGTTGCCCGACGCCGGGCAGTTCTGCCTATTTCTGCTTCCCGAGGCCCGCCATGTGTGGGCCGACTCGCTTGAGGGGCTCGTTGCCCTCACTGAAAAGTACCAGGAGCGCACCGGGGTCTACTTCGGTACCGCTTCCTTCGACACCCAGACCCGCAAGCAAGCTAACGTGTTAGCGTTGCGCTCACTGCGCCTCGACATCGACGCAGGCCCCGACAAACTGGCCAAGCATGGCATCGACGAGGTGTATGCCACTCAGCGCGACGCACTCCAAGACAGCGTGCGTTTCTTCAAGGCCACGGGGCTGGCCCCTAGCTACATCGTCTCCAGCGGTGCTGGCCTGCACATTTACTTCTGCCTCGACCAGGACGTGACCCCGGAGCAGTGGCTGCCCATGGCCAAGGCCCTGAGCTTCAAGGGTGTGCAGCAAGACTTCAAGATCGACGTGTCGGTCACCGAGGACACGGCCCGCATCCTGCGCCCAGTTGGTGCGGTGCACCACGACGACGTCCGGGTTCAAGTCATCAAGGCCACGGGCAAGGTCTACAGCTACGACGAACTCAGTGGACTACTAGGAGCCTTGCCGCCCGTCAAGAAGTACGACCTCAGCATCAACGACGACGTGACCTCCACCTACATCGGCCCACCAGTGGACGCCTTCAAGGTGGCTGAGAAGTGCGGTGCCCTGCGCGAAGTCGTGGACGCTGGCGGCACGGTGCCTGAACCCTTCTGGCGTGCCATGCTGGGGCTGGTCAAGCACACGGTCGGCGGTCTCGACGTGGCACAAGAGTGGAGCCAGGGATACGACGGCTACGACCCCGAGGTCGTGGAACGCAAGTTCAACGCCTGGGCCACCGGGCCATCCACCTGTGCCGAGTTTTCCAAACACTCTAACGCCTGTGCTGCCTGCCAGTTCCAGGGCAAGGTCAAATCACCCATCGTGCTGGGCCGCATGAACGTCGAGGAAGTCGCCGCCCTGCCCCCGGACACCATCATGGACCCGATCCCCGAGCCTGTGCCAATGGGTAAACCATGGGACGGCTTTATCCCGAAGGGCTTCGAGGTGACCCCGACGAAGCACGGGCATGTGCTGACCTACCACCAGCGGGTGAAAGACAAGGACGGGGAAGAAGGTATCGCCATCACCCCGTTCACCACCGAGATATTCTGGTTCTCCCATTGGGCCGACGCAGAGACCTCGGCGGACGCGGCGCAGGTCACGCTCCACAAGTACGACGACCGCGAGGCTCGGGTCAAGTCCTACGACATGCCTGTGGCCCTGCTGGCTAACCGTCTTGAGCTGGCCAAGAAACTCGCCGAATTTGGCACCCAACTCACTACAGAAAAAAAGGCGCAAGAAGCCATGGAACATTACGCAAAAGCTCAATTTCAACGGATCAAAGACCTGTCCCGCAGGGTCAAGGTCAACGACAGATTCGGTCTACGCATCCTGGACGACGGGCGCATGGTCTCCCTCCACGGCAGCAAGGTCATTTTCCCGGACGGCTCCATTCAGGAAGCCATGGTCGGCCCGACACTGCGCGGCACCGCCGACTGGTACGACATGCCGATTCCCCCCGCGTTCAGCGGCGAGTGGGGGCCAGAGGTGTGGGAAGAACACATCAACCCCGCGGCCATGAGGCACGTCGAGTTCATGCGCAAGCACTACAGCGGCGAGGGAATGGGCAAGTACCAGTTGGCCTTCATGCTGGGGCTTGCCAGCCCGCTGATGGCGTTTGTCACAGGCGGTTATACCAAGGGGGCGTCCCTGCCACCCAACGGCCTGTCGGTGTCCCTGTATGAGCGCGAAGGCGGCAAGGGCAAGACCACGCTGATGCACTCCACCATGCTGGCTTACGGCAACCCGGACAGCCTGTCCAAAGACCAGAACGGCAACGGCTCCACCGACCTGGCCCGCATCGCCAAGCTCTCCATGTGGGGCACCATGCCCGCCAGCTTCGACGAGATGGGTCGCACGGGTGAGAAATCTGTCGCCAACCTGATCAGCGCCGTGGCCAACGGCACCAGCCGCGAGGGGGCCACCAAGGACATGGGCTTGCGGGCCTCGGCCAAGTGGTCACTGATCTGTCTGGTCTCCACCAACCGCAGCCAGCGCGACATGATCACCGTGGGCGAGGGCGAGTCCTCGGCAGTGCAGTACCGGATGCTTGAGCTGGACATGAACAACATGCCCGACTTCTCCGAGGACGCCCGCAACTCGTTCGCACGGGACTGGGCAGCGGTCAAGGGAAACAGCGTGGGTGGCTTGGGTGCCGTGGTGCAACGCGCCATCTGTGCCATGGGTGCGGAACGCGCCAACGAGCTGGTCATGACCTGTGTGGAACGCGCTGCCAAGCTCATCGCATCCGAGAAGGAAGACCGCTTCCAGTACCGGGCGCTGGGTGCCATGCTGGCGCTCCAGTTGATTCTGGGCAAGCTCGGCATGGCCATGTTCAACACCAAGACCATGGTGGCAGAGTTCATCGAGGCCAACGACAGCGCCAAGGACTACGTCAAGGAAAACATGCTGCCCACCGACGGCCTGGAACTCCTGAGCCGGGCGCTGCACGACCTGCGGGCCAATACGGTGGTCACGGAAAACGAGGGTGAGAGCCGGGGCAAGGTCGCCTACTACGCCAGGGCTGTGGGCGGTCGCATCCCGAACCAGGTGGACGCCCGCTTTGTGGCCAGCACCAGCATGATGTACGTGTCCGTGGACGCCCTGCGCAAGTGGTGCGCGGAGAAGCACATCCGGGACACCGAGATGATCGTCCCGGCCAAAAAGGCCCAGGTGCTGCGCCCGATCTACCCGAGCCGGGTCAGCAAGATCAACCCGGAGAAGTACCCCTCGCATGACAGGTTCAACCTGCTGCGTGGCATGGAGGAGTCCACTGTGTCGATGGTCCCATGCTACGCCTTCAACGTGCACCGGCTGGCGCTGCGGGTCGGCCCCGAGATCGAGAACGCCCTGTCTATCGAGAACGTCATCCGACTGCACGGTGGCAAACCAGACGAAGCCGCCGCTTAACGAGAAGGCCCCCTAGGGGGCCTTTTTTATTGCCTGAGAGTTGCCAGGAAGCCCTCAGAGCCCTTGCGGGACTGCACGCCCCCTACCACTGAGGCTTCGCGTTTGCGGCGCTCCTGCGGCGCTTTGAGCAGCTCGGACAGCGGCTGGCGGGTAAAGCCAAGCTGCACCCGAGACTCTTGCAGTGCGTTCCAGTCGGCGATCACGTCGGCAGTGCCCGAGCCCGCGTTGTAGGCATCCGAGTAGGCCCGCTTCATTTCCGAGGTGCGGTCCTTGTAGAAGGTCTCGGCCTTGAACTTGGCACCGGCCAGGTAGCTGCGCTCCTGAATCGTGTTGGTCGGCAGTCCGATGGCTTGCAGTGCCAGGTCCAGCACGCCGATCTCGTCCGGTGTCAGTGCCACGTCGCCGTTCTTCTGGGTCAGCCCCTGAGTCTCGTAGCGCAGTGCCTTGGACACGTTGGCAAAACCCGCCGGGAGCATCGCTTCCGTGCCCTTCCACAGGTCGCCGCCAGCCAGAGCGCCCAAACCTTCCACCACGCGGGGGGCGATACCACCCAAGAGCGGGCCAGCCGCTGCGGTGAACATGCTCTCGTAACCCTTGCGCGAGGCTTGCAGCTCGGTGTACGGCAACAGGGACAACATGCCCCCGGCACCAATACGCCCGCCCAGTGGCACACCAGCCGCCTGGGTGGCACCGCCCCACAGCAAGTCAGCCCACTCCTTGCCCACGGCGCGGGTCAGGGTGGCACGCGGATCATCGGGCTCGTCATCATCGGGTAGCGCCTTGCCCACCAGCCAACTGATAGCCGCAAACCCCGGCAGGGCCGCAACGCCGCCCATGGCACCGAGGTGGGCCATGTTAAACATCAGCGCCTTGCGGGCAATCAGCCGCTCAGTAGGCTTGGCATCCTTGAACGCCGTGTGCAGCAGCTTGGCGAACATGCTCAACTGGATCAACTGGAACTTGCGGAACTGGGTCACGATGCGGCCAACGCCGGTACGCATGAAGCGCGGCGCGTTGAACCCCGAGTAGTCGCCGTGGGTGTCGGTGATCACCTTGTAGGCATACGCCTGACCCGCCTTGGCACTGGTTTTCCCGTCGGCCATGGCCAGCCGGTATGCCGCCATCGCTGTGGCCAGTCGGTTGATCGCCTCCACACCCTGCGCGGCACCGCGCACCTTGGTCAACGCCGAGGCCACCAAGTCCATCCGGCTGTCCGAGTTCGACTCGAAACTGCCCAAATCCTGCCCCAACGAAATCTCGATAGCGCCCATGTCGGCCACGGCTTCCACCGCCTCCCGCACATCAGCGGGCAGCTTGGCGTAGTCCGCCTCGTTGATGCCCCCCAGCTTCAGGATCGGCAGCAAGTCCTTGTAAGCTCGCGTCAGCTCGTTGGCCGCGTTCACATAGCCATAGCGTGCCGCCATCACCGGGTGCGACATCATCCACGGCTGCGTGGCGTTCATCAGGAAGTACGACGGGTTACTGAGCAGCAGATAGGTCGATGACACCGCCAGCGCCTTGTCCACGCCCGGTGTCGGGTGGTATTCCAGGTTCATGCTGTGGCGGCGCATGATCTCGTTGAGCAGCATCTGCTTGTCTTCGCGCTGGCCCAGCGTGGCACCCGCCTCTTTTTGCATGTCGCGCAGGTTGTCGTCGATGGCCCCGTTGGTCTTCAGGCTGGCGATGAAGTGGGCCGTGGCCCGGCCCTGCGTGGCAAACGAGCGCATCATGTCGTCCGCAGCCCCGGCAATATTCTTGCGGTGGATTTCACCCTTGCGGGCGCTGGTCTCGGAAAGCAACTGAAGGTGCAACTGGCGCATCATGTCGTCTACGCGCTTGCCTGTTTTTTCGCCAAGGTTGGCATCCGAGGAATCCTGCACCAGCTTGCGCAAGCGCCCCATGGCACCCAGCATATCCCGGCCACCCATCATGCTGTCGGCCTGATCGAGCTTCTCAAATGTGCCCACGCCGTCTGCCGGGAAGCTTTCTGCCAGCTTGGCCACCATCACACGGGCCTCGCGCTTGCTCTCGGTGAACGCCACAAAGTAGTGGTCGCCGTCCTTTTGCAGCTCCTGCATCAGCTTGTTGTCGCCCGCACGCTTGGCATCCATGTACTTCTGCGAGGTGGCCATCACCACGTGCTTGCCGAAGCGGCGCAGCGGCGCGTAGGGCCAGGTCGAGCGCAACGTCATCAGACTCTGGAAATCCACCAGCGACTTGGCCTTGGCCTTGGTCTGCTTGGCTGCCTCTGCGGTGTCACCCGCCTTGGTCAGCTCGGCGATCAGGCCGTCGTACTCGGTGTTGATGTTGCCCACCACGGTGTCTTGCAGCGTCTTGAGCGAGGTATGCCCATGCTCGAACACCCGGCGCACCATGGCCCGGCCCGCCTCAGAGAGCGAGTTGTTATAGCGCTTGGCCAGCTCAGGGTCAATGGCCACGTTCTGCGGGGCTCCGTCCCACGTCGGCTGGAAGGCCCATGCCTTCTTCATGGTGGAATCCTTGAGCAGTCCGTTGACGCTGGCCGGGCCAGTGCCCCGCTCGTGCGCCGGGAGCGCATTGAAAGCCTCCAGCACCGCGTCAATCTCGCGCTCCACCTTGGTCTTTTCCGTCTGGATGACCTTCATGTTGGCCATGTACTTGGACGCCGACGGGATCAGCTTGGCCGCACGGTTGACCAAATCCTCGGTGAACATCGAGCGCACCGCCACCCAGCCCAGCTTCTCGCCCACGGCTTGGAAGAAATCAGACACCAACCCCGGCATGGCGTCGATGGCCTTGTTGCCTGACTTGATGGGGGCGGCTTGCCGGTTCACCGTGGTGTACTTGCTGCCCGTGGTTTTTGACCCGCTGTCGAAGTTGATCAACCCTGCGGAGTTGTCCACGGTCTCGGACACAAACTGTTCCAGCTCGTTGTAGGTCATGCGGCGGATACGTTGCGCCAAGTCCCGCAGACCAAAAACGTCGGCCAGTTTCGAGAACACCGCAGCCAGTGCCCGCACCAGTGGTTTACCCGGCTTGCTGCCCAAGGCACCGTCCGCACGCAGCCGCTCCGCCATCACAGCCAGAGCTTCCTCCACTGCCAAGGCTTCATAATTTGCCTTGCGGTCGCCAATCAGGGCACCACCTTCGGTGAACTCCTTGAACTTGTCCTGCCCGTCCTGCGAGTCCTTCCATTCTTGCGCAGCGGCCCGCACCTCCGGGTTTGCCGCCGATGCATCCAGCATGAACTTGATGTATTCTTGGTTCCCCGCGAAAGCCCGCTTGATACCACGGTGGAACAACTCATGAAAAATAGTCTGGATGACGTCAGCGCGAGACTCGGCAGCGGCGGCGTATACGACGACAGTGCCATCCGGGAGAACCCCACCCTTTGGAACTCCGGTCACGCCCGGCGTAGCTCCAGTGGGCGCGTCCATTACCTTGATCGGATTGCGGCGCAAGACCGCGCCAAGAACCCCGTCTATCGTGCGCTGGACTTCCTGTACCGACATCTTCCCTGGGGTCGATGATCCCCAACGGTGGGTGGTAACCCCATCCTTCTCGTTCAGTGGGTTTTCTGCCGGGCCACCCAGCACGTCCCGGTTGATGGCCGCAGCTTCGGCGGTGCCTGGCCCGATGGCGTCGTTGTTCAGGGCAACTTTGGCATTGCCCTGCGGGAGAACCGCTACTCGCTTTTTCTTGACGATGACTG
>DDYO01000198.1 GCA_002348045.1 Anaerolineales bacterium UBA2232
AAGAGCTTCTTAACATGTTAGCCAGTACCGAGGCGTCTGCTTCAACAAAACAAAGAACCTCTGGCAAACGAGCATCCACATAGATGGAAGGCAGAAGTTCGTGGGCTACTACAGATCAGAGTACGACGCGCACCTGGCGTACGTTGAAGCCAAACGCAAGCACCACGACTGCCCACAAGTTTGATCCCCAACAGCGTGCCCATCGCCGCGTAAGCACGTTATCCATTCTCATGCGGCACAACCAACCCCAAAGGAAGAACCATGGCATACGCCCAACTCACCCCCTCCCAAGCCAACTACCTCAAGCTGGCCCGCGCTCTGTCTGACGCCGACCGCATCGCGGTCAAGGCCGAGCTGTTCCGCACCGTCAAGGCGAGCTTCGGTATCCCCGACGACCACAAGCTCAAGGTGGAGATCGACGACGCAGCGCACCCGAACTACCTCGTGCTGATCCGCAAGAAAAACGACGAGCCCTACGCCCTGCGGGTGTCCGACGGCAAGTGGGTGGGCGCAGGTGCGCCGCAAGGAACGCTAAGCAACCCGCCAGCACCGGTCGTGCGCTGGTTCGCGGTGGACAACGCCGAGGTGTACGAGGCCACCCTGTCGCTGCTGCGCAACGAGGAGACCGACTGGGACGACGGCGACCTGACCGCCCCGGACGACCTGAAGTACGTGCCAGGCACCAACGGTCGACTGGCCTTCGACGAGTACGGCAACGTGTGGGTGGCGGCTGAGGAAGCCGATCTGTAACCACTGCCGACCTAACCCGTTAGCTCAACCCGCTGGACATTCCGACACCTTGTCGGTTTGTCCGGCCCCAACCACCTAACCAACGAAAGAGCACCATGAGCAAGCACCAAATCGCCGCGCTGTTCAAAGACAAGATGACCAGCTTCGAGCAGTACCTAGCCGCCGCTGGACAGGCATGGGCCATCCTGGGGCAGTCTGGCACGGCCAACACCCGCAGTCTCCTGGGCGCACTGCGCGACACCTACGGCGGACCCTTGGTCAGGCACCTGCCCGAGACCTGGTGGAAAGATGAGCGCGTCGCATTCACCCAGGACCACACCGTCACCGCTGTCAACTGGTGGTGGCACCGTGAGCAGATCAGGCAGATCGTCGGCGTGTACCCGCACCCCACTGAGACCATGGCCAACCTTATCGAGACCCTGCGGCTGCAGGCGTATGCGGTGCACATGAGCAACCACCCGGACACCCCGGATGCGGTGTGCTACACACCCGACGCGGCCATGGGCCTGGCCGACCGCCAGGTCAAGCTGTCCTCGCTGGGCAAGCTGGTGAGCAAGCTGTTCCCGCTGGGCAGCGATACGTTCAAGCAGAAGGTTGAGGCCGAGCACCGTGGCGAGCTGGACCCCACCATCCACATGGCCACGACCAAGGAGGACATCCTGCGCGTCTACCGTGGCGTCGAAGGCGACTCGGGCTGTATGCGCTACGACGGTAGCCATTGGGACTTGCCGGTCGGCTACCACCCGTCCAACGTGTACGCCGCAGCCGGCGTGGGCGTGGCCTACCACGAGGTCGATGGTGTCCTCAAGGCACGCGCCCTCACCTGGGAAGACCCTGCCACGGGCCGCAAGCAGTTCGTTCGGCTCTACGGTGACAGCGTCCTGCGTCGCAAACTGGAGCGTGCAGGCTACGAGTACGGCAGCATGGCCGGGGCCAAGATCAAGGCCATCAAGATGCCCGAGGACCGATACGGACCCAACAAGTACCTCGTGCCCTACATCGACGGCGGCCGTGGCAACGCGGACCACGAGGGCACGTCGGGCTACATCGACGCCCGTGACCCCGAGCACATCCAGCTCGTCAGCGAGGACCGCCGCCGCACACTGGTCCGTGCGGGTATCGACGTGTGCGCGTTCCAGGACCACCGCAACGTGGTGCATTACCTGGAGCCACAGGACTTGAGCAGCCTGATGTTCACCTGCCCTCTGACGGGTGTGAGCGTGGACCGCACGGTCGACCCGGTGCGCGAAGTCTGGTGGATGGACCAGAAGACCTACGTGCTTTCCACCGAGGACGCCCGCCGCCGGTTCCCCGTGCTGCTCAAGCGCATCATGCCCGACGGAAGCTGGGGCGCACTGTGGCACACCGACAACACGCCGAGGTTCTTCTCCAGCGGGCATGGCTGGACGCTGGACACGGCCGTGCACCGCGAGACCCTGGGCTGGCGTCGCCTGAGCACCAAGTATTACAACACCGGAGAGTGGGCACCTTCTGCCACATGGCTCAGCACGGCCGACGGGCACGCCATCTACAAGAGCGACGCGGTGCAGGTCATCCATGCCGATGGTGCGTCCGAGTTCATGCACCTCTCGGACGTGGCGTCCCAGATCAAGCGCAAGGGTGACTACTTCAGCATCGGCACCATCAACAAGATGCCCCACTACGCCCACAAGGACCACCCCGGGATGCGGCTGCTGCGCTCTGGCAAGCGAGCTGTGCTGGGCTACAACGACATCGTCGAGCTGTTCGATGGCACGTGGACGCAATCTCGCAACGCCGAGAAGCGCAAGTTCTACGGTGAGACTGTGTACTGGCTCAAGAACGAGCCGATGCCGGTGGACGCCAGCATGGCCGAGCGTGCCCTGCGCAACGTGCTGCAGTCGGCGTTCGACGTCAAGGCGTTCTGTGAGATGGCCCTGCTGCGTTGCTCGATGGACGCCAGCCAGGCCACGGACTTCGTGCGCAACTACCTGTTCCAGCGCCTGACCGACGGTCGCCTCAACCAAGCTGCCGGCCACGTGCCGGGCTTCTACAACGACGGGTCGTTCTATGGCATGACCTCGTCCAACTGGTTCAACAGCGTGGACCTGGCCAGGGTGTACCTGGGCCAGTGCGAGCGGATCGACACCAGCGAACTTGGCTCCGTTGCCGTTGGCCACCTCGCCCTGCTCATCGCCGTGCTGCGCGAAGTCATCAGCCTGCACGAAAACGCCCCAACCCTCGTGGCCCATGCGCTGACCCGCATGACCGAGGAAGCCGAACAACTTGCGGAGGCCGCATGAAAAACGTCACCCAACTGCCCCGGGCCAAGAAGCCTGCCCTCAAACCCATCAACCCAACCAAGAAAGCCAAGACCATGGCCACCGACGCAAACGACACCGTGACCAAAGAGATGTTCCCCCTGCCCGCACCCGACAAGACCACCGTGGTCAAGGCGTCCATGGCCTGGCCGGACCTGCCCATCCCCGAGACCGTGGACCAAGACCTGGTGACCATCCTCGCCTGGCCCCGCTGTCACGACACCGCCAGTGAGCTGGCCTTCCTCGCCTGGCTGCGCAGCAAGCTGGAGTCGCTGGGCTACAAGCCCGAGCAGCACCAGGAACGCGCCGTCTCCGTCAGCGTGCCGCTCAAGGACGGGCGCAAGTCCAGCTCGCTGTTCTCCAGCCACATCGACACCGTGGACGGCGTGGTGTACAACCCCACGCTGCGCAAGAAGATCGCCTACGACCGCACCTTCGGGCACATCTTCCTGGAGAAGGACAACACCGTGGGCACGTGCCTGGGTGCCGACGACGGGGTCGGTGTGTGGATCATGCTCAAGATGATCGAGGCCAAGGTGCCCGGCACCTACCTGTTCAACCGCGGCGAGGAGCGCGGCGGGGTGAGCGCCAAGGCCATCGCAGCCAAGGAGGCCGACTGGCTCAACCAGTTCCAGATCGCCGTGGCGTTCGACCGACCGCGTGACAACGAGGTCATCACCCACCAGCGGGGCGGCACCGAGTGCGCGTCGGACAAGTTCGCTAACGCATTAGCCCAGGCACTCAACAACGCCAACGACGCGTTCACCTACAAGCCCAGCAAGTCCGGCGTGTACACCGACACGTTCGAGTTCCGCAGGAACATCCCCGAGTGCGTCAACCTGGGCGTGGGCTACGAGAACCAGCACGGTGCCAGCGAGCGCCTGGACTATGCCCACGCAACTGCCCTGCTGGAAGCCTGCTGCAAGATCGACTGGGAAGCCCTGCCTGTGGACCGCGACCCGGCCAAGCCCGACCCGATGTACCAGCGCGACGACTACTGGAGCGGATGGAACATGCCCAAGAAAGCCAAGGCCCCGACACCCGCACCAGCACCCGCCAAGCAGGCGACCCTCCCCGAGCTTCACATCGAGGACGAGATCGCCGAGCTGGGTGGCCTGGTTGACGTGACCGCCTACCTGGAGTGTGACCCCGAAAACGGTGCCGAGCTGCTGCTCGAAGCTGCCGCCGAGCTGGCCGCCCTGCGCAAGCAGGTCGACTTCTACCGCCGAATCACCTTCAAACGCTGAGACCCATCATGTTCTTTGACAAGCCCTCCTTCAAGCAATACACCTCCAGCACATCCACCCGAGAGATCGACCAGCTCCAGCGTCAGATCAACGAGCTGCGCACCATCACCGTGCGCATCGAGACGCGCCTGTGTCTCCTGCTGGAGCACCTGGGTGCCGACACCAAGATCGAGTCCCGCAACAAGAAATGAACCAACGGCCCCTACGGGGGCCACTCGGAGCCAATATGAACCAACTGACCAACGCCTTCATCAACGCCGGCATCAAGCTACCTTCCACCAAAGAACGCCTGTGGCGCGTCATCAAGGACGAGCCGGGTCTTACCCAGGCGCAGCTCGCCAAGCGCCTGACCGGCATCCCAATTGGCACCATCAGCAGCCAGCTCCACGGCATGGAGGAGCGTGGCATGGTGTACGTCGTGGGCACGAAGGGTCGAGGTCCGTCGGGCAAGGCCAAGGCATACCACACCGACATGGAGACCTACCATCTCTTGCCCATGCCCGAGAGGAACCGTAAGAAAGCCGCGACGGCACAGGCCGAGCCGCCCGCCGAGACAAAACGACAACCTGTCGAAATGTCCATCGACCTCGACAGCCTGACCATCCGCGAAGCCAAGGCCCTCTACCTCAAGCTCAAGGAGATGTTTGCATGAAAGCCTACCTCATCGACCCATTCAACCACACGGTCAACCCCATCGAGTACGACGGCAACTTCAAGACCATCTACCAACTCATCGACTGCGACATGTTCGACTGCGCCCGTTTCAACCGGCACGGCGACGGCGTGTTCGTCGACGACGATGGCCTGATCAGCGGCAAGGAGCAGGCGTTCTTCGTGATCCAGGGCTACCCCAATCCGTTGGCCGGCAAAGGCCTGGTGCTGGGCTGCGACATTGGCACAGGCGAGAGCGCCGACCCACACGTCAGTCTAGAGTGGATGCGCGAGAACGTGACTTTCGGCTTTCCGATGGTCATCGGCGGACAGGTGGCGTTCTTCCCTACGGGTAAACATGGAGATAACACATGAACTACAACCTCGACACACCACAAGGCATGGAAAACGCCAAGCAGTGGGTGGCTAACGTGTTAGCCCGAATGAACGATAATGGCGTCTGGGTGGTGCCGCGCACCGGCACCACTGTCCAGTTCAACAAGCAAGCCAAGACCGCCAGCGTGGCGAGCTTCTTGCCCGACCCGTCCATCGCACGAGTTTTGCGTGAGATGGGCTTTAGCGTGACTGAAACCCTTGTATGACCGACCACATCAAGCCCAAATCGTCCCCACCAGCTAACGTGCGCACTCCCCTCGACCGAGGGGCGCCCTACCTGTGCCCCGAGCTGCGACGCAACCCTGGCATCGACGACGCCCGGTTTGAAGCCTTCCACCTACCCAGCCGCGTGGGTAACGAACTCATCTACCCAAAGAGAACCCCATGAACAAACTACTGACCCTGTGCAACCCGTTCCGCAAACCCACGGCCAGAGAGATCGCCGCACGTGATCTCGAAGAAGCCCGCCGTCAGCTACTCAAAGAGCAGAGCGCGGCCGAGTACCACGCCAAGATGGCCGAGTATTACCGCAACGTCGAAACCCGACTGGCGCGGTTCCTCAAGGAGGAATGAGATGGCTGACAAACTTCGACAGGCAGCGCAGCAGGCGCTGGAGGCATGGGACACTCGCGCCGGTATTGACACCGCCAGCAAAGCGTTTGAAGCCCTCCGCGCCGCGCTGGCAGAGCAGCCAGCAGAGCAGGGAAAGGAACCCAAGAATGCTGAATGATTATTACAAGGCCGCAGCAGACCGCCTTAGCTATGACCCACTCACAGGAGCGCTTAATTGGATTGCGCCGCCAAGTGTTCGCTCACACCTGCGTGGCAAGCAAGCCGGTAGCAAGTATTCTGACGGCTACGTTTACGTTAGATACGACGGTAGGCGTCTACTCGCTCATAGGCTTGCATGGATCAAGTTGACCGGCGTTGCTCCTGACGGACAGATAGATCACATAAACATGATTCGTTCTGACAACCGCGCCTGCAACTTGCGCTTGGCATCTGTAGCTGAAAACAACAGAAACAGAACCCTGCAATCAAACAACACCAGTGGATACAAAGGCGTCACGTTTCACAAAGGAACGGGAAAGTACCAAGCCAAGATTTGTGTCAACAAAAAACGCATTTCTCTCGGCTACTTCTCAGACGCGGAATCTGCCGCACAGGCATACCAAAAAGCAGTTGGAAGACATCATGGGCAGTTTGCAAGATCACAATGAGCCGGTGGCGTGGTGCCATCTGCAATACAACGAGGACGGCACTTATTTTGCCGACTGCTTGCAGTACTACCCAGACAGCTACGGTAACACGCCGCTGTATACAGCACCCCAGCCCGCCAAGCGGCCGCTGACGGATGAGGAGATTTTCAAAATGGTCAATCCAACGCAATACCATCCTTCAGCGCCAGAAGGATGGGTTAGGTTTGGATTTAGCAGGAAGCACCTTATTGGATTCGCCCGCGCCATCGAACGGGCGCA
>DDYO01000249.1 GCA_002348045.1 Anaerolineales bacterium UBA2232
GCTGATGGCCAGGCCCAGCCCAAACAACAGCCAGACAAAGCGCCGGCGCGGCTCCATATCCCACCGCAGCAGGGCAAGCACAACACCAGCAGCCAAGAGCACCAAAAAAAGGAAGAACCATTGCCCCTCCTTGAGCAGCCAGGCCAGCAACCCCAGCGACAGGCCCGCAACGGCGGCAATGGGCACGTCCAAGTCCCGCCCCTGGCGCACCAAACGGTTGTAGAGGCCAAGGAATCGCGGTAACCGATCCCAATAGCTCAGGCAGACGCGCAGGGAACGCGCGGCGCCGCCGCTGGCATCGCGCCCAAACAGCTCCGTGCCCAGCCAGGTCACCAGGACGAACAAGAACAGCCCATGGATGACCAGATAGTGCTCCAGAGCCGTGCGAGCACCTTTCCAGCGTTCGATGCTCATGTAGGCGGTGCTGAAACGGGAGAGGAACGGCTGGAAGAATAGATTGCTGAGCAAGAATACCAGCGCGCACCGCCAGGCCACCGCCAGGAGCAGCCGTACATCCAAACGGCCGCGCCGGCCAAACTCACGGAGGAACAAGGCCACTCCAGCAACGATCAAGTACGTCGGATAGTCCCACGAATTGGTCGGACGCATGGCGCCCACCGTCAAGCCCAGCACCGCCAACAACAGCAGCTCGCCCCAGTCCACCCCTCGAGCCATCAGCGCGACGGCGCGTCTCCAGTTGCCGCGCAGTTCACCCACGATGTTGAACCCGGCGGTCCCGGCCCAGGCAAATATGGGGCGCGCCTCCCGCTGGATGGTAGCGACGGCAAGGCCCAGCACCAACAGGCCAAAGGGCAGAGCGATCAAGTGGGCATGTAGATCCGCATAGAGGAACGTAAAGAACGGAAACTCGTTGATTTCACCGTTGGTCATCACCCGGGACGGGTTCCAATACCACCACTCGGGGCGCATCACGAGACGACGACCGCTGTTCCACCATCGCGAGATGCCCGATATCAGACGGGCGAGGCCGTTCAGCAAACTGCTGCTGCTGCGAGCTTCCACGCTTCCCATGTCGATCCAGGTCTTGAGCAACACACCAATCTCAGCCAGGTTGCCCAGCACCGCCACCAGTACCGCGGCACAAGCTCCCCACCAGACAGCCCTCTGACTCCAACCCGGGCGGCCGTCCCTCGGATTGTGGGTCAGGTTGTAGGTCACGCAAAACGCGCCCATGGCGGTCAGTGAAGCCAGCAGCGGAATGGCGAGATTGTAGGCCACCCAGGGCACAATGCCCGTCAGTTTAATCAGGGTAGCCACGATGATCTGTCCAAAATAGTAGTAGTTGAGATAGCCGCCGGCGAACCAGGGATCGTATGGCGGGAACGTGGTGCTCTTGATCACGGCATTGAGATAGGCCAGGTCCATGGGCTTTTCCCCGCCCATGACGGGATGCCACAGGTCGGGGTTGCCCCAGCGGATCAGGAGAAAGAGCCCAAAGAATCCCAGGAAGAGCAGCTCGTTGATGACGATCAACTGACGATGCTCCCGCCAGAAGGACAACATCGCATCACGACGAGTCCAGAACAGCGCCACTCCAATCAGGGCGAGTCCCAGAAGGACCAGACTGATGGTCAGGCGGGTGTACGTGGTCCAGCCCAGGCTCACTGCCATCCAGGTGATCCAGGTCAGCAGGAGGATGCCCAAGGTCTTGCTGAGGATATAGCCCCGGTCCGACAAGGAGCGGAACAGGACATCCGCGACCGGCAGGGCAACGATGCCCAGGATCTCCACCAGCAGCAGCCAGAAGAATACGGGGAGAAGGTTGCTGAGGCTCCGCCGGTCAAAGATCGCCGACCACGTGCCTCCCGCTTGCTGTGCCGTTGCCTCTTCGGGAGTCAGCTGAAGTCCGTTCTTCCAAGCAGGCACCTCGATGGGTTTCAGTCGGGCGATGGTGTCAAAGTTGATGCCATCACCGAGCAGCTCGCGGGTACGTTCTCGGGCATACGCCTCGGTCTTCCTAAAGATCGTGACTTTGGGATGATCGTAAACGGTGAACGCCTCTTCAGCGTCGTCGTCGTTGAACTCGATGGGTCCCAGGTTGGGCCGAGAGGTAAAGGTCTTGATCAGTTCAAACCCAAGCTCGCCGCTGAACAGGTATTCGTAGTAGCGGGTGGTCATGGGATAGCGCATGGGCAGGCGAGGAATGGACCCATACAGCCGGTTGCTGCTCAGGATGATATAGTCGGCCCGGTCGGTCCAGTCCACGAACCAACCGAGCTTCTCCGGCACATCCTCGTGGTAAGGCTCGAAACGGACATCGTAATAAGTGCCCTCCGCGTAGCCGTTTCGGCCGCCTACCCCACCCCAGGGCAGGATGTCGTCCCAGTTCTCCCAGCCGATCGTAGATCCTGCCGGGATGTTGTCATAGATCCACAGCGAAGCGGCGACACGGGTCAAGGGACGAGTATAGATCTGCACAAAAGCGACCGCGTAAAGAAGCGTGCCGACCGCAACCGCTGTGAGAGCCGCCAGGGCAACGGGCCGCGCCCAGCGGAACTGGATCCCCCGCGCCCAACTCCAGAGCCGCACCAGGCCATAGGCGGCCAACAAGGCCATAAAGGGGTAAAACGGCAGCAGGTAGCGGGAGTTCTTGATGAACTGCGTCGAGTGATACAGAAACGCCAGGGTGGTCCACGCCAGCACCAGCGTGGTGTTGAGCAACACCTGCGGCAGATCGCGCAACCTTCGAGACAGCATCCCGCGCCCCCATTCCACCCACGCGGCCCCCCACGCCACCCAGCTGGCTATGCCCAGCGGAAGGCCGACCATCCACAGGACCATGTTCTGCAGCGTAAACAGAATCGGCGCTCGGCCGGCCCACTGGTGGCTGGGAAAGTAGTCGCCCTTACCGCTGAGGATGGGCTGCCAGTTGCGCATGTCCTTCATCCACGCCTCCGCCAGCCTCAGCCCAAAGAACCCGGGTCCCTGAAAACTGTAGGGCTGAACGATACGGAACGCAAACAGTCCCAGTACCATGCCGAATGCGAAGCGCAGCGAGACGGCGTAGGCCACGTCCAGCCAGTGGGGCACGACCCACGTTGGGGCAGCCAGGTCGCTCGCAACCGAGCCCATGACCGCCGCCGCCGGCCCAGTCGAAGTTGGTCTCGCTACGGCACACGCTTCTCCGGGTTCCTTGGTCACATTGCTGCCAGGCTCCCACCTCACAGCGACCCGAATTCCGCCAAAAGAGAGCTCCCATTCACGGATGGCAGCCACAGGGTCAGGCTGTGCAACAAGTCCAGGCTCCGCTGGGATCGGGGTACGCAGCAAATCATGGAAGCGCACCGCACCGGCGAGGCCGATGATGGGCGCAAAGATGGCCAGGTTGATGCGGCAAGCCAAAGCCAGGCCAAAACTGACGCCCATGGCGGCATAGTCCCGCCACCAGCCCCGCTCAGCCACCCCCAGCGTAAAGTAGAATGTCAGCACCAGGAAGGTGGCGGCAAAACTGTCGGTGGTGAAAAAGTGCGACTGCTGAATGTTGATGACGAGACAGGCGGTGAGGAAAGCAGTCAGAAGACCGACACGCTTGCCCCACAACCTGCGGCCGATGAAGAACATGACGAACACGGTCACCAGATCAAAACTGGCAGCCAATACCCTGCCCACGAGATGAATGTGCTCCCCGTCCCCCATGTTGACCAGCTCGCCCACGAACTTGGTCAGGAAAAGGGGCAGCGTCCCGTAGACAAAGCTGCTGCCACGGTTGTAGGGGTTCAGCGGAGAACGGGCTGTGTCAAAGTACTCCCCCAGGCTGCGGGGAAGTTGCAGGGACATGGTCACCATCCAGATGTGGCGCTCGTCCGGATGGAGGTGAGTGTCATCGTCCCAGTTCACGCCTGTGAAGCGAAAGGCCGCGCCCATCAGGATGATGAGGACCAGCGCCAGGCGCACCACGTGATCGCTCCGCAACAGGCCGAGCGCCTGGCTCCAGATGTTTCGCCACTGCGGGAACCGCCATCGGGGGAGACGAGTCGGCGCACCGTTTCCGGGCACCAACGGGCTCTTTACCATATCCATGTCTCCTGATCAGGGTAACTCGTAAGCCACAAAGAGGAGCGCTTGATCCCGTCCGTTAAAGTCCACCACCGATCCCCCCGGACACCGGCCGCGCCATCCCTCTAGTTCAACCAATCGTTCCGGGACAAACACGAACACGGCCGGCGGGCACGGCAAGTTCTCGCCCAACCCCCAGTGGAATTCCGCCACATCCTGGACCCGCGCCCGGGGCGCCAGGAACAGGAGGGTCGGCGCATCAGCATAGACACGGGGCGCTCCCGCCCAGAAGACGCTGATTTCTCGATCCAGGTTCCTGAGGTAACGCCCTGCCGTGTCCACCAACTCGCTGTTGCCTTCAAGGAAATAGCCGCCGGGGGTATAGACCTGAAAGTAGAAACGGACGTTGCCCCAACCGATGGCCACTATCACCACCAGCAACACGATGATCGACAAGGGCCTGCTGACAGCGAAGCAATTGTGCGCCAGACTCCACAATCTGTCAAGCCCCAGGGCCGCCAGGAGGCAAACCAGCGGACTCAGGATGACCAGGCGCTGGCTGGCCGGAGGGTCGACCAGCAGTATGGCGCCGAACACCAGGACCAGGACCAAGGATAGCGCCACGGACAGCGCCGCTCGGCCGTTGGCGCCCCGGACCAGGGTCACGGCGCCAAACACGGCCAACACCGCCATGAAATAGTCTAGCAGGGGGATCGGCGCTCCGTACAGGACGCTGGTATCGGTATAGTAGTGAAAGGCCAAAACGGACCGCACCACATGCTGAGCTACGACCTGCAACGCGCTGACACCCTCGAGCCCAGCCGTTTCCGCCAACCATCCGGAGCGCAGGATGCTGATCTGGGCAAACCGGAAGGACCACTCGTCGGGGTGGGCGACAAAGTGAAACGCCAGAGGCGCCGTGGTCAGGCCCAGCGTTGCCGCCGCCCCTAACCAACCCCAGCCCAACGAGGCCCGTGCCTTGCCCCAGCCAGCAACTTCCCGTACGACCACCCCGAGGACGACCAGCGGCAGGGCGCGGGAACCCCAGTAGCCATACTGGGCAAGGCCCAGCACCATGCCCAGGCACGCCCACGGCCAGACCTGCCTTTCCTCGAGGGCACGGTCTAGCCAATAGAGAGTCCAGACCAGAAACAGAGCATCCCAAACGTTGTTCAGCCCCAGCCGGCTATAGTGCAGATGAAAGTGGTACGTCGTCAGCAGGGCGGCCGCAATCAGCGCCACTCGGAAGCTACACCAGCGGCGGACGGCAACGTACAGACCCGGCACTGCCAGCGCGCCCGCCAGCGCAGACGTGATACGCAGGGCGGTAATGGAGTATCCCAGCAACCGCTGCGAGGCAGCCAGCAGTACAAAGTACAGGGAGGGGTGCGAAAACCAGCCAGTGCCGAACCAGCTGCGAAGCGAGCCCGAGAGCACCCTTTGGCCCTCCAGGCCGATGGCCGCCTCGTCGCCCGCCAGCAGGGCGGGGACGGAGGCCAGCGCCACCAGGCGCAGCCCCAGGGCGACGGCTGTCAGGCCCACGATGGCGATACTCCCGCGTTCGGAAGCAGGTCGACGGCCAGGAATCACAGAGCTCGTCCGGGCAGCGATAAGGGCGGCAAGGCCACTCGCCACCCAGCAGAGTACCGCCAGGCCATTGCGCTGGCGGGACACGGCCCACAGGCACAGACCACACGCTGCCGCGGCTGCACCCCAAGCGCCCTTTGTCCAGGCCGAGCGAGCGGGGGCGGGCGGGCCAAGATCGGGCTGCGAGGTGGCATGGGGGAGATACGACGGGGCGCATCGCGCCAGCGGCCAGAAGAGGACCACTGCGCCAAGGTAGAGGAGGGAGCCCAATCCCAGGTTCCGGGGCGGTCCCGTCCAGGCGTACTGAGCCAGCAGCCCAGCCGTTAGCGCCAGGACCAGCCGCGCACCACCCTCGCTGCTCCGCTGGCCATTCACAGCGGTCCTCTCGGGTTCTGGGAGCGAGGGCAAGCCTGGCTCCCTCGCGGCGCCGGCGTCCTGGGCGGCTCGGCGCTGTACACTCCGCAGTTCAGGGGCTGGGAACACGAGCACGGGCCAGCGCCTCACGCCCTCAGCGCTGTGCCGGCGCGAAGAAGATGTTAAAGTCCTTGTCCGGAAGTGACGCCTGGAACCTCCAGAGAAGTCCGTTCGGGTAGCGCCGGAAAAGCCATGCCTCCGCTTCCTGGTTGACCGGATTGTAGAGGAACAACCGCGTCCGATTCTCCTGCAGCAAAGGCTCGCCCTGGCGCAAGTCCATGATCAGGTTGTTCCAGGTCATATCTCGCAGGGTTACCGATACGGCGCGATGATCCACCCAATGAGGCGTGCCGATGATCCAGGCGTCGTGGATGCTCCCAAAGTTGTCCCCAAATCCGCGGATCACTCGGGCCATGTCGGATGCATTCCAGGAAGACCGCCGGTAATGGGCATCATAGTCCACAAAATAGGCGTGCATGTTGATCTGCAGGGCTTGGACCAGGAGCAAGCTGCCCAGCACCGCAACCAGGACAGCGCCGGTCCCCCCCCTCAGGGCGCGGCGGAGCAGTCGGCCTACCCAGTACAGCGGCACCGTAAGGACCAGCACCACAAGAGGGATGACTCCGGCGGCTCGAATGTTGCTTGGGTTCTCGATGGGAAAAGCGATGGCCAAAGTTGAGGGCAACAGCACGATAAAGGCGCTCACCCAGACATAGAGGGCCAATGGCCGCCGCCGGACAAGCAGAAGGTAAAGAAAGTACGCTGCGCCCAGCAGCAAGAGCCCACCACTGATATAGTCAAGCGCCGGGCGGAAGGGGATGCTCTGCGGCCAGGCTGCATCGCCGGTCCAGTTGAACATCAGCAGGGCTCGGCGGACATTGTCCGCGAACACCCGCAACGGCTCTTGTCCGATGGGACGTTCCAGATCTGTGGTGATCNNAACGGCACGCTCTGGGGCCAGGCTGCGTCGCCAGTCCAGTTGAACATCAGGAGGGCGCGCTTGACATTGTCCGCAAAGATCCCGACCGGGTTCTGCCCCAGCGGCCGCTCCAGCTCAGTCGTACGCGTCAGAACCCGGTACCACAGCATGCGGGGCTCATCGTACATGTAGCGCAGCATCGGAAGGTAGATGAGGGCCGAAGCCATCACGACTACGACAAGACCGGAGGCAAGCCGTCTCCAATCCCAGTTCGGACCTCGGTCCACCAGCGCCTTGAGCCCGAAAAGCACAACGACCAACAGCGGCGTTACGCGGAAAGACATGTAACCGTAAAGGCCTGCGCCCAGGCAAAGGCCGGTCATGATAAAGTCATTACGCCGCAGCGTGCGAAAGGCTCGCAGCAGAAAGTACAGAGTGGCAGTGGTCCACAGCGGAGCCAGGGCAATGCGCCAGGCGATACGGCTCACCAGAATGTGCCAGTAGGAGATCGCAAGGATACAAGCCGCCAGAAGCCCAAAGCGGCGGTTCCATACCTCCTTGCCCAGCAGGTACATGGGGATGACGTTGAGAGAACCCATCAGCGCCGTAGTCAGCTTGAGGGTGGTAAAGCTGTAGCCAAAAACAAGCGACAGCAACGCTGTCATATAGAATTGCGTTCCCTCGCGGCCGGTGTTGCGCGGGAAAAAGATCATATAGTTGCCGCTCAGGATGCTGCGCACATCCTCAGAGGCCTCGACCTGATCGCTCTGCACTTCCGCTGGTGTGTATTCAATGCGGTACACCCGCAAGAACACCGACAGGGCCAGCAGGCCCACCAGCGCCAAAGTGCTCCAGCGAAGGCGCAGCGTCAGGGTGGAGTGCTTCAACACCTGCTCCAAACTAGCCCGGCTGGGCAGGGACAAGGTGAACTCGCGCCGGCGCACGTGAACGGTCGCGGCGACAAAAGTCAGCACCGCTGCCCACCAGAACACCACGCCGCGCACGGTGTAGCGGTTCTTAGCCAGGGATAGGAAAGCAACCGCCACAAAGGCCGCCACCAAGGTGAGGGCCATGCGTCGTCCACGGCCCTGCAGAAGAGGCACACTGCGGTCAGCCTCAACAGGGTGATTGTCCGGCCAGAGTTGAGGCTGTTCGTCCGGCAGTCGCACCGAAGCCAGCAGATAGAGGCCGGCCGCAGCGGCCAGCATGGCCACCCCATCGAGGATGAACTCGCGCCTAGCAAGCTGGCGCTGACCCGAAATGGCCAGCCAGACGGCCAGAGCAGCCAGAAGAGCCCACAATGCTCGCGTTCTCGATCTCACCTATTCACCTCAGTCCAGTGCTCACAGGCCGGCCAGGAGCCCAGCCAATGGCCGCCAGCACCGTGGCCGCCTAGGGTATGTCACCGACCGTCACACGGGCAGGGCGGATCTCACACCAGGCTGCGCAAGAGCGTTTCGTACTCGTCAATCGAGCGTTCTAGCCCAAAGACCGACTTGATCTCCTGGCGCGGTTTGACATACGCCGGTCGTTCCTGCAGGACCTGCACCAGGCCATCGGCCAGCGCCCGCTCGTCCCGGGGTCGCACCAGGCGTCCCATTCCGGTGACCTGGACCGGCACCCGCCCGCCAGGAATGTCGGTAGCAACCACGGGCGTACCGCACATCATAGCCTCGATCTGCACGCTGGGGAAGCAGTCGGTTCGACTGGGTAGCGCCAGGACGTCCAGCATCCCATAAAAGTTGGCCATCTTCTGCCGCTCCAGGATCAATCCAACCATGATGAGATAGTCCTGCCACCGCTGCCACAGGTGGTGCCACTTTTCATAGAACGGCTCGTATGCCACCCGATGCTCGCCTGCATAGACGAAGCGAGCCTCAGGAACCCGCTCGACTACCGATGGGATGGCCTTGAGCAGGTAGTCATAGCCTTTTTCCTCCACAAACCGGCCAGCAAAGCCAACCAACTTGAGGCGCTCGGCGCCCAGTTCGCGGCGCCAGGCAGCTACCTGCTCAGGGATCGGCGCCGGGATCTCCACCGGAGGGTAGATGTACGCCAGTTTGTCCTGGAATGGGGCCAGGAAACGGGAATGGTCGGCATAGTCCTTGCTGTGAATGGTGATGCGCGCCGACTGCCGCAAGGCCCGGCTCATCATCGCCGTAACGACCTTTTCCACGACCTGGTTAAAGAACCCTGCCGGCATCACCAGGTCGCCGTGGTCGGTGAACACGGCCGGTCTCTTGTGCAGCCCGGCCAATCCGGTAACCATCGGGGCCTCCATCAAGGGACCGTGCATCTGTACGACATCGTGTTCCCGGACCAGCCGGTTGGCCACCCACGGGAACGCCGGTTGCACGGGACCGCGGCTGATCCGCAGCAACCTGCGGAGGCGCACGATGCGCACACCGTTGTGGACCTCTTCAGGGGCAAGGTCATCGCGAAAACGAGCCGTAAGCACGGTGACCTGATGACCTCGGCGCACCAGACCCTCGGCCTCTCGCTGGGCATACGCCGTCAGCCCGGTCCAATGGGGGTAGTAGTAGGACAGCACCATGAGCACTTTCACACGCGCTGATGTACCTCCGCCCAGGATGTGATCAAGTTGCCAGGCCCTGCGGCCCGCGCGATGATACGGCCACGCGCAGTCGGGCGTAGGAAAGCCCCTCTGCTACCACCCCCGCCAGTCCCAGGGCAATGACCGCCAGGTACATGGAGCCGTGCAGCACGAGAGCATAACCCAGGGCCGTTTCCGACGGCACCGCAAAAGCGCCCAAAGCCACCACCGTCAGGTACTCAAAGACACCGATGTAGCCCGGTGATGAGGGCACCACCATGCCCAATGAGGTGACGCAGAGGACCGCCAGCGCCGCGCCCAAGGGCAAGGAGAGTCCTAGCGCTGGGAAACACATCCAGAACTGCAGGCCCGCGCACAACCAGATGGCGAGGGAAGAGATCAGGATCGCCAGCATCCCCCGCCACGTTCCCAGCGCCAACAGGCCTTCCAGCGCTGCCTCAAGGTTCTGACGCAGCCAGGAACCCATCGAATCCGGCAGCCTGCCAATGAGCGGCTCCAACAGACGCATGCTGGACTCACGACGCAGGACCAGGAACACCAGCAGCGTTCCGGCGACCAGGGCGAACAGGCCAGCCCCGCGCGCCGAACCCACAACGCTGGCAGGAACTGCAGTGGACGGCAGGATCAGAACAAGGAGAAGTACGATGGTGAACACATCCGCTACTCGCTCCACCACCACGGTGGACAGGGCCCGGCTCACTGGTATATCGTCAAACTCGGTGCAGAGGTATGCCCTGGCGACATCGCCCAAACGCACCGGCAGGACATTATTGAGCATGTAGCCGATATTCAAGATATTGAAGAGGCGCTTGAGGCTCAGATGCTCCAGGGGATGGAACAGCAGGCGCCAGCGAATGGCCCGCCCAACCATCGTAACCACCAATAACAGCGAGGTCGGCAGCAACCAGACCCACCGCACCTGGCTCAAGGTGTCGCGTAGACCTGCCCAGTCGATGCCCCTGACCGACAACAAGATGGTGATCAGGCTGATGAGAATGCCAATCCATAGGCGCCGATTGCTCATGTCGGAGGATTATAGCATGGTGACAGGCGGCAGGCAATTATACCCGCGCAACAGGCCAGCCGAGCCCGGCTGCTACGCCTCTGGGCTATCGACCTGTCAGTAACTCCCGCAGTGCCTGGGGCGCCAGTGGCGTTGCCTTCACAAAGATCAGCGGTTGCGGATGGTCATAGACAGTGAAGCTTTCATCAGCTCTGCCCAGGTCCAGCGTCCAGCCCAGCGGTTTCCGCGTCGCCAATAGGGGCGGGGCCGGTAGGTTCAGCCCCGCCCGCGGATTGTCGGCCAGCACGACACCGGCCCATTCTGGATAGACCGCCGGGGCAAGAGCCAGATCGAACCCAAGGTCACCAGAGAACAAGGCGCGGTAGTAGCGAGCAGCCAGGGGATACCGATCGGCCAGGCGGGTCACTGGAGCGTACAACCGGTCACTGGCCAGCACGATGAAATCGCTTGATGTGATGGCATCAACGAGCTCGGCGAGGCCGTCCTCCCCCGCCAAGGTGTACAGATTGATGCGGCGCGATTGAATGTACTGGGCGCAGCCGCCCTCTCCGGGCAAGCCGTACACCGGAAGCGGATCGTCCCACACTTCGCTGAGCACGGTAGAGGTGGTTGTCAGGTTGTCGCACAGCCACGAGCTCGCTTGCAGCCAGGTGTGCGGCTTTCGATAAACCTCCAGGAATGCCAGCCCATAGAATACCGCGCTGCCCAGTATTCCTATCAGCAGCATACCGAGGAACACGCGACGAGCACTGGAAACCGGTGACCGCGACCATTCCGACGCCCACCAGGCACAGCCCGCCAGGCACAAAAAGGGTGTCAACGGCAACAGGTAGCGAATGAACTTGGTTGCAGCAGCGCCTTGGGAGAGGCCGTACAACACTGGCCAGGTCAGCCAGACCTGCAGATCCCGGCGCGCAGCCAAGCCCATCGTCCGGCCAGTGGCGCCGTGCAAGAGCGTGCGGACCCAGCGCTTCAGCCACCACAGCAGCCCGCCGACTCCCAGGAGGCCTGCAGGCACTCCCATGCCAAACAGCAGCAATTGGCGCAGGTGGTAAAGGTAGGGCCAGGTGCCGACGTACTGCCGAGTGTAAGGAAAGTCAGCCCAGCGGGCGGCCATGGCGATCTCGGTGCCCACGCCTGCCACAAAGTGATAGGCATCGATCAGTGCATAAGGCTGAAGGCACAGAAAGGTCACACCCGCGACGGCCAGGGTGCGCCCGAAACTGGACCGTGCCACTCTCCAGTTTCGCACGACCTGCCTCCACCGCACCGCAAGCACCGTTCGCCAGCGTCGGTCAAGCGTGGGATCGGCCAACTCGTCAACCTCTACCGAGGCCAGCCACCCGCTCAGAGCAACCGCCACCAGCGGAATGGCGCTAAACTTGGTGGCCAGAGCCATGCCCAGCAGTATTCCCAGCATTATCCCGTTTGCGCGGCTTCCCGTTCGGCCAACATCCACCGCCTTGCTCACCACCAGCACCACCAGCAGGCCCAGCAGTGTATCCACTGTCCCAAAGTGGGACAGCTGGATGTGCAGCACGGTCAGGGCAACCAGCGTCGCCGCCAGGAGACCCGTCAATCGCGACCACAGTTTGCGGCCCAGGGAGTATGTCGCCCACACGGTCAGCGTATCGGCGGCAGCTGACAGCGCCCGTGCGACCACATAGAGGGGAGTTGAGGCGCCCGAGAGGGCTGATGCCACGGCGCGCAACAGGTAAAGAGGAAAGGAGCCATAGGCAAAGAAACGAGGGTTGAGAGGGCTTCCCACCCGAAAAAAGTCCAACAGCCCATCGGGCAGCCGCAGGCCGGCTACCACCATGAGGATACGACGTTCATCGGGGTGGAACAGCAGACCCCGGTCCCAGTCAAGACCATAGATGCGAAGAGACCAGGCCATCGCCAGTACCGCCGCCATGGCCACATCGGGGCCGCGCCCGCGGGTTATCCTCTTCATCCGCCCCAAAGCCACCGAATCGACTGCCTCAGAGCCGGATCATGACCGACAGCATCTTGAAGCGGGAGATGGCCTTTAGCGTGTGAGTTTCACCGGCCGGCACGCGCACCGCTTCGCCAACCTTGAACGAAAGCCACTGGCTGCCGACCAGGATGTCCGCCTGACCCTCAATGGCATACAGCAGAACGCTCGATGGATTGGCACGGTCCCAGAAGCCTTGCCCCTCGTCGAAGGCAAAGACCGAAACCATTCCATTGGGCCGGTCGACGATCACCCGCTGAGAAACGGACCCAGCGACATAGTCAACCAGTCCGGCTAAGCGTGCTACTTGGCCCAGGTCCCAACCCGTTGGCCCGTCCAGACCGGACTGAGCCATCTCCCCTCCCAACACTGCGCATTGCCTTCAGTATACGACGAGGTGAGGCAAGCCGCAAGCACCGCCTGCCTCCCTTCGATCAGCGAACCCGTGGGTCGAGCCGACATTGTTTGCCGCTACAGCCGTGACTATACTGGGACGGCACACAGGTTCAGGTTGGGAGGAGCAATGCGGCAAGAATACCCCATTCTCGAGTATGACCCGACTCGTGAAGCGATCATTGAGCCAAGCCGCGTTGTGGCGCCCCAGGATGTTCCGGAACACTGCGTCTTGTGTTTCTTTCAGGATGTGATCACCACATTGCAGGAAGAGGGGAGGACCCGGATTGCCGCGACCGCCCGTAGCGAGGCAGGCCTCCATCCCTTGTACGAGCTGGAGGTGCAGGGCATGCGCCTGGGCGTGATGCATCCTGGCGTGGGTGCCCCGCTGGCCGCCGGCCTCTTGGAGGAATCCATCGCCTGGGGCTGCCGTAAGTTCATCGCATGCGGTGGCGCCGGCGTGCTGAATCGGGAGACCTCGGTAGGGCACATCATCGTGCCTTCGGTGGCCATCCGCGACGAGGGCACCTCCTACCACTACTTGCCTCCGGCCCGACAAGTAGCAGCTCACCCGGATGCGGTTCGGGCCACGGTGGAGACCCTGCAGCGCCATGGGCTGCCCCACATCGTCGGCAAGACCTGGACCACTGACGCCTTTTATCGGGAGACGCCCGACAAGGTGAACCTGAGGCGCAGTGAGGGATGTCTCACCGTGGAGATGGAAGCTGCCGCCTTCTTCGCGGTGGCGGCCTTCCGCAGCATTGTCTTTGCCCAGCTCCTCTATGGGGGCGACGATGTCAGCGGCGCTGAGTGGGATCAGCGGAAATGGCACACCCGCGGTGATGTCCGTATGAACCTGTTCTGGCTGGCCGCCGAGGCATGCCTCTCACTGTAGAAGGTCAGCCGGCAGCCTCGCCTGACCAGTAACGTAATCATCATCGCAACTCCCATCAGCAACTGGCCACACCCCGGGTCTCCTGCCGTTCTGGTCGCCACTGGACAGCGCGCCTCGAATCGGCTATAATGTAGACTAACGAGATTCTATTAGTCTACTTTTATGCAAGGAGTGTACCATGCGACGCTCACTTTTCGCGTTCGCGACGATTCTTGTTATCGCAGCGCTTGCGATCGGCTGCGGCACCCCGGTGGCATCAACTGAGCCAGGCGTGGCCATGCCCGCGTTGGGCAGCTATCCCACCAGCGCTCCCACCGGTGCCACAACACCTCCCCTCACCCCTGTTGAGCAACTCGGCGTCACCGGAGTCCCGCTGACCATTGACATTGACCAGTATCGTTTGATCGTAGATGGCCTGGTGGAGCAGCCGTTGACCCTCACGTATGAAGAGATCCTCGCCTTGCCCACGGTGACCATGGTGCCGCGACTGGAATGCCCAGGGTTCTTTGTGGACTATGCCGAGTGGACCGGGCCGCTGGTGCGCTTGATCCTGGACAAGGCAGGCATCAAGCCAGGCGCCGAGTCAGTCATCTTCAGCGACTCTTCGGGCTACGACCAGATGCTGAGCTTGCAGAGCGCCCTCGCTGACAATATCTACCTAGCGCACACTTTGTATGGAAAGCCCTTGCCGGCACTCCACGGTTATCCGCTGCGACTCGTCGCTGCCAACCATCTGGGCAATTACTGGGTCAAGTGGCTCACCCACATCGAGGTCCGGTGATTCTGAACCGTTGCCTGGGACTGCCCCCGTGTGCTATACTGGGTTACGGTGGCAGCTGGTAGCTAGAGGAGTAGACCCATGACAACCGGTCCTGGCAAAGAGGCGCTCAAACGATGGGTCATCGAGAGCATCGACGATCACAGCGAAGGCATCCTGGCCGCAGGGCAGCACCTCCTGTCGATTCCTGAGGTCGGCTTCAAGGAAACCCGCACAGCGAGCTTTGTAGCGGATCGCCTGCGGTCGCTCGGCTTGACTCCCCGCGAGGGTCTGGCGCTTACTGGCGTCAAGGCCGAGGCGCGGGGCCAGGCGCCTGGACCGACAGTGGCCATCATCGGCGAGATGGATGCCTTGATCAACTATGACCACCCGTTTGCGGACCCACAGACGGGAGCGGCGCACAGCTGCGGGCACCACGCCCAAGTCACCCACGTTCTTGCGGTAGCCGAGGCATTGTTGGGCTCCGGAGTCATGTCCCACCTGGCCGGTCGGGTGGTCTTTTTCGCGGTGCCGGCCGAAGAATTCATCGAGATCGAATACCGGCTCCATCTGAAACGCCAGGGCAAGATCGAGTTCCTGGGAGGCAAACAAGAGCTCATCCGCCTGGGCGAGTTTGACGATATCAACCTGGCCATGATGGTTCACTCGGCGCCCCTGGATGGAGCGGTTCGCTTGGGAATCGGAGGCAGCGGACTTGCCTTTGTGGCCAAGCATGTCCAGTACGTGGGCCAGTCGTCCCATGCCGCCCTCGCGCCAGACAAGGGCATCAATGCGCTCAATGCGGCGCTGCTGGGGTTGATGGGCATTCATGCCCAGCGAGAGACCTTTGTGGAGGCGGACCACGTGCGCGTGCACCCCATCATCACGCGAGGCGGAGCGGTGGTCAACGCCGTGCCCGACGACGTGGCAATTGAAACCTATGTCCGGGCGGCCAATACCGACGCTTTGCGGGAGGCCAACCTCAAAGTCGACCGGGCTCTGCAGGCCGGTGCCATGGCCGTGGGCGCTCGCGCGCGCATCGAGACGGTCCCTGGCTACCTTCCCAGCAGCTACCACCCGGCCTTGAGCACCCTGTTCCGCGACAACGGCAGCGCCCTGGTTGGCCAGGACGGCTTTAGCGGCCCTGAGTCAACCATTGAAGGCGCGTCCAGCGACATCGGTGATGTGTGCCAGCTACTGCCCACGCTCATGGCCTATTCGCGGGGGTGGGAAGGTTACGCCCATTCACCGGGTTACCTGGTCAAGGATGCGGACGCAGCCTACATCCTGCCTGCAAAGGCGTTGGCCATGACCGTCATTGACCTGTTGGCAGATGGCGCCGGCACGGCCAGCGACATCTTGGCCGGATACACGCCGTCCATGACCCATCGTGATTATCTGACTTGTATGCGCAGCCTGTCGGGAGAAAGCTGGTTTCCCCCGCAAGACTGAGGAGGTTGGTGGTGTCAATACCGATCAATCGCAGACAGTTCGTCCGTCGTCTCGCCGCGGCAGGTTTTGGAACGCTGGCCGCCAGCGGCTTGTTGAGTGGCTGCAAGGCCACGCCCATTGCAACAGAAGTCCCCCCAACACAATTGCCCACGACGATTCCCAGCCCTTTGGCGACCCTGTCGTCACCGACGCCAGCGGCGGCGCTCACCCCCACGGCAGCCGCTGCCGCTGAGTATCCTCATCTGGTAGTAGCTACCGGCGCCGATCCAGCGCAGCTCGTCCGGCACGCCATGGCGGCCCTGGGTGGAATGGGCCAGTTCGTCCGTCCCGGTAACGACGTCATTGTCAAGCCCAACATCTGTGTAGCCTACCATACCTATGAGTATGCAGCCACCACTAATCCGTGGGTGGTCGCCGAGTTGGTGCGGATGTGCCTGGAAGCGGGAGCGCGTCGAGTGCGCGTGATGGACCAGCCCTTTGGCGGAACGGCAGAAGAGGCCTACAAGCGCAGCGGCATCCAGGACCAGGTCGTGGCTGCTGGCGGCGTGATGGAGGTCATGGCCCGCTACAAGTTCGTCAGTTCGCCGATTGCCGGTGGAGTAGACCTCAAGGAATGGGAGTTCTACGACGATGCTTTAAATGCCGACGTAGTGATCGACGTGCCCATTGCCAAGCACCACGGCTTGGCCCGCTTGACCCTCGGTATGAAGAACATCATGGGCCTCATCACCAACCGCTCCGGGATGCACCGCGACCTTGGCCAGCGCCTGGCGGAGATTACCAGCCGCGTTCGACCCCAGCTGACCGTGATCGATGCCGTACGTATCCTCATGGCCAACGGTCCGACCGGCGGAAACCTGGCCGACGTCAAGAAGATGGATACCCTCATCGTTTCGCCCGACATTGTGGCGGCGGATGCCATGGGAGCCACGCTCTTTGGCCTCAAGCCCAGCGACATCGCTTGTGTGCCTGCGGGAGTTCGCATGGGCCTGGGCCGCAGCGATCTGGAGAACCTGGCGATTGAGAGGCTGGTCGTTGGAACCTAAGATAAGACGAGCCCCCAGTGCCGTACGACGGCGTTGGACCACGCTGCGGCGATTGGTGCAATTCATATCGTTGGCCGCGTTCCTGGTTCTCTTTGTGTGGTCGCGACGGGGCGGATGGCCGGGAATGGTGGTCAACCTGCCCATGCGGTTGGATCCTCTGGCCATGCTGGCGCAGACCCTGGCCAGCCGCAGGTTTCTGGCGAGCTCAGCGCTGGCCCTGGTCACGGTGGCGCTCACACTGGTCTTGGGGCGGGTATGGTGCAGCTGGCTCTGCCCGTTGGGTACCCTGTTGGACTGGATGCCCCTGCGGCGCCTGCGGGGAAGGCGCCAGCCACCCCCCGATTCATGGCGGGCCGCCAAGTACGGCCTGCTTCTGACGCTGCTGTCGGCCGCCCTGCTGACCAACCTCACGCTGATGGTCTTTGACCCGCTGACAATCCTCTTCCGAACGCTGTCGGCAGCAGTATGGCCTGCAATAGACCAGTTAGCCACGGCGGCTCAGTTCAGCCTTTATCGAAGCGTGCCCGGTGTACGGCCGCTACTGGACCTGTTTGACCGGGTGATGCGCCCTGTGATCCTGCCCGCTCAGCCAGCGTTCTATCGGGCCACGCTGTTGTATGCAGGCATCTTTGTGTCCATCGTTGGACTGAATGTTGTAGCGCACCGGTTCTGGTGCCGATACCTGTGCCCGCTGGGAGCTCTCCTGGGGGTGCCCAGCAAGGTCGCCCTCTTCCGCCGGCGCGTGAACGCCAGCTGCAACCAGTGCGGTGCGTGCGCACGCGCGTGCCCGACGGGAACGATTCAGGCCACTCAGGACTATGCCAGCGACTCGAGCGAGTGCATCATGTGCGCCGAGTGCCAGAGGGTCTGCCCGCAGAGGGCCATCGACTTCCCGGTACACACGGCGCCCGCGGCCAGGCACTCGTACGATCCCAGCCGGCGGCAGGCCCTCCTCAGCTTCACCGGTGCTCTGGCGGCGATTGGACTGTTCCGCAGCGATCTAGCTGCGCTCCGTGAGCATCCGCTGCTCATACGGCCGCCCGGAGCCAGGGAGAATGACCTGCTATCCAAATGCATCCGCTGTGGTGAATGCAACCGCGCCTGTCCCACCAGCGCCATCCAGCCGGCCATCGCCGAGGCCGCTGTGGAGGGATTCTGGACACCTGTCCTCATCCCGCGCCTGGGCTACTGCGACTATTCCTGCAACGCGTGCGGTCAGGTCTGCCCGGTGCAGGCTATCCCACCCCTCAGCCTGGCGGAAAAGCGCCAGGTCGTCATCGGGCAGGCGTACATCGACACGGCGCGCTGCATACCCTGGGCTGACTATCGCGACTGTATCGTCTGTGAGGAGATGTGCCCGGTACCAGACAAAGCCATCAAGCTGGATACCGCCGAGGTCATCAATGGGAACGGTGAGAAGGTAGTTGTGCACCGGCCCGTAGTTGTCCGCGACCGCTGCATTGGCTGCGGCATCTGCGAATTCAAATGCCCGGTGAACGGGCAGGCGGCCATCCGAGTCTTTGTTCCGGGGAGCGCCGAGCTGAGGTAGGGCAGGATAGCCAGATGCCAGGATTGCGGCTGGTTCTCTTATTGAATCAGCCGTCCCCGGGGTTGGGTTGCTCGATCCCCAGGCATCCTCTTCAGGTCAAACTCAATTCTCCCGGCAGGTCAGCCACCGAGCGCTCGGACGTCTCTCCGGTCTAGCTTTCTCTGCGGCCTGAAGAAGTGGAGAACGAGATGAGCTCAGCCGCCGCGCCGGACAAGTGAGAGACGTCCACCCACCGCACCAAATCGCCCCTCCAGCGGCCATCCGCACAGCGCATGGTCATCTCCGTGATGGAGCAGTTAAAGCTCTCCTGCTGTCTGAGGGCCTCGACGTCCACACTAGGACACAGGTCAGCAATGGTATGGCTCAGGAGCGCCATGTGGGCGACGACGATGATGCGCAGACCTCGCTTGCCCCTCAGGATACGGAAGATGCCGTCGTACGTTCTCGCCCAGATCTCCTGGTAGCTTTCACCGCCGGGCACGCTGGCGGTAAGATCGCCGTCTTGCCATGCGCGGCGGACTGCGAGGAACACCTGGCGGTTCTCTCCGTTGATAGGCAATCCCTCGAGTTCCCCTACGCTCACTTCACGAAACTGGGACATCTCCGTGACCGGCTGGCTCAGCGCACGCCCAATGATCGCCGCGGTCTCCTTCGCCCGCCTGAGGGGAGAGCAAAAGATCTCGTCAATCTGCATGTCCTGGAGGTAGTCCCCCGTTTGAGCCGCTTGTAGCCGGCCTTTATCAGTCAACGAAAGGTCAATCCGCCAGGTCGCGAATTCGCGACGCAAATTGGATTCGCTCTCGCCATGCCGCACCCAGTAGATCGTATTGGTCATACTATCGTCCGTCATCCTATTCTCCGCGAATGTTCTGGATCACCAGGCTTCCGGCTTCGCCGGACAAGTGGCTGAAATCTGCCCAGTTCTTGACCGTTGCCACCCACTCGCCATCCCGCAGCTCCATCTCCAGTTCGGAGACCGAGCAGTTCAGATACTCCCGCTGTCGTAACTGCTTTACATCAGCCGAAGGCGCAAGGCTGCCGATTGTTGTGGAGAAGAGACCACCGTGACCGACGATCATCACCTGGGAGTTCTCCCGACCAGCCAGGACTTGAGCGATGCCTGACCGCATGCGTCGCCACACCGAGTTGTAGTCTTCCCCACCCTCGAACCCTGTGCTGTGTATGCCCTCGTCCCAGGCAGCGGTCAAGCGGCGAAAGGCATCGCGGGTATCCGGGCCCAGTGGTTGGCCCTCCAGTACGCCCATGTCAAACTCGCAGAACTCGTCCATCGCCACCGGCTGAAGACCCAGTTTGGCACCGATGATCTGAGCCGTCTCAACGGCGCGCCAGAGGGAGGAGGAGAAGATGGCATCAATCGCCCGGCCGAGAAACCGCGTCCCGGTCTGCTCAGCCTGCAGGCGACCTCGTTCGGTCAGGGGTTCGTTCAAGCGCCGCGTTGCTATCAGGCCCTGCAGGTTGGATTCACTCTCGCCGTGCCGCACGTAGTAAAGTATGTTCAATCGTCCGCTCCGTCACGTGTGAAGATTGCAGTGACGGGGCACTCTAGCACAGACTTGATGGGCTGGCAAACAGCACGCCTTTTGACTTGACATGCCTCGTCTCGGTCAGCGCCTGCATGGCAACGTTCCTGATTTGAGGTACAATATGCCCCGGTGAGGAGGAGAGCCTTATGTCGGAGCCATCAGAAGTCATCATCTACACCCAGCCCTCCTGAAGCGACTGTCATGCGGCAAAGAGTTACTTTGCCGGGGCAGGCGTCGCCTATGAGGAAAGGGACGTCACCAAGAATCCCGCCCACATGGAAGAACTGAAGCGACTCATGGGCCGTTTCATCACGCCGACCATCATCATCCACGGACAGGCGCTGCTGGGTTTTGGGCCCAACCTCGGCCTCATCCGTGACCTGGTGGAAGCCCACGAAGCATGAACCTGGTCGTTGCGGCCGTTTGCGCTGGGCCGCATCGCTTGACGCATTAGTAACGCTCTGGTATGCTAACGTCGCTTGAGAGTTCTGATGCTTGTGCGAAGACACGGAATGCCAGAGAGGATACGGAAGTGATCTCCCAGCGACTGAGGTGGACACTCGTTGTTCTGGCGCTCGCCGCACTGGCAGTGCCAGCCACCGTGATGGCTGACCGGCCGTACAGCGGTCTGCAGTTCATCGATGGCACCATGCCCGCCGAGGTACACATCGATGAGGCTGCCAACGGGAGCCGCATCGAGCTTGCGGTGGGCCAAGTGCTGGAAATCAGGCTGCGCGCAAACCCGTCCACGGGCGCTTTCTGGACTATCGATGTCCCGGGTAACGGACCGTTCGAGACCGTGGCCGATGCCGGGTTCATTCCTGACCAGCCGCTGATGGGCTCGCCCGGTGTACAGGTCTTTCGTCTCACTGTCGGAAGGCGCGGGGATTCTCCCGTTCGCCTGACCTATGGCCGACCTTGGCGCGAGGGCAATGGCGTGCCCGGTAAGGCTTTTGCCGTGGACGTCTCCGTCGGCGAAGCTATGGCCCCAGTTGCAGAATTGCCCCAGGCACCCGTAGAGCTGACGAACGAGGGAGCTGTTCGCCTGGTCCTCCCAGGCCTCAACGTCGAGTCGCTCCCGATGAACCCATCGACAGCCGATGACCCGCCTGCCCAGGTAGGCGCCCTCGCCACCTGGACCACCCTGATGACTCAGGGATTCGAAGGCGCCTTTCCGTCAGCGGGCTGGTCCTTGGGCTGGGCCAGCAACGGCTACACCTGGGGCACCACCTCCCACCGCGCCAATAGTGGCACCAGAAGCGCCTGGTGCGCCGAGACGATCAAGGTCACGGGCACCGACCTCAACGCTCCGGGACCCTATGCCAACAACATGAACGCCTGGATGGTGTATGGTCCCTTTGACCTCACAAACGCCACGGCGGCGGAACTGCTTTTTGCCTACTGGTACAAGACTGAGCCCACTGATGATGTTCTGTTCTACGGCGCCTCGGTCAACGGGGGCACTTTCTACGGCTACTCCTTCAGCGGCGATTCGTCGGGATGGCGCTCCACTACCCTGAACCTGGCCAACGTACCGGTCCTGGGCAATTTGTGCGGCTATCGTCAGGTATGGATTGCCTTCGCTTTCAGGAGCGACGGCAGCCTCACCTACGAGGGTGCTTATGTGGACGACATCCTGCTACGAGCGGAGCTGGGACAGGCACCCAACCTCCCCGCGGCCTTTGACTGGCGCAGTCAGGGCGCCCTCACGCCCATCCGAGATCAGGGTCAATGCGGCAGCTGCTGGGCGTTCGCCACCGTTGCGCCGCTAGAGTCGGCAATCCTGCGCAGCAGCGGGACCACGACCAACCTGTCGGAGCAATACCTGGTGTCGTGCAACACTGACGGTTGGGACTGCGGCGGCGGGTGGTGGGCGCATGACTATCATGAGTGGAAGAAGCCGGCCAGCGAGCCAGAGGCGGGCGCTGTACTGGAATCGGCCAAGCCCTACGTGGCAAGCAATGCTCCCTGTGGCGGGCCGTACGAGCACCCCTACAAGATCGACGACTGGAACTTTGTTGACCGCTGGGTCAACATCCCCTCCCCCGTCGCCATCAAGCAAGCCATCTACAGCCATGGTCCGGTGGCCGTCACCATCTATGCTGGCTCAGCGTTCGGTGGCTACGGCGGCGGCGTGTTTCAAACCGATGAGTATTCCACGGTCAACCACGGGGTAGTCCTGGTGGGCTGGGACGACACCCAGGGAACCAACGGCGTGTGGATCCTTCGCAACTCGTGGGGCACCGGGTGGGGCGAGAGTGGCTATATGCGGATCGGATACGGCACCTCACAGGTCGGGTCCAGCGCCAACTATGTGCTCTACACTGCGTGCACGCCACCCCTGGCCCCAACCCTCAGCGGCCCGACTGACGGTTTCAGTACGACCGACACCACGCCAACCTTCACATGGTCGCCGGCTGCAGGTGCCACCGGTTATCAGATTCAGGTGGACGATGCATCGGACTTTGCTTCGCCAATCATCGACGCCAGCACTGCATCAACTTCTTATGCTCCGGATACGGGACTGGCAGCCGGCACCTACTACTGGCGCGTCGGCTCCAGCAACGGCTGTGGCACGAGTGGATGGTCTTCGGTCTGGAGCCTGACGGTGACTGATCACACGCCCACTCCTACCAGTACACCGACTTCCACGCCCACGGCAACGCCTACTGCCACGTCAACTGCAACAAATACCGCAACGCCCACCACTAACCCATCACCCATCGCTCCGGTCTCCCAAAGCGTCACCCCTTCCACCGGCAGCAGCGCCGTCGGCCAGCAACAGCTCTTTGCCACCCACTTCTCCGACGCCAATGGCTGGACTGACCTCTACCTCTGCCATTTTCTCATCGGCACCAGCACATCCCAGTCCACTTCCGTCTTTCTCCAGTACAACCCGGACACCAACATCCTCTCCCTCCGCAAGGATGACGGCACCGGATGGCTCGGCTCCGGTACCCCCGGCGAGGCCCGCTCCATCTCCAGCGGCCGCGTCACCCTCAACCTCGCCCAGTGCTCTACCTCCCGCTCGGGCAACGACGTCTCCGTCACCTGGGCCCTGGCCTTTAAATCCACTTTCATCGGAACCAAGAACCTCTACCTCAAGTGCAAGGACGACTCCGGCCTCATCGACGACTTTAGCATCAAAGGCACCTGGACCATCGGCAGCACTCCAACCGCAACAACAACTAGCACGCGAACGGCCACACCCACCAACACGTCCATCTCCAGCCCCACGCCGACCAATTCCGCCACCGCAACCAGCACCGCAACGCCCACCACCGTCCCCTCCGCACCCGTCCCTCCCGTTTCAGAGAACGTGGTTCCGTCCAGCGGCAGCAGCGCTGTCGGCCAGCAGCAGCTCTTTACCACCCACTTCTCCGACGCTAACGGATGGACTGACCTCTACCTCTGCCACTTCCTCATTGGCACCAGCACATCCCAGTCCACTTCCGTCTTTCTCCAGTACAACCCGGACACCAACATCCTCTCCCTCCGCAAGGATGACGGCACCGGATGGCTCGGCTCCGGTACCCCCGGCGAGGCCCGCTCCATCTCCAGCGGCCGCGTCACCCTCAACCTCGCCCAGTGCTCTGCCTCCCGCTCGGGCAACGACGTCTCCGTCACCTGGGCCCTGGCCTTTAAAGCCACTTTCGTCGGAACCAAGAACCTCTACCTCAAGTGCAAGGACGATTCCGGCCTCATCGACGACTTTAGCATCAAAGGCTCCTGGACCATCGGCAGCACTCCAACCGCCACAACAACTAGCACGCGAACGGCCACACCCACCAACACGTCCATCTCCAGCCCCACGCCGACCAATTCTGCCACCGCAACCAGCACCGCAACGCCCACCACCGTCCCCTCCGCACCCGTCCCTCCCGTTTCAGAGAACGTGGTTCCGTCCAGCGGCAGCAGCTCCGTCGGCCAGCAGCAGCTCTTTACCACCCACTTCTCCGACGCCAACGGATGGACTGACCTCTACCTCTGCCACTTCCTCATTGGCACCAGCACGAACCAGTCCACTTCCGTCTTCCTCCAGTACAACCCGGACACCAACGTCCTCTCCCTCCGCAAGGATGACGGCACCGGATGGCTCGGCTCCGGTACCCCCGGCGAGGCCCGCTCCATCTCCAGCGGCCGCGTCACCCTCAACCTTGCCCAGTGCTCCGCCTCCCGCTCGGGCAACGACGTCTCCGTCACCTGGGCCCTGGCCTTCAAGTCCACTTTCGTCGGAACCAAGAACCTCTACCTCAAGTGCAAGGACGATTCCGGCCTCATCGACGACTTTAGCATCAAAGGCACCTGGACCATCCAGTGATCCCCCACCACGCTGGATTCAGGCCGCTTTCGCCGCATATGGCCAGGCCGGAGCAGCGCTTTTGCGGCGAATAAACTGCTTGCGGCATTCGTCTAGATGGTAGGAGCAGTGGATGGCGGTGCTTGGCACAGAGCAGGAAGCGGAATGGATTCGCCTCAGCCAGAGCGGTGACACCCAGGCATTCGGGCGACTTGTGGCAGGAACAAGGCCGTTCGTCCTGTCCCTGGCGTACCGGCTGTGTGGGAACGCCCACGAAGCCGAGGATGTAGCCCAGGAGGCCTTTGTCCGGGCATGGCAGGCGCTGCCCCGCTTCCGCGGCGATGCCAGCTTTCGCTCGTGGATGTACCGCATCACCACCAACGTCGCCCTTGATCACCTCCGAGCCACGCGGCCGACCGAGAGCATCGACGACAATCCCATTCCCAACCTCAACACCCCCGAGTCACAGACCCTACGCGCCGAGCGTCAGCATGCTGTACGGCGTGCCATCGCACGTCTGCCCGCCGACACGCGGGCGGTCCTCGTGCTGCGGGAATATGAGGGCTTGTCGTACAAAGAGATCGCTGCAACGCTGGAGTTACCCCTGGGTACGGTGATGTCGAGGCTCCACTATGCCCGGCGGTGGTTGTGTCAGCAGCTGGAACATGAATGGCAACATCCCCTCGTGGAGGTGCGATCGTGATACCAACAACGATTGCGGAAATCAACGGTGACCACAGCACAAGGCTGCATGCCTACCATGATGGCGAGCTGGCCTGCGAGCAACGGCGTCTGGTGGTGCAACACCTGGCCACCTGTCCCTCCTGCCAGGAGGAGTTGGATAATTTGGGCAGGTTATCCGAATTGCTGCACCAGGACCCGCTGCCCCACGCCCAGTTCGCGCCCTTCGACGATTTCTGGCAGGGCATCAGGCCATTGCTCCAGGCAAGGGCCCCGATCGCCGCGCCTGAGCCCAGTTGGCCGCTCCTGGCCGCCCTAAGCCTGGCTATGGCCGGTGCTGCCGTCCAGGCGGCAGCGTCGTTGTTAGCTTGGGCTCAAGGCGCCGTGCGCCTCAATCTGCTCTCGCCAGCCTGGTCCACTTCTGTCATGGGCCTGGCTCAATTCGCCGTCGGCCCCGCAGCCTGGGCCGCTGGTCAACAGCTCTTTACCGTTGGCTCGGCTCTCCTGCCGGACACACTGGGCGCGGGGCGCGCTGTCTATTGGGCCGTACAGATCGCTAGCGATGGCATCGCGCTGGCGCTTGGTGCGCTGTACTTGTCGTGGGTGGTGCATTGGGTGCGCGCAGCCAGCCGAATAAACGCGTTGCCCCTGCCGTCAAATATGCAGGAACGACTCGAAAGGAGCACGACATGAGCTACACCAAGATCATTGAAAGAGCCTGGCAGATCACTCGGAAACACAAGCCCTTGTGGTTCTTTGGTTTCCTTCTGGCGCTGTTCAGTGTTGGCGGTAGGGGCAACGAGGGGCGAGGCATGCAGTACACCATGGGATGGGAGGATCGCCTGCCAGGCCCGTGGGTCGTGCCTACCG
>DDYO01000009.1 GCA_002348045.1 Anaerolineales bacterium UBA2232
GGCGTGCCGGGTGCTGCCCTGCAACGATCACAGTAAGCGCGCTCGCCCGCCTAAGGCAGAAGCAGGACCTGGCCTGGGAAGATCAGGTTCGGATTGGGCAGGTTGTTGAGCACGATGATGGACCACGGCGCCACACCGTACATAGCCGCGATGCCGTAGATGGTGTCACCCGCCCGGACCACATGCTGCTTGGTCGGCGGCGTGGGCGGCGGTGTCGTGCCGCCAGGGATCACCAGCACCTGACCCACCCTGATATAGTTGATGTTCACGATGCCGTTCTGCGCGGCAATCGCCTGCACCGAGACCCCAAACCGCGCGGCAATGGCGTACAGCGTATCGCCTGCCTTGACCACGTACGTGGTGCCCGGTCCAGGAGCTGGCGGAGGAGTCGTACCGGTGCCGGGGATGAGCAGAACCTGGCCGACGCGGATAAAGTTGGGGTTGGTGAGCCCATTGGCTGCCACGATCGCCTGTACGCTAACCCCAAACTTGCGGCCGATGGAGCTCAAGGTATCCCCCCACTGCACCGTATAGCGGGTTCCCGTGCCGGGAACCGGCGTGGGTCCAGGAGTTGGCTGCGGTGACGGACCAGGGCCCGCAACGACGGTGATGGAACCGCTCATCAGGGTCGCAGCGATGGGTGACGCCTGGTTGTCCGACAGCTTGACGTTGCTGAGGGTCACCAGCGCGGTTCCCGCCGCTTTGGCCTTGAAGGTGATGCGCGCCATCACGCCCGTGCCGCTCACCGGTGGGTTCGGCGCCAGGATCGCCGCCACGTACTTGACCTGACCCGTGGTGTTGTCCGCCGAGTTGCCGGCCACAAAGATGTGGGCAGGATTCGGAAAGTCGCCCGATGCGATCTGGACGCCATTCCCGGCGTTCCCATCGGCATCCTGAACCGCCAACTTGGCCGCGTCAAACGTGACCGTGAGGTCCAGCCCGTACAGGTTGGTGACTGAATCCACCTTGATCTCCACCGTGACGACCTGATTCAGGTTCACCGACTGGGAAAGGGGATTGACCAGCACAAGGGTGCCTTGCGCAAGAGCCGCTGCCGGGAACAGGGCCGCGATGAGCGCAAGCGCCAGGACCAAGAGAATACTGCGACCGCTGCGTGCCATTAAAGTTCCTCCTCTGATTTGTTGCCGTGCCCTTCGGACGGCTCTGGATATGGCTGGGCCAGTTGACGTGCCTTGCCCGTGCTGGCCGGTCCCTTGGTTTGGGATCGCCCCTGCCCTCAGCCCGATCTGGCGAGGGCAGGGTGCGACTCCTCGAAAACGCCTACTTGATGATCAGCGGCAATACGCTGATCCACTCCGCTCCCACGTGAACCCAGCCGTTGCTCACGGTCACGCCGATCGGCTCCACCTCCTGATTCAGGAGCAGCGCCGAAGCGATCCGCAACATGCTGTGCCCAGCCGCCTTTGCCCGGAAGTTGATGATGCACAGAGCACCACTGCCTTCCGCTGGCTCCGTCGGGCTGGTGAGGCTGGCGGCGTAGCTTATGGTACCGACTTCATTGTCCGCCTCATTCGCCGCCAGGATGCCGTGGGGCGAGGTCGTATTCAGGAAGTCTCCCGCCGTGATCTGCACGCCCGGCTTCACCGGATCAGCATCCACCACTTCCAGCACCGTCGGATCAAAGGTCAGACCGATGTCAGCCCCGTACAGCCCGACGACATCCGCCAGCGAAACCGTCACCGTCAGCACATCTTCCACTGCAACCTGCTGCTGTGCCGGAGAGAGCTCCAGCATTGCTACTGATTGAGCGGTGATGGACGGAAGCGGCGAGGTCCACGGCCCCGGACATGCCTGGTCCAGGTTCACTGCCACCAGCACCAGGTCAAAGATATCCACCGTGTTGTTGCCGTTGATGTCCGCCCGGGGGTCCGTCGGCGGCGAGGAACCATAGTTCCAGGCCACCACCACCAGGTCAAACACGTTGACCGTGCAGTCATTGTTGGCGTCCCCACCCCGCAGCTGCACATCCGGCAGGTTCTGAACCGCGTTGGCGGTCATCACCACCTGCATCCGTGCATCGAGATAGCCGGCCGCTGTGGCCAAGACCTCATAGGTGCCCACCGGCACCGAGTTCAGCACGAACTGGCCCAGATGGTTGCTGGTCGCCGAGACGCCGCCCACATGCACCTGCACCCCGCCGTGATTGCTGCGACCCTGCAGAGTCACCTTGCCCAGGATCGTTCCAACGCCGCCCGGAGGAGGCGTGGGGCTGACCGTCGGGGTCGGGGTTGGGACCGGCGATCCGCCCTGCCAGGTGTTGACGTACACGTCCTTGCGATCGATTGGATCGTACCAGAACTGCACCCGGTGGAACCTCCCGTTCTCCTGCGCTGCAGCCTGGACGCTCGCCTGCACCAACGTGCCACCAGGACACCTGTAGGTGGCCGAACGGCTCTGATAAGACTCCCAGGCGCTGGTCAGGAGGTACTTTTGGCCAGGGGGCAGCCGCAGCTCGGTGTACTGGTCCGGCACGGTATGGAACTGCTCCGTCATCCAACGCTCATAGTGCGGATCGATGCCGTCGGTGTAGAGCTCCCGCAGCTCGCCCCAGAACTGGGGCTCGCGGGCCTCGTCCACGATGCGGATCTCCAGGGCCGGCAGGTTCTTGAGCACGTCACCCCGGCAGTCCCTATCGTAGAACAGGGGATTGTCAAAGATAAACGCGCCGGTAACGGGATCCTTTTCCTGCAGTGCCTGGATGTCATTCATGCCGGTATGGGGCACGTTGAACGGCGGCATCACCGAGATGACCGACGTATCCACCCCCATCTTGATGCCCCGGTAGTACGCCTCCAGCACCTGCGAGTCCTCATAGTTGACGAACGGCTGCAGCTTGGGCACCGGCGTGCGGATGGTAATGTACTTGAACTCGTACGGCTCATCATTGGGTCCAACGCCCGGACGAACCACATGGACCGCTACCACGTTGTACTCGTGTCCGTCCACAAAGAACCGCTTCAGGTACCACGGGTCGCCCGGCGTGAGGTCGTGTCCGCCCTGGCCGTTGTCGATAGCGCTGTGGGCGGCGCCCAGGGCGCGGCCCACCACCAGGGACACCGTTTCCCGGGACGAGTCGATGGCATTGACGTACACGAACCACGCGCCGTCCACCGACCCCAGGTTATTGCCGCCGGCGCTGATCACCTTGACCGTCGAGCGGTTGGCGATGGCCATCTGGCGCTCCCGAACCGGCCGCGTGTCAATCCGGTCCGGGTGCAGGGAGTAGCCCCCCGTCACCGGGTGCAGCCCGCCGCCGGTGTACCAGAAGATCAGGTCTGCGCTGGTCGCCGACACGTTGTCCAGGGTGATCATGTGGTCCAGGAACTGCACGCTCTTGCCCCGCTGCAGGTAGACGTCGCCCACCGTAAAGACCACCATCTCATCGCCGCTCAGGCGCGTCCCATCCTGATCCAGGTAGTCCGCGATACCGTCGCCGTCGAAATCCGCCTGAATGCCGGTGATCTTGGCCAGCGAGCGTTCGCTGTGCAGGTGGACGATGTCGTTCTGCCCGTCAAAGTTCGCGTCGAACGTGGTCAGCCCGTAGCCAAAGCTGGGCAGCTGGGCCGCCGGCAGGCTGCGGGTCAGGGGGTCCGGGCTGGGCAACTGGCCTGCAGCCGTCGCCATCGGGAAGGCAAAGGCGCTGGAGCCCGGCTGAGCGCTGGCCGGCTGGTCCGCCGTGTTCAGGTACATGTAGGTGAATTCCTGCATGACCGCTGGGAAGGTGTACACGGCCGACGGCCTGAGCGTACGAATCTTGTCCAGGTATTCCGGCTCGTACCACATGCGCAGGAAGACCTTTTCCCGGGCGTCCAGCTCGCGGATCGAGATCTGGCGGTAGAGGCCGGTGAGGGCTTCGTTGCTGTGGAGGAACTTGTCCATGTAGGCCGGGTTGAAGGTCAGCGAGTCCATGGGCGGCGCCTGGTCGTGGATGGGATTGAAAACGTCCATCGGATCGGTGTAAGGCTTGACCTCAACCGGGAAGCTGGGCACCAATGGATCGTCCACATCAGCGCCGGGGCCAAGGTCTTCCAGGCCGTACAGCCGGATGCCGGCATCGTCCTTGTACTTTTTGCCTCCCACGGCCGGGTCAAACCAGAACTTGACCCGCATGTTCTCGAGGTCCATGCTGCCAGAGGGATAGTCGCGCACCAAAGCAGTACCGGTCAAGTTCCAACTCACGTTCATCAACGGCGTGGTGTTGGTAGGTACCGTCTGCTCCCACATGACGTACTCGTTGTAGGGGTTCACGAACGCGCTGTTCAAAAGGTAGCGGTCCACCTTACCGCGGAGGTTGGCCGGGTTGATGTCCGGCAACACGAACTCGGTGTACTCCCAGGGAAGGGTATGGAACTGCTGGGCGTACCAGTACTCCGCTTCTGGCGTGGGATACTCTTCATAGTAGAGCTCTTTCAGCTCTCCCAGGAACTGGGGGTTCTTGGCCTCTTCCACGTAGAACAGGTGCATTTCCCTGCTGTTGGCATAGGGCTGATTGGGGCCCACGCCCTGGTAAGGGATCGGGCCGTTGGACTGCAGGATGGGCGGGACCGGGCCCTCCACCGTGCCGAGCCACGTTACGTCGGTGGTCTTGCTGCTGTAGCCGGTGATGGCCTGCACGTCCAGGAGGATATAGTGCTCATAGTTGTACGGCGGCATCACCGACAACGGGGTGTTGGCCGCGTAGGGCTGCAAACGGACCGAGTGCTGCTCGATCAGGTGCCCCGTGAGGGGATCGTCATACACCCCCGCCTTGGGGATGGGCGTGCGGATGGTAATGAACTTGAACAGGCTGCCATCCGTGGGCGTTGGGAAGGCCGGGTCAATCACCTTGTCCCCATTCACATCCAGCGTACACGCCTGCCCAAAGACCCTGGTGCCGCTGCCCTCGGTCTTGATGGCCACCACGTTGTACTCGTGGCCGTCAACATAGAACCGCTTCAGGAACCAGGGTTCTCCCGGTCGGACATTGGCCCGGTTCGGCGAGGCTTCCATCATGGTGTGAGTCGCCCCCAGGGCGCGGCCGACCATGACCCGGGCCGAACTCTCGACGTTGTCCACATCTTCCAGGTACACGAAGAAGGGGCCGGTGGGGAAATCGCACAGGTTGGTGCCCGTGCCGCCGTTGGCCACCGCCCGGATGTGCTGCCCGGGGCCGCTGCTTCCAGCCAGGAGCATGTCGCCTTCGGCAATGGTGCGGCTGCCCAGGTACATGGGAATCAGGTCCCCGGTGTACCACATCTCGATCTGCACCTGGTTGTTAAAGACCTCTTTGACCACGATCATGTGGTCCAAAAACTGGATCATCCCGCCCCTGGGTTCGCGCTTGCTCTCGAGACGGAACACCACCAGCTCATCGCCGCTGAGGTCATCGCCGTCGACGTCCAGGGGATCCAGAAATCCGTTGCCATTGAAGTCGGCGGCGATCCGCGTCTTGGCATAGAGGGTCTGCTCGCTCTCCACGTGAACGATGTCCGGGGTGCCGTCGAAATCCCCGTCGAGGCTGGTCAGCCCGTAGCCAAAGCGGGCGTTGGCCGAGGTAGTGTCCACGGCCCCGCTGGCGTTGAACAGGTCCGCCTTGCGCATGCCCACCGGGAAAACGAAGGAAGTCGAGCCCACCGGTCCGGCCAGGGGCTCCGGAACCTGGGAGGCCAGTTTGGCCTCCATCAGCAGGTAGGTGAACTCTTGCATGATGGCCGGATACCACTCATCGCCCAGGGTGCCGGTGATGGGCTCGCCCACCGTCTCGTTGATGTCCAACTCGCCGTTGGCGTTGAGGTCCTTGTCCCAGTGCCACGGCTCGTACCACATGCGGAACCAGACCTTTTCCGTGGCGTTGCGGGAGCCGGCGAACAGCCGGTTGTAGAGCCCCCGGGCGTGGTTTTCATCCAGGGTCTCGAACTCGGACATCCACAGGGGGTTAAAGGTGACCGAGTCCTTGCGCGGGGCCTGCTCCAGCTCGGGGTTGAAGATGGCCTCCGCATAGGTGTACGGAGGGTCTTCCAGGAACCTTCCAGTAATTGGATCACGATATCGCGCATACCCCGCCCCATAGTGCTCTTCTCCGTACACCCGAAGGGTGTGGTACACGGAGCCTTGAGCTTGCACGGTGGACTGGCCGGGGGATTCCATGAGGAAAAAGGCCAGTGCCAACAGCAACAGAATGGTGACGCTAACAGCGAGTCCTACCCGGAGTGTCGTCCTACCCATGTCTTCCCTCTCCTTTTCGTTGGAGGAATAGCTCGACCTGACACTGGCCCGCAGGTTGACTGTGATTATAATACAACGGTTTGGCGACCTTGTCAACATATTGTGGGCCAAATCTTGTCAACTTTAACCCTCTGAACGTCAGCGCACGGCTGGACAGGGCGCGCAGGACCAAGCCGTGTTGGCCGCCGGCCGTACCGTCATTATAATCCGATCACTACAGAAGACGTCAACCAGGCGTACACAGATACGCACTACAAAACTGTTTGCGGAGAATCCCATTGTCCAAGGATCCCATATCAGCGTGGCAAGTCCTGCGGTCATCGGTGGTGTACCACAATCGTTGGCTGCAGGTGCGGCGAGACCGCTGCCGGACCAACCGGGGCAATCTTGCCGACTACTATATCGTGGAGCGACCCAGCTATGTCATGATCGTGGCCCTCACTGCTGACCGTGACGTGCTGCTGGTCGAGCAGTACAAGCACGGCGCCGGTCGGGTGATGCGGGAATTGCCCGCTGGTTACATCGAGGACGGCGAAGACCCCCTGGCCTGCGCCCATCGTGAGCTTATGGAGGAGACTGGATACAGGGCCAGCTGCATGGAGCCTCTGGCGAACCTCATCGTCTCTCCCAGCGCCGCCCAGCACTCGGCCCACATGTTCCTGGCCACGGGCCTGGAGGACATGGGAAGCCCGAACTGGGACGACAACGAGCGCATTGACGTGCACAAGATGCCGTTCACCGCTGCAGTGCGGGCAGTGGCGAACAATGAGGTGCTGGTGGACCTGAGCAGCACCGCCGCCATCCTGCTGGCGTGGGCGCGGATGCAGGAGCGCTCCGAGACATAGCCGTTGGGCGACAGCGCCCTTCGGTTCGACGACACGGACTTGAACGAGGAGGCAGCATGACCCGCACCCGTGAGGACAGCTACTTGCCCGCTCTCGACAAAGCAGCCCAGCACCTTGCTCAGCAGGAGCCCTATGAAACCGCCTTCAAAGCCGGCTGCGACTATGATCCAGTTGCCGCCCACATCATCGTGCCCTATTGGGGCCAGCCGCTGTATGTCACCCTCGCCCCGGTGGCTATCCGCCGCGGCGACGGGCCGGCGCCCGACGTAACCAGCCAGCTGCTAACCCTGCATTACCTCATCCAGGCCGACGGGGCCCCGCCTGGCGACCGTTGGATCGCCTTCCGCGAGCTCCCCGACGCTCGCGTCTACGATCCTGCTTTTCAGGGCCGCTCCAGCGTGAGGATCGTGCAAGAGTTTGGCAACGACGAGCACGGTCTCGCCCTGGCCTCCGCCCAACTGGGCGGAGAGCGTCTCACTTTCGGCGACATGTCCTTCATGTTTCGCGCGTTTCCCCGGGCCCGGCTGGCCCTCGTCTTTCACCGAGGCGACGAAGAGTTCCCCCCCGCTGCCCAGGTCTTGTTCGACGCGTCCGTTGGCCACTACCTGCCCACCGAAGACCTCGCGGTCCTTGGCGGCGTGCTGGCGACCGAACTGGTGCGCGCCAACCGCCACGCCAAGTCAGCCACAGGGAGCCCCTAGGCGCCTGCTCGCCAGCCTCACTCCCCCAGCAGTCGTAGCGCCTGGGTGGGGCAGACCTTGACGCACTCTCCACAGCGAATGCACGCCGTCGAAGCGGGATCCTCGTACGGCCGGATCGCCACGGGACACGCTTGCTCGCAGGCATCGCAGCGCGTACAGGCGCCCTCATCCACCGCCAGGCGAAGGGCGCTCACGCGGTTGAACGGCGACCAGATCGCTCCCAGGGGGCACACAAGCCGGCAGAAGGGACGCTTCGCCAGCAGCATCCACGCGAGGAACGCCGCCAAGATCGCCACCTTGAGCACAAACAGACCGCCCGCCATGCCCCTGAGCTCGGCATCCCACAGCACCAGGGGGATTCCCGCTTGAAGGGTTCCCACGGGGCACAGCTTGGAGAACCACGGTTCAAGGGTGAGCAGCGGCACCAGGAATACCAGCCCGACGAGGAAAGCATAACGCAGCCAGCTCAGTCGTGGGCTGACTTCCCACTGAGCGAGACGCAGCCGCCTTCCCAGCGCATAGAGTCGCTCCTGAAGCCAGCCAAAGGGACACAGCCATCCGCACGCCAGCCGGCCCACCAGTGCCCCTATCAGCCCCAGCACGCCCAAAGTATAGAAGGGCACTTGCTGGATTATGGCAAAGTGCTGCAGGGTCCCGATTGGGCAGGCAAAGATCGCCCCTGGACAGGCATAGCAGTTCATCCCCGGACACGGAATGAACTTGAGCGCCTGCAGGACGTACGAATTCATGATGACCAGCGAAAGCAGCTGAACCTTCTGACGCCTGGCCGTGAGCAGGAAAGAGATGAACCGTCTCATGAAATCGCCCCTTGTGCGCCGGGCACCCTACTGGATGCCGATGCAGGATAGTCAAAGCAGGGTTGCGTTGAGCCAGGTGATCCACGCCTGTCCGGCCGTGATGCCTACCCCAATGGCCAATAGCGCAAGGATGGCGAGCCAGCGATAGAGCGCTGGACGGTGGCGATGAGAATCCATGAAATACTCCCCCCTGGTTGCTGACGAAAACGCCTTGTGTCGGAGCCTGCTAGAGTGCCCCCCATTGCCGCCGCAGGCAACCTTCTCGACGCTCATGCGGCAATCGAGCGACCGGCCATGACATCAGTCGCTCAACGTGATGCCTCGGCCAGTCAATGACCGCCAGACAACAGCTGCCTGTCGCAAGCTTGGACGCCATTATAGCGGCCCTTGACCTCCGCGCCAATCCCAGTGCCTGCCCTTGGCGCCTGGGTGTCCAATCTGTTAGGCAGCTAGTCCGAGTTTTCACCTTTGCGTCATCTGGCGGCGGTAGGATAGACCTGAGCAGGTCGCCTGACTTGTCCGGGCGGCGCCGCCGAGTGACCCATGTCCGCGAACGTCTCTTTTGGTCCCTCGGTCCAGATGTGTTAACATACGGTTTGCCGTGCTGACCAGTAATGGCCGACTGCCGTATCTGGCGCACCGATAATCACGGCCGAGAGAAGGCTGGCGAACCGCGCCATTGGGGAGGGAATTGTTGAGGATGTCCAAACCACGCATCCTGGTCACCGGTGCTGCAGGATTCATGGGGAGCCACCTGGTGGACGCTCTCATAGCGGAAGGACATGAGGTCTTTGGCGTTGATGACATGTCCGGCGGCTTTTGGCGTAATGTCAATCCGCACAGCAGTTTCACCAGACTGGACCTGAGAGACCACGAGGCCGCCGATCGATACGTATCGTCGGTGCGACCAGAGGTCATCTTTCACCTGGCGGCCGACGCCACTGAGGGGCGCAGCCAGTTCACCCCTGTCACGTGCACCGAGCGCAACCTCGTCGCTTACCTGCATACCCTGGTGCCCGCCATTCGCTGCGGCCTCCAGAAGGTGCTGCTGACCAGCTCCATGAGCGTGTACGGCGCCCAGCAGCCCCCCTTTGACGAGGAAATGCCGCCGCAACCTGAGGATATCTACGGCGTCTCCAAGACCTCTATGGAGCAGGTGACCCGCATCCTGAGTGAGGTCTATGGTTTTGGTTACACCATCATCCGACCGCACAACGTGTATGGTCCCCGCCAGAACCTGGCGGATCCCTACCGAAACGTGATCGGCATCTTTATCAACTGCCTGCTGAACGACAAGCCCTTTTACATCTACGGCGATGGCGAGCAGAGGAGGGCCTTTACCTACATCGATGATTTCACCCCATACGTGGTGAAAGCGGCCTTTGACGAGAGCTGTGATCGTGAGGTCATCAACATCGGGCCCTGTGACGAGGTCACCATCAACCACCTGGCACAGGTCGTGCTCCAGTCGTTCTATGGCGACAAACCCATTCCGGCGCACATCAAGCCCGAACACATGCCCGCTCGGCCCAAGGAGGTTCGGGACGCGTACTGCACCGACGCCAAGGCCCGCCGACTGCTGGGCTACCACACCTCGGTCAGCCTGGCCGAAGGCATACGCCGGATGATGGACTGGGCACGAGAACTTGGCCCCCAGAAGCCGCGGTACATGGAGGATGGGCTGGAAATCACCAATTCCTGCACTCCCATCACCTGGACCCGCAAGCTCATTTAGGCAAAGAGCTGAAGAATGAAGGTCGTGGTCGCGATCTTTGAACAACTGGTGCCCATCTCCGGGGGGGGAACTCCGCGCACCGCCCACATCGTCCGAGCCTTCCAACGCAGAGGACACGAGGTCCACGTGGCGGCAGCTTTTGGCGTTCCGCCCGAGGCAGCCTGTCGTGAGCTGGGGTGCAAGGACGCTTATCCACTGGCGCATGTGAGCCGCCTTGACCGGCGCAAGATGCTCAAGTACCTCTGGGTGTATCCATGGAACATCCTGCGCCTGGGGTGGCTCGTTGCCCGCCTTCAGCCGGACCTGGTGGTCAGCCACAACAGCGTGGCTGCCCTCGGAGCCCTCCTGGGACGCGTTTTCTCGCGACGAACGGTCACGGTCATGGACCTCACCGATCTGCTCTTTGAGTATCTGGACAGCTACGCTTCGCCGTGGATGGCGGTGGTTCAGCGACTGGGACGCGCGCTGGAGCGGCTCAGCATTCGTCATAGCGATCACATCATCACCATCAGCGATGCCATGCAACGCATACTGGTCGAGGAGTACGGCCTGGATGACCAGCGGGCTGCGGTCGTGCATGACGGCGTCGATTGCCAGCTGTTCCAACCCGCTGACAGCAGCGCGCTCCGCAACCGCGTGTCACCGTTGGCGCGCCACATTTGCCTTTTTCACGGCGTAATCGATCCCCAGGACGGACCTGAGCTCATCGTCGAATCGGCACCACTGGTCCTGTCCCACTTTCCGGACACCGCGTTCTGGTGGGTCGGCGATGGTTCGGCGGTTCCGTACCTGCGCCAGCGAGTTGACGAGCATGGCCTGGCAGACCGCTTCTTTTTCTCTGGCTGGATGCCGCAGCCCGAGGTGGTGCATTACGTCAACGCGTGCGACGTCGGGCTTGTGGTTCTTCCCGACGTCATCTCGGCACGAGGACGGGTAACCCTCAAGGAGTTTGAATACTGGGCCTGTGGCAAGCCCGCCGTGCTGCCGCGCCTCCCCGCCCTGGAGGAAATCATCACCGATGGTCAGGGATCCGTCTTTTATCAAGCGGGAAGCGCTGCGGACCTGGCCGACAAGATATGCCTCTTGCTGGCCGATGATGACTTGCGCACCCGTATGGGTGAACGTGGTCGGGCCCTGGTTAATGAACATTTCGAGTGGCGAGTGCTCACTGAGAGCATCGCACAGCTTGGCGAGGAGCATGTTGCCCATCGCTAGAATGAGCTCCCTGTGGAGCGCTTGGACAACCACTACCGAACCGCGGCGATTGGCTCATGGCCATCGCCACGTGAGGACCTGGAGGAAATGATGAAAGTTCTGGTGACCAACCCGCCCTGGCCGGGCGAGGGGTTTGGCGCTCGCTCCGATGTGCGCTGGCCGCACAAACGCAAGGACAAATACATCGAGTATCCCATCTACCTGGCTTACACCGTGGCGGTGCTGGAGCAGGCGGGGCTGGAAGCTCTCTTTGTCGATGCCATCATGGAGGAGTTGGATACAGAGGGCTTTGTGCAACGCGTCACAGCCCTGGGTCCAGAGCTGGTGGTGATGGAGTGCTCAACACCTTCTATCCGCCACGATTTGAGGTCGGCGGAGGCCATTCGACAGGCGCTCCCCTCGGCCAAGATTGCCCTCATCGGCTCCCATGTCACCTACTTTCACGACAGCCTCTTGCGCGAGAACCCGGCCGTGGACGCGGTTGTGCGCGGCGAGTTCGAACTGACCGTGCGGGAGCTCGCCCTGGCCATGCAGAGCGGGGCAGATTGGAAGGATGTCGCCGGCCTGTCCTACCAGTCTAGTGGCCAGGCTTATGTCAATCCAGATCGGTCATTGTTGGATGACCTGGACTCCCTGCCCTTTCCGGCCCGACACATCGTTCGGGGCGAGGGATACCGGGCCGCGATCTACTCCGGCGGCAATCCCACTTCCATGGTGAGCTCCCGAGGCTGCCCGTTTCACTGCACCTTTTGCGTGTGGCCCAACACTCTGTACGGACACCGCTTCCGCGCCCGCAGCGCCGCCAACGTGGTGGACGAGATTCAGGAAGCGGTGCAGCGGTACGGCGTCGACGAGATCTATTTTGACGACGACACCTTTACCGTGGACCGCGACCGTGTGATGGACATCTGCCGCCTGCTGGAAGAGCGAGGGCTGAAGGTGTCCTGGATCTGCCAGGCGCGGGTGGACACGGTGGACCGAGAAATGCTGCAGGCCATGAAGGCCGCAGGCTGTCACTACGTGCTGTTCGGCATCGAATCCGGGTCTGTTGAAATGCTGGAGCGGATGAAAAAGAGGATCACCCTGGACAAAGCCCGTGAAGCGATGCGCCTGTGCAACGAGGTGGGCATCAAGACCCAGGCCTTTTTCCTCTTTGGCATCCCTGGCGAGACTCAACAGACGATCGGCGAGACCATCGAGTTCGCCCGCGAGCTGGGCGCCTCCACCGCCCAATTCGCCGTGGCCATTCCCCAGCCCGGAAGCGCGTTGTGGGAAGAGTGCACGCGCGAGGGCTATCTCAAGTACAACGACTGGGAGGATTTCGCTTCCTGTCAGGCGCTGGTCAGCACGCCTCAGCTATCCGCCCAGGAGGTCGAGGCAGCTCGCCTTCGGGCCTATCGCGAGTACTACTTCCGCCCTCAGTTTATATGGCGCGAGGCTACCCGAATCCGCCACCTGAAGGACATCAAGCGGCTGCTCAGGGGCGCCAGATCAGTCATCGCCCGGCTGTCGTTTTTCGAGTCAGCTCGTCGGTCATGAGAGTTCTCGTCCTGGCTCCCTTTGACCTATTCCCGCCGGTTCATGGGGGAAGCAGTGTGGTCTACAACTTTGTCAAGCACGCATCGGCCCGCCACACGATCGCGGCGGTCATTTCGCGTCTCTACTCACAGCATGGGCCTCAAGACCTGTTCGCCGACAATCTCAAAGTCATCTACTGCCCGCCGTCGCCGGTTGATCGGCTGCGCGTCTTGTCCTTTGTTGTGAACCCCGCCTACTATCGTACGGCGTCCCATGCCTGCCAAGAGATCCGACCTCAGGTCATACA
>DDYO01000227.1:0-5765 GCA_002348045.1 Anaerolineales bacterium UBA2232
TGTTGGCGCGCCAAGTCGATCGGAGTGAGTCTGAAGGGGGCTGGAATGAAAGGTATCAACGCGTATCAAACATTCGGATTGTCGGCGAATTGGCTTGACGAATACTTGGCAAACCCCGATCAATGGCAGAGTCGGAATTCGCTGGGACCGAATCAGTTTGACGCAGTGAAGGTGTGGTTGGGCCATGCTGGCATCCTCAATCGATCGACCAATGCCATCACCTCTTTCGGGGAGCGAATACGGGCGCTGGGGACACGGAATCTCGTGTCGTGGGGAGCGATCTGGACCAAGCTTGCTCATAACTCGGTACTTGTTCACTGGTATGCGTCTCAAGTCCCGTTTCGGGCAGCATACACCAAGGATGAACTGATGCAATTGATGGGTGAAGGGCTGAGTCCACGCACCATGTCTAATGCGCTGTCTAGCCTACTGCGGCTTCTTGAGGACACACCCCTTGGTGCGGAGCTGGGACTCGGAGTCGTGAGCCGTCTGGGAAGAGCCGTGGGCACGATCCACAAACATGGTTCGAGCGACATTCCGCAGGCCGTGGTGCTCTACTCGCTGTATGACTATGCTGAACAAAGGGGCAAGTACTCACTTACCCTGGGTGAACTTGCGGAGGCGACCGATGGCGGACCAATACTCCTGTTTGGCCTTCACCAAGAACAGCTGAAGGGCGCGCTCAGAGGGCTGTCGAGCCAGCACTACCGACTGATTCGCACGGAGTTCGCTCGAGGTCTCGAGAACATTTATCTTGACATGGCGTTTGGCAGTGAGCAGGTGCTAGACCTCTGCATCACTCATGAGCAATAGGCTGCGCTGGGCTCCTCATCGTACATTCGGCCTGAGGGAGGAATGGGTCGCACTGTTTCTCTCAAGCCCTACTGCCTGGCAGTCTTCAAGTTCACTGGGTCCACAGCAGATCTCTGCTCTTGAGGCCTGGCTCATCACCTGTGGCTTGGCTGACTCTAATGGGATGCCCAGTGCTCTGGCGTGGCGTATCAGCCGCGGACCGGCGTTGCTTGGCTGGGAATTGGCGTGGGTTAATGCGGTATTCAGCTTCCACCCTTCCTGGCACTATGTCAGACTAACGCGTGACGCTGATATGACTGCGAGCATGTTCGCTCATCAGCAAACAGCAATGTTTCCCCGTCGCTCGACTCGGACCATTTGGGACGGAGTCCTTGAGCTGATAGGTACCCTAGAGAGAACACCCATCGGCACAGAACTGGGCCAAGGGATCGTCAGCGCCACCCGGCCCCGCCGGGTCCGCAGGGTTGGTCTGGCAGATCCGCGCGCGGAGTCCCTCGGCCATGCTATGCGCCGGCTGTTTCAGCACGAGAGACGCTGGGAGCTCCGGCTGGAAGAGGACCTGGTCTGGCCCTGGGTGGTGTTTGGTTGCGATGCGGAAGAAGCGCTGTTGGGGCTGGGCAGCGCCCAACAGCACTGGCTGCAGGTTGGAGCGGACTCGGTCAGGCTGCTCACTACGTCGTGGGAGGAACTGGATGAGTTGGCGCTATTCTGATTATCTGCAGGTCAACCAGGATTTTATCGATGTCTTTTCAGCCGAGGAGGACCAACAGAACGCCCAGGCCTGGATGAATTTTATCCCACACCAACAATTCCTGGATCTGCTGCGCGCCCTGCTGGATGCGCTGGAGCGCAAGACGCCCAAGTCCCTCTGGATGCACGGCCAATACGGCACGGGCAAGACCATGTGCCTGTTCGTCCTCAAACACCTCCTGGAGGACGATTGGCCGATGGTCGAGGCTTACTTTGATGCCCACGACGTTGGGCCTGACCTGCGCAAGCGGATCCAGGGCATCCGCGCGCGGGGCAAGGGTCTGATCGTGTACCTTTCGGGATCGGGCTATATCAGCAGCAATCTCAAGCTCATGGCAGCGCTGGAAAGGGCCGTGCAGATGAGCATCGGGCTGTCGGGCGGGAAGCTGGTGGTGGGATCCCTGTTCGAGTCCGTCCTGGCGCGCATCGAGAGCCAGGGTATCAATTGGCCGGCAATGTATGATGAAAACCAACGCGATTTTGTGGGCCTTGCTTCCTCCGCGCAGGATGTCGTCGATCAGCTCCGATCGCAGAGAACCGCCCAAGAGCCCCGCCTTGCCCTGCTGGAACGCGTAGTTCGCGCCCTCGAGAAAGAGAACATTGTGGTGCTGGACTCGGCCGAGCGGATCAAGGACTGGCTGAACGAAGTGATCCAGGTGAATGACTACAAGTGGATCGTGTTGATGTGGGACGAGTTCACCGAGTTCTTTCTGCACGGCGCCGCCCTCGACGGCCTGCAGGAAATGGCCCAATACGCGGCCAAAGCGCCCTTTTATCTCGTGCTCGCCACGCATCGTCCGCCAGAGAACCTGCAACGTGGGACGTCGGACGACTGGAAAAAGATCCGGGACCGTTTCAGAACCATGCCCTATTTGATGCAGTCAGTGACCGCGAACAAGCTGATGGCGCGGGTGATTCGTGTCCTGCCTGGCGACCAAGCGAGCTGGGCCGCGCGGAAGGAAGCACTGTGGGCAAAGGCAAAGCCGGCCCTGCAGCGTCTGCGCACGGTGGACGATTCCCAGCGCGAAAGCGACTATGCTGACCTGACGCCCCTGCACCCGTACACAGCCTTTGTGCTCTCGTCCATCGCACAGCAGTATACCTCTGCCAACCGAACCGTGTTCCGCTTTATGAAAGCGCCGGGACCCCACGGTTTTCCCGAGTTTTTGCGCAATTATCCGGACGCCGACTGGGAATGGTATACTGCCGATGGCCTGTGGGACTTCTTCTTCGGCCAGGCCGACGACGACACGCCGCGGGAGTTCAGAGACGGCATCAGCTACTACCAGTCTCGGCAGGACACCAGCGCCGATGACCTGCAACGGCGCGCTTTCAAGGCGATGATGCTCTTGATCAGCCTGGAAAAGTCGCTTCCGGGCGAGGAACGCGTGCGACCCACGCTGGCCAACTTGAGCGCCATTTTCACCGGCACGCCACTCCGAGACCAGCTGCGGCAGGTCATGCAGGCCCTCACCGACTCCGATCTTGTGCGGCGTGTCGGATCGGCCACGGGAGAGCAGGCTCACTATACGATTCAGTCGGTCAACATCGACGAGGTTCGCCTGAAAGCCATCCGAGACAAGCTCATGCCCTTTGAAACCCTGCTCAGCACGGACAGGATTGGTGAGGACTTGAAGATCGCGCTGACAGGGACCTTGTCAGAAAGCCTGAAGCGCCGGCTCGCCCTGTCCTCGATCGCCTTCAGCGCGCTCAAGCAACGGCGTGAGCGGGCCATCCCCAACGCGCAGTCCTACCAGATAGCCACTGTGTTCGTTGTCTGCGAAAAGGAAGACGAAGTGCCGGCCGCCCGGGAGCTGGTGCACCGGTTGGCCTCCGAGAACCCGTCCGCATTGTGGGTCCTGCTCCACGACCCTTTCGGCGCCAATCGGTTTCAGCAGTACCAGGATGACGCGGCCGCAGACCAGTACTACACCGAGCTCAAGGATGTCTCCAATGCCCGATTCCACCAAGAAAGCTGCCGCAGGGTCGTTAGCCAATGGGTAGTGTCCCTGCGGACGGCGCCGCTCACGGCGTGGATGGAGCAACTCAACTCGCAGCTTTCGGGCCTTGCCGGTTTCAAATCGGCCCTGGACTCTGCCATTGAGAAGCGCTTCCCCTATCGCCCAGAGCGGATCATCGCGACAGATCCGCTGTACAAAAGTGGGGGATTTGGCACGGCCGGCGCCGAAGTGGGCCTGGGCACCAAGCCCAAGGCAGCTCCCTACGATCAGGTACTCCAGGCGCTGGGCGCTCTTCATGCGCCCGGCAGACCGCTGGAGGCCAGTCAGCTTGGTCTGCGGCCTGATCATCCCGTGACCCGCATGAAGGCAGCTGTTGACCACCTGTTGGAGACGGACAGCGTTGACCTCACGGAACTCTGGGAGCTGCTGCAGGCTCCTCCGTTTGGGCTGCCTCCCGCGCCGGTTTCCATCACTCTCTTGGGGTTGCTGTTGCGTGAGTGCAACACGGGGTACTACTGGTCGGACGGCGTTACCAGCCATGCGCTGGACGTCACGAGGTTGGCACAACTGATCAAAGAGACCATGGACGGCAAGTCGGACCAAATCCTGCAAAAGAGCAGTCTCGAGGAACGGCGCTTGTGCGCCCTGCTCTGCGAGGTCTTTTACATCGAGGACGATCACGCGAGGTACCTCCTACCCCTTCGGGACGCGCTACGCGGTGAAATTGTACGAAGAGGATATCCCCTGTGGGCTCTCGCTCATTTCGCGGCTTCCTGTGGCCGTCCGGCCCCGGCAGGCATCGACGATCTCTGCGAACTGATCTCGTGCAGAGATTTCCATGCGTTTGCCACCCAGGAAAGACTGCGCCAACTCCTCACGCACCTGGGCAGAAACACACTGCAGCTGAAGCAACTGAATGACCCCGACAAGTATGAGAAGGGCATGCGGTACTTTCTCCGACAGCAGGAGCCCCGCGTGGACTCTACTCTCCAGTCCCTGGGGCTGTCCACCAAAGACCTGATGGCATTAGTAACNNTAAAGACCTGATGGCATTAGTCAAGAACGCGCTGGAAGAAGAGGTTTGGCTGTGGACCGAGGAGGAGGTCACGACCAGGATTCCAGCACTTGTGGATGAGCTGGAACTTGTCACGACCTTGAGAGACCTCACCGGAGGCAGCTTTGTCAATCTTAAGGATGGCCTGTCCGAGCTTGAGACCCTGCTCGGCAGGGGGAGGTTGCCATGGCGCGTACTCGCCCATCACCCGGACAAAGGTATCTCGGAGGCCATCGCATCGCTGGGTAGCTTGCAGCAGCGTGGGCGTGACTTTGACAGAAAAGGAGAGCTTGCGCGAAGCCTGCGTGAGTGTCCAGGCGTCTATCAAGCGATCGTTGACCCGGTTTCAGCCCTGCGGCGCTGGGCGTCGGAGAGCATGGGGATCGACCTTTCGGACGCCGAGTCCAGAATGCTGTGGACCGAGATTCCGGACCTTTCGCAGGTCCGGCAGGACGAGCAGGTGCAAAACGCGGTCGGCCTAGTCCTTGATGCCCTGGAGCGGCGGCGGGCTATCCGCGATCTGCGAGCGTTCTGGAACAAGCACACGGGCACCGCAGATCCTGACTCATGGAGCAACAAGCACGGCTTGCCGATTCGGTGGCTGTTTGAGTCCCTCGACGAGGTTCAGGCGCTGACAATCGTCCAGCGGCCAGACCAAGCCACCATCGAAGCGGTCCGTGAGGCCCAGGCTGTTCTTGAGGCGATGATGCCCAGGCTGATCGCCTTTGAGGCAGATGGCACGGTGGAGCGCCGGTTCACAGAAAGCGCTGCCGGCGACTATCGCGTCCTTCTCTCCGGAGATGGCGATGTTGAGCAGCTCAGGCAGCACATCGAGGCAAGTCTAGGCAAGCCCCCTGCTCTGTGGCACGAGAGAGAGGTCAGGGATGTGGCGACAAAGTGGATCGAGGCTCGGTACAAGACAATCTATCTCCCCAGAGTTCAGGCAAGGTTAGACGCCACACCTGCAGCCGCGCTGCAGCAACTGCTGGCGGAACTTGCCGAGGACCCTCTCGTCGGGATTCGTCTGCTAAGGCTGGGAGTCGGCCATGATCTCTAGGCAGTCGGTGGCCGTGGAACAATTGCGGGCTGTACTCGAAACGGATGCCAGGTCGGTTGCTCGGTATGCTGTGCGTTTTATTCTTGTCGATGGCCTGGAGGCATGGCAGGGAACGCTCTCAGTCTTGGAC
>DDYO01000227.1:5778-6504 GCA_002348045.1 Anaerolineales bacterium UBA2232
CGTTCAGGCCATCGTTGACGTCGTAGGAACTCCGGATCGAACCACTACCCTCTTGCCTCTTGGCGAGATCCTGCGCCTGGCACCCTCTTTGGCCAACGTCTGCATCCCTTGGCTGACGAGCATCCGCGCTCAGGGAATGGGCAGGCTGTACGTGCCCCTGTTGTCGGTGTCGGGAGTGGTCCTTGATGCCCTCAAGGACATGCGCCAGTACCTTGAGTACAGTCCGCCCATCTGGTGCGTCGATGGAGCGGGCACAGCCAGCGTCCGGGTGGTCGCTCAGGACTTTGCCTGTCTGTCGGGTCAACGAATCCAGGGGTTGAAAGAGTATCTTCGACGGTGGGAGGATGGGGGCGCCGAGCAGTGCCTGCTGATTACTGAGCACCCAGCACTGTTCGTTAGCTCCCGCGGTTCGGTCGATCTCCGAGCCTTTCCCACATCCTTCGATGTGATAGAGGCCAACTGCTCCGATGCCTTGAGCCTGGAACGCCGATGGGGTGACGACAGGCAATGGGATTGGTTGGCCACTCAGCTCTCGCCAGGAGAGGGAGTTGCCTCCGCTGCTCGCCGGCTGTTCGGGCTAGCGGCTTTCCAGCCCGAACAGCTCTGGGCCCTGTGGCCTCATTATGAGGACGACAAGCAATGGCTTGGTTGGCTCTGGGCCAAGACGAGCCTCGTCGGGAACGATGTTGCATCCGAAGGGATCCAGCAGAGCGAATCCCCAGAGGC
>DDYO01000279.1 GCA_002348045.1 Anaerolineales bacterium UBA2232
CCGAAGCTGCCAAACCGTACAAGGGCTCGCAGGTCAACTATCTCGCTGTCAATACTGCCCAGACCAAGGACGTTGAGCCCTATCAGAAGGAGTTCGAAGACCTCACGGGCATAAAGGTGACGGCTGAGTATGGCGGTGAGAATGAGGTCCTCACCAAGATCGACCTTGAGCTCTCCTCCGGTGGCGCCGCCTACGACGTGATGCACTGCCACTCGCAAACGATGGCCCGTTATGTGGCTGGCGACTGGATGGCGCCGCTGAACGGGTTCATGGATGATGAGAAGCTCACCAACAAGGCGCTGTTCATGCCGGAGGACTTCTACGCATCCACGATTTCCCAGCTCTCAACCGGCGGCAAGCTCTGGGCGGTCCCGCTATTCATCGCCACGCAGATCATGTACTACCGGAAGGATATCTTCGAGCAGAACGGCATTACGCAGTTGCCGGACACCTTCGAGGATTTCTGGAAGGTGTGCGAGGCGATCGACGGTAAGCCGGTCAAGGCGTTCGGGACGCGCGGCAACCGCGGACCCACGATGAACGTGTGGAACTGGACGGCATGGCTTTATGGGTTCGGCGGCGAGTACTTCAAGAGCTACGATCCCAGCTCGCCCGACTACCTTGTGCCGATTCTTGACCAGCCGGAAGCCGCGGAAGCCGCGGATTTCTACGCTCAGGTCGTGCAGAAGTTCTGCCCTGAGGGTTCTGTGAACTGGGGCTGGCAGGAATCGTCTCGCGCCTTCAAGCAGAAGCAAATCGCGATGATCCAGGAAGGCTCTCCGTTCGGCGCGCAGTTCATGGATCCGGGCCAGTCCGAAGTGGCCGACGAGAACCTTATCGGGTGCTTCCTGATCCCGAAGGGCAAGGGAGGCAGAAGCGCACCGGCGGCGGCACAGGGATGGATGATCCCCAAGGGCTCCAAGAACAAGGAAGCCGCCTGGCTGTGGATCACCTGGGCGACCGCGCCGGCACGCCAGTATCGGAGCACGATCGAGCAGCCGAACGCCATGATCCCACGCCAGAGCGTCTGGGCATTGGATGCCTACAAGGAGAAGTACGGCTGGGGCAACTACATCGAAACCGTCAACGGCGCATTCGAGGCCGCTGGCGATTGGTCGCACTACCTGCCAGACATGATCCCCGAATACACCAGCATTGGCAACGAGGTGAGTATGTACCTCCAGCAGGTGATCGGTGGTCAGAAGGCTGCTGACGCGGCGATGAAAGAGGCCAACGATGCGGTCTACAAGATCGTGAAGGAAGCTGGCTACGTCAAGTAAGTTTCACCTCTAGCGATGCGCATGGAGACCCTGTATGTCGAGTGCAGGGTCTCCATTGCCGTCAGATGCCCGAGGATGTCTATGAGCATCACGCAGGATCCGACCAAGAAGTCCGCGGTAGCACCAGGAGAGCGATCGGTCCTATTCGGCCGAAACCTATCGCAGCATCTCTATCTCCTGGTGCCGTTGGCGGTGCTCTTCCTGATTAACGTCATCCCGCTGGTTTACACCGTGTTTCTCAGCTTCTCCGACTGGGTGCTCTACCGTTCACCTTCGCCGAAATTCTCTGGGGTGGGAAACTGGGTGGAGATGTTCACCTCTCCGCGATTCTGGCACTCCGTCCAGGTGGAGCTGGTCTTCGTCGCAGGGGCCGTGACGGTGGAGTTCCTGCTCGGCTTTGCACTTGCCCTGCTGATTCATCGCCAGAGATTCCTGCGAGAGTTTTATCGGTCTGTGTTCATGTTCCCGATGGTGTTACCTCCCATCATCGCCGCGTTTTTGTGGCGCTTCATGCTGCAGTCCGATATAGGGGTGATTAACTACATTCTGCGTCCTCTTGGCCTGAGTCGAGCCTTTCTCGCGACGGGGCCCTCGGCTCTCGCCACTCTCATCCTCGTGGATGTGTGGCAGTACACACCCTTTGTTGCGCTTCTGCTGTTGGCCGGGCTGCAGTCGTTGTCTCAGGAAGTGCAGGAGGCCGCCGAGGTCGATGGAGCGGGGGCTCTGCAGCGTTTCAGGTACGTGACGTTGCCTCTTATGACCCCCACGATTCTGATCGTGCTGTTGCTGCGCATCATCGAGGCGCTGAAGGTGTTCCCGACAATCTATGTGCTCACGCGCGGCGGGCCAGGCACAGCGACTGAGGCCCTGAATTACCTGGCTTTTCTTGAGGCATTCGACCAATCCAGGCTGGGCTATGGCGCCACTCTCTCGTTGGTCGTCATGTTTCTGTCGGTTGTCATTGCGGCGATATTCATCTCAACGCGCCGGCGCCTGGCGTCCGGCGAATAGGTTGAGAGGAGAGTCAGATGTTTGCATCCAGGCGCAATCGCAAGCTCGTCGGGGACTTCTTTGGATCGTTCGGGTTGCTGATCGCTTTTCTGTTCTTCATCTTCCCGATCTTCTACGCCTTCCTTACCTCACTGAAGACGCGAGTTCTCGCCGAGTCCCCGATTCCGTATATCATCTTCAGGCCGACCCTTGATAACTACCGTACTCTGTTCGTCTCCGATCAGTATGTGCGGTACTTCACCAACAGCTTGTTGATCGGTCTGGCCACCGTTGCACTTTCCCTGTTGTTGGGGGTGCCGGCGGCCTACGCCATCAGTCGACGCGCCTTCCGGGGGAAAGGCATGGTCATGCTGGCAGTCTTGTCCTCTCGTATCTTGCCGCCCGTTGGCATCGCGCTTCCATTCTTTGTGGTCTATCGGCGCATGGGTTGGATCGACACTCATCTTGGCTTGATCGTCGTCTTCCTGACTTTCAACATCTCTCTGACCATCTGGATCATGAGTGGCTTCTTTGACCAGATCCCCATGGAGCTGGACGAGGCAGCGATCATCGATGGTTGCTCGATCACCGGCGTCCTCACTCGCGTCATGGTTCCGCTGGTAGCTCCGGGCTTGGCCACCACTGCAATTCTGGTGTTTCTGGAAGCCTGGAACAACTTCTTCTTTCCCCTGGTGTTGGCCAGGCGAAATGCCGCCACGGTGCCGCTGGCGTTGACCACCTTCCTGGGCGACTACAACATCGACTGGGGCGCCATCATGGCCGGCGCGTCGCTGCTAATCCTGCCACTTCTCATTTTTGGCGTGCTCATTCGCAAGTACATGGTCGCCGGTCTGACACAAGGCGCTGTGAAAGGCTAGCGTCACGTTTCTGCTGCCAAGCCAACATGGCTTGGCTACATATACGATCTCAGCCAGGAGTTGATACAGATGTCTCAAGGAAAACGTAGGCTTGCTCTCGTCGGCTTGGACGCGATCATCCCAGAGTTTGCCGCAAAGTTGATCGCCGAAGGGAAGATGCCCAATCTCAAGAAGCTGCGCGACGCCGGCTTCTGGACCGAGTTGGTGCCCACTGTACCGGCCTGGACGCCAAACGGCTGGGCGACACTGGCGACTGGCGCCAATTCCAGCACGCACGGGGTTGAGGGGTTCTTCATCCACACGCCGGGCGAAGAGTACGAGGTGGAACATCACGGCTTCGACAGCGCAGCCTGCAAAGCCGAATTCGTCTGGGAAGCTGCCCAGCGTCAAGGCAAGAAGTCTTTGGTCTTCAAGTATCCTGGTACGTGGCCACGTCGCTCACCGGGAATCATCCAGATCGGCGGAGCGGGCGGATACGGCGGGCTGCGCAACGAGCTCGACATTAACCACGCGACCTGCTACACGACCGAGAGCGATCTTCAGAACGGCACTTTAGTTGCTGTCAGGCAATCAAAGGGCTGGAAGAACCTGCCCGAAAACGCCGGGGAGGCTTTGGAGGTTGAGCTGCCTGTCGACTTCAATCGCCCGGCGCCAGCAAAGTCCTACTGGTTGCTGATTCTCCCCAATGATCCTTCGGGAGCCAAGGTCATGCTCACCAAGGGTCGCGACGCTGCCACTCCTTTGGCTGTCATGCGGCAGGGGGAGTGGAGCGGCGTCGTGTATGATACCTTTGAGCTGGAAGATGGGACCACGGAAGGTGGCTTCGAGATGAAGCTACTTAAGCTCGGAAACGGCGGGCACACCCTGCGCCTGTACATGAGCCAGAACCTGCCCCGCGATGGCTTTTGTCAGCCGGCCGAGCTCGACGCTGCGCTGTGGCGTGAGGCCGGCGCGCCAACGGAGTACACGGCGATGTACTATCTGCGCTGGGGCTGGTTCGAGGTCGATACGCAGATGGAGATCTTCAGGCGCCATGCGGCATGGGTCCAGCGAGCCATGCGCTACCTGTTGACGTCGCAGGANNGGAATAGACCCGCTGCACCCGGACTACAATTCTGAGACTGCCGATGCCATGTGGGCGAACCTGGCAGAGGTCTACGCTATGGGCGATGCCATCCTGGGCGTCGTGATGGATTGCGTAGGAGAAGACACTATCGTGGCCTGTGTGGGTGACCATGGTCATCAGCCCTATCGCTGGACCGTGCACCTTAACAATTACTTCCGCCAGCACGGCCTCTTGGACATCAAGTGGGACGAGGAGTCTAAGCAGTGGGCGATCGACTGGTCGAAGACGAAGGCGTATGCTTTTGGGCCGGTGCATGTAGCCATTAACCTGAAGGGGCGCGATCCGCAAGGGATTGTTGATCAGGCCGACTACGAGGCTGTGCGCGAGCAGGTAGCGGATCTCTTGTACGAGCTCAAGCATTCGGTGACGGGCAAGCGCCCGATCAAGGCCGTTTTGAGTCGCGAGGAGATCGATGCATTTGGCCTGTACGGCGATGGCGTGGGCGATCTCGTCTTCTTCACCAAGCCGGGATATGATGCGGGCAACGCTGAACGGCTCGGCCATTCCCCGATCAAGGCGGGTGTCACCGACGATGGGGAGATCTTCCAGCGCACCCACCTCTTCAGAGACATGACCAGTGAACATCCGTCGCAGGCGCCGTGGGAGAAGCTCACGCGCACGCTGTTCTGCCTGGCCGGTCCGGGTGTGAAGCGGGGTGTCACTCGCCGGGTTCCGGGGTCGATCGTCGATGTGACCGCCACCCTGTGTGACCTCGCATATTTGCCCTATCCGGCGCAGAACGAGGGCCATCCTATGGTGGA
>DDYO01000059.1 GCA_002348045.1 Anaerolineales bacterium UBA2232
GCATTGGTTGCTACCAGGGGGCTGGCCAGCGGACGTTCGCCTGGGCATCACGGTCGAAGACCAAGCGGTGGCCGATCGCGATGTGATCAAGCTGCTGGAGATCGATTGTCCGAATTTCATCAGCGCCGAACCGCTGCTCGGGCCGCTGGACCTGACCGGTGAGTACCTCAAGGCCAAGCTGGGTGCGTACCCCTTCAAAGGGTTGGGGAGCGAGCACCGCACGCGGCTGATCGACCTGATCGACTGGGTGATCGTGGGTGGTGAATCTGGGCCCATGGCTCGGCCCATGCATCCCAACTGGGCACGCGATCTGAGGGATCAGTGCATGGAGGCCGGAACAGCGTTCTTTTTCAAGCAGTGGGGGGGCTGGTGGCCGATCTGCCAGCACGGTCCGGACGCCGATGCCTTGCTCTACAGATCGCGGGTGCGTGCCAGGAAGGGACAGGACCAGGCCGTCCTGGATGACATCCACGGCCGGCAGTGCAAGGTGCCGACCCTGGTTATCCATGAGGATGGCAGCGCGTATGACGTCGGCACGCCGCATGCCTTCAAAGGTGGGGTGGGAGCTGTCCAGACCTTCAAGGTGGGAAAGAAGCTCTCGGGCACGCTGCTCGATGGGAGGGAGTGGCTTCAGACGCCCCCCGAAGTGAAAAATGAAATCGTTTTGGAGAAATGCGATGGGTGATCTTGTACAGGCCACGGCACCAGCCAAACAGGTCCAGGAGATTGTTGCCGAGGCGTTGCCGCCTGGTTGGTGGATTTCGCGAACTGAGACCGGAGAGATTCTGGTTTCCGCTCCGAACGCGGACCCCGGTGGCATGACCATCCCGGCAGGCGAAGGCGGGAACTTGCCATTGCGGCTGCTGCGTGCGCTGGCAAGGGACCTTCTAGAAGGGGCACCCCAATGCGCAGGGAAGAACGAAGAGGCAGCTCGCACCGTGGAGTTCACGCCTGATCGGGTGCACCAGGCTGCTCGCAACCTGGGCAAGTGGCTCAACGAAGAGGTCGATCGCCCGGTGAGCCGGGAAGACCTGGCCATGCTGGTGCACCACGCCAACAGCACACTCGGCCCGCGACACCTGGATGACGCGGCGGCGGATCAGTTCATCGCCGAGGTCAAGCGCAAGCTGGCCGCTTCGCGGGCGAAGGGGCGGGAAGGATGGCAGGAAGCTGGGCCGCATGAGCTGGCTGCCCAGCTTCGGGCGCAGATCGACAAGGGCGATCCGCTCGACGCGGCCATTTACGCCATGTTCATGTGGCATCTGGGCTTCCGCATCGAGCCAGCGCCACGCGCGCCCATGGTGTGGCCCCAAGCTCGTGATGTGGGCCGGCTCGATGACATGCACGAAACCGGCCATCTGCGCGTGGGCCTGGATTCCGACAACGACGTCTACATCCGCGTTTTTGACGGCGCCAGCGTGGCCGGATTGGAGTTCTGCAACCCCGGTGGGGGAGGGGGCGGCGCGTCGCCTCGGACACGACAGGCCCTGATCGCCCTGATGGTGGCCATGGAGGCGGACAACGCGGCGCGGCCAGACCGCGACTGGTGGGCGTTGCGCAACGCAAATCGCAAGAACGCACCCACCAACGATTCAACCGAAAAGGACCTGGCGAAATGACGAACGCACTGATTTCATCTCTCGTGTTTGCGGTTTTCATCATTGGGCTCTTGCTCTATCAGAACCGTCTCCTCAAGTTGAGCCTGGAGACACAGAAGGCACGCTGGATATTGGCCGAAGAGAACGCACTCTCCAAAAACGCTCACTTGGATACCAATACGGAGATCTCGACTGGGACAAGCAGCAGTGCCGAGGTGCGCGAGGTTTCCCAAGAAGAGCCTCCTGTTGAAGAGAATGAGAGTTGGAGGCAACATGCATATCCCTTGTTTCGTGTTGATGTCACGTTGCAAGGCACGAGGCATAGCAAGCACGAAAATGTATTTGGGCAGATGGAAACCGTATTGGAACGGCTGAAGAAAGGCGAAGTCTCTGGCTGTGACCACGATGATGATTTTGGGTACAAGTTCGTGGTGACGTCGGATGCATACAGGTCGGCGTTTATTGGGGGGTGTGGCTATGAGTAAATCAAGTCATGTTGCGTGATATCACCATCCGGTCTGAACCCAGCATGGCAGCAGACTGGCTCCGCGATAAAGACCAAGGAATGCTCAAGGTGGAAATCTACGCAGAGATCATGCGGGATCTGCTCGGTGAGTCGGGTGAGGACGTCTGATGGCGGTGTATGTCGATGACATGAGGGCCCAGTTTGGTCCGATGATCATGTGCCACATGGTGGCCGATACCCTGGCTGAATTGCACGCCATGGCCGATGCGATCGGGGTTCAGCGCAGGTGGTACCAAGGGCCGCCGGTGACGCGCTATCCGCACTACGACATTGCGCTGTCCAAGCGCTCACTGGCTGTGCAGCATGGCGCACTGGAGATTCGCATGAAGGAGGCGCCTGCCATCTGCCGACGATGTCTTGAGAACGAGAAGCTGTATGCAAGCTGACAAAGGATCACCTGTGAAGAGCGGGGAGCGCAAGGGGGAAAAGGTGTGGTGCGTGACGTTGCAGCATGCCGGGACACGCAAAACCAAGGATGTGACGATGCCAGGGGGCTTGCACGAGGCCGATGCACGTCGTGCTGCCGTCAGCAAGGCCGGCGCGTATTGGCAGCCGGTTGCGGCAGCGTTGATCTTCGACTGATCCTGCCGGATTGCCGCGCTGGGCCCGTTGCGTTATGCGCCGGTACCAGACCAAGTTGCAGTCGCTGGCCGTCGACGCGGCCTTTCTGGCGCGCTTCGTCGACAAGAAGGATTCCAGGATGCCAGGCGTCCCCAACGGCCTGGGAGAGTTCTCGCTGAGCGCCAAAGTCCGGGAATGCCTGAAAGCGATGGTTTTGGACAAAGACGGCAGCGTGCTGATCGAAAGCTCCGGCTTGGCCGCGCTCCTGGGCCAATCGACCGGTCACCTGAACCAGTTTGCCGGTCGCGTAACGACCACCAACAGCGCCGTTTTTGATCATCCCATCAGCTCGCAAGTTGTTGATTTGTATTGTGATATCAAAGATTCAGAAGGCCGCGGTGGCCAGCGCAAGTCGCTGCGGTACTACAACCTGGTGTCGGCGCGCGAACTCGCATCGCGCCGTACGGAAGATGCCTCCGACCTTAATGGTCAGTGCCCTACATCGACAGCAATCGGTTGATTGCTGGTTGAACGCGCCCTTTTCGTCAACTCCGATGTCTGTGAGGGGATGAACTTTCGGCGAACAGTGGTAGCTTGAATTCAAAGTGAAGTTGACTTCATGAGCTGAATTCCAAAAACCGCCTGTTCCCCGAA
>DDYO01000240.1 GCA_002348045.1 Anaerolineales bacterium UBA2232
GTCTGACACCATGCTCATAATCAATCTGGAACTTGTGTGTCTTCAGTGGCCGCCACGAGCGGCATCATGGATGAGGAGTAGGCCATGTTGGCCTGGGTCAAAGGCGGGGGCGACCTTGCGTCAGGAACAGCCCACCGACTGCACCGGTCCGGCTTTGACGTTGTCATCTCCGAATTGCGGCAGCCTACCGTCATACGGCGGGCGGTCTCCTTTGCCACGGCAATCTTCGAGAGCCAGTGCACTGTCGAGGGGGTGACTGCTGTAAAGGCCGAGGATGTCCAAGGCATCCGCCGCGCTCTTGCTGAAGGCCTCATCCCTGTCGTACCGGATCCAACCGGCGATGTCGTCGTACGTTTGATGCCTCACGTGGTGATCGACGCGCGAATGGCCAAGCGGAACCTGGGCTCAGGCCTTTCCGACGCGCCTATCGTCATCGCCCTTGGCCCTGGGTTCGTCGCCGGCCGAGACGCACACGCAGTGATTGAGACCATGCGCGGTCACGATCTAGGCAGGATAATCCTGAGTGGCGCGGCGCAAGCAGACACCGGGATACCCGGCGCCATTGGCGGCGTGGAAGAGAACCGCGTGTTGCGTGCCCCTTGTGCAGGTACGTTCTCCTCCAGCGCGCACATCGGCCAGTCAGTCGCGGTGGGCGATGCCGTGGGATCCGTAGCAGGAGTTAGCGTGATCTCCAGGATTTCGGGGGTGCTGCGCGGTCTGCTATACTCGGGTCTGCCAGCGAGCATCGGGCAAAAGATTGGCGATGTGGACCCTCGCGGTGAGGCCTGCCATTGCTTTACCATTTCTGACAAGTCCCGTGCCATTGCCGGGACCGTGCTTGAAGCGATACTGTACCTGAGTCGCCAGGCTGGAGCTGACATCGTCCCGGTAGAGAAAGGATGGGCGTGATGCAGTTGGTTGAGTATGTCCTGGCCGCATCCGCAGAAGAGGCGCTGGCCACCCTGACGGCCCTCCGTGGTGACGGCCGTGTCATTGCTGGCGGAACGGACTTGATGCTTCAGCTTCAAACCGGCGACCGAGCCAGTCGGGGCCTTGTCGACGTCACGCGAATCCCTGGGCTCGATGAGATTGTGCTGTACAAAGATGTCCTGCAGATCGGCGCAGCGGCCACCTTTGCCCGCATTGCAGCGTCGCCGTTGGTCCAGAGACATGCGCCGGTGTTGGCCGAGGCCGCAGGGTGGGTGGGCTCGCCGCAGATTCGCAATGTGGGCACCCTGGCCGGGAATGTCGTAAACGCCATGCCGGCCGCCGACGGTTCCATCGCTCTGCTGGCTCTGGATGCCGAGGCCGAGATCGCCAACCTCACCGGGAGGCAATGGATACCCGTAAAACGGCTGTTCGTCAGCCCCGGCGTCTCTCGCGTCGATGCAACGTCAGAGATGTTGACTGCATTTCGATTTCCCATCCAGCGGCCTGGAGAAGGCTCGGCCTATCAGCGATTTGCTCGCAGAAAGGCAGTGGCGCTTCCCCTCATCAATGTCGCAGTGACCGTTTGCCTGGACTCCGAGAGCCACGCCATCGCTGACGCGAGGATTGCCGTCGGCCCAGTCGCCCCAGTTCCCTTTCGATCCACCCATGCCGAGACCGCGCTCCGCGGGCAGCAGTTCAATTCAGAGCTTGTAGAGGCTGCGGCCGATTTGGCTGCCTCGGAGGCCAGGCCCCGAGACAGTCTCCTTCGCGCAGGCAAGCAGTACCGTCAAGAACTCATTCGAGTTCTGGTGCGTCGGGCGCTCACCGCAGCTTATGCTCGGGCAAGGGGGTAGCTTCGTGGCAGACACCGTGAACCTTCGTTTCACCTGCAATGGCCTGGAACAGCAACTGGACTTACTGCCCTCAACGTCGTTGGCCCAACTGTTGCGCGACCACCTTAAACTTACGGGCACCAAGATCGGATGCGAGGAAGGCGAATGTGGCGCCTGCACCGTCCTGATCGATGGCATGGCCGTCAACTCGTGCATCTACCCCGCCGTCAAGGTGCAAGGCCGCAAGGTGACGACCATTGAGGGTTTGGAGCAGGATGGCCACCTGCACCCGCTACAACAGGCGTTTATTGACCACGGAGCCGTGCAGTGCGGTTTCTGCACCACCGGCCTCCTTATGTCTGCCTACGCCCTGCTCCAGCAGAACCCGAGCCCATCAGAAGCCGACATTCGCCGGGCCATCTCCGGCAACCTCTGCCGCTGCACGGGATACCTGCAGATCATCAGTGCCATTCAGGATGCCGCCAGAGCCCTCCGCCAGTAGGCCGGAAAGTCTCGGCCTCTATCTGCACATCCCGTTCTGCCGGGCTCGCTGCTCCTATTGCGATTTCAACACCTCATCGCACCTGAAGCACTTGCAGGAGCCCTATTTCTCTGCCCTTGCTACCGAATCCTCGCGCCTCGCCGCAAGCTGGCGCGGCCGCACCGTGGAAACCATCTACATCGGTGGGGGAACGCCCACCAGCGTGCCGCCCAAGCTCCTGCTCGATCTGCTGGATGTTGTCTTCACCCACTGGACAGTAGCATCAGACGCCGAAGTGACCGTCGAAGCCAACCCGGGTACCGTAGACGCGACATTGCTGCGAAATCTGTCCTCTGCCGGGGTCAACCGCCTTAGCCTGGGCGCACAAAGCTTTCAAACCGACGAGCTAGCACTTCTCGGGCGTATCCACACCGTCGAACACATCGCTGAGGCTGTCCAGCACGCTCGATCAGGCGACATGCACAACGTCAACTTGGACCTCATCTATGGCCTGNNACCCATCAGCATCCGGACGCCTGGGTTGCCTCGCTCCGCCATGCCCTCACCCTCACTCCGCAGCACCTATCCCTCTACGCGCTGTCCGTTGAGGACGGCACCCCCCTACACCAACGGGTCATTGCCGGAGAGCTTCCAACGCCCGATGCTGACCTAGCCGCCGGGATGTACGAGACAGCCGAAGCCATCCTCGTCGCCGCAGGCTATTGTCACTATGAACTATCCAACTGGGCCCTATCGGTCAACGGGCACCCAGCAGCTGTCCAGCAAACGCACGCCTGCCGCCACAACCTGCGCTACTGGCGTATCCAGCCCTACATCGGCCTCGGGGCGGGCGCCCACTCCCACGCCCAGGACATTCGCTACAGCAACGTGGAATCCATCTTGAAGTACATCGCCGCTGTCTGCGGTGGAGGCAGCCCCGTGGCCGAGCGTGTGCTGATCAGCCCATCAGCAGCGGCGGCGGAGGGCATGATCCT
>DDYO01000127.1 GCA_002348045.1 Anaerolineales bacterium UBA2232
GTGGCGATGAACAGCGCCCAAGTGACGCTGGTCAAGGGAGATCTGATGGGCATCCTGCGAGCGCGCACCCTGTCAGTGGCAACCGTGAAAAACATGAGGCAGAACCTCGCCTTTGCGTTCCTCTACAACGCGATGGGAATCCCGCTAGCAGCGGGGCTGCTGTACCCGCTGACGGGGCATCTTCTGTCGCCCTTGATTGCTGCGCTGGCGATGAGTGTCAGCTCGGCGTCGGTGGTCTTCAATGCTCTGAGGTTGAAATCAACGGACATCGGATACGCTTCCATACCACCGACCAGGTGATTATTCAGAAGCGCATCTGACCGGAAAATGCCGTACGGTAGTTTCCGGTCCGACCTATCTGTCGCAACACATAGTGACGAGGTGACGTTCGATGGACTGTTGCCGCTGCGGGTAGGAGACTGGTCGTCGTTAACCCATGAGGACTCTCCGTGGCCCGCATTCGCAGACTGATTATCAGCAACTTCCGATCTATCCAGGCGCTCGACTGGGTGCCGGCCCCAGGAATTAACTGCCTCATAGGTCCTGGCGATAGTGGAAAGTCCAGCATTCTAGATGCGATTGACCTTTGCGTCGGCGCCCGCCGAGGCGGCACGTTCGGCGACATGGACTTCTTCGCATTAAACGTCGATGTACCCATCACCATCAGCGTGGCGCTTGGCGATCTGCCGTTATCGCTGATGGATATTGATGTCTACGGCGAGTTCTTGCGTGGATTCCATCCCGGTACGGGGGAAGTCGAAGACGAACCGCGAGCGGGGCTGGAGACCGTCATCACCTTGCGTCTGCAAGTTGGTGCCGATTTGGAGCCTGTTTGGACACTTTTCTCCGAGCGCGCGGAGCAGCAGCAACTTGAACGCACTCTTCCCTGGAAAGAACGAGCGGCACTAGCGCCCGCCCGTATCGGCAGCTTTGCGAGCTCGAACCTGTCGTGGAGTCGTGGCTCAGTGCTCAATCGACTTACCGATGAGCGCGCCGAGCTTGGTGCTGAACTGGCGCGCGCCGCTAGGCAAGCAAGAGCGAACTTTGGCAATCAAGCAGCCGAACATCTGACCCAGACGCTTGAGGTCGTGCAACGCACAGCACAGCATCTTGGCGTTTCGGTCGGGGCTATGCCTCAGGCGCTCCTTGACGCACATTCTGTGTCGATTGGCGAGGGGGCGATCGCGCTGCACAGTGAAACAGGTATTCCGCTGCGCTCCCTTGGCACGGGCTCGTCACGCTTGCTAGTGGCAGGGCTTCAAAGGGCTGCGGCCAGCGCCGCGCCAATTGCCCTGGTTGATGAGGTGGAATACGGGCTTGAACCTCATCGGCTCATGCGATTCCTGGACTCGCTGGGTGCAAAGGACGCTGCCGCTCCGTTGCAAGTGTTCATGACGACGCACTCGCCGGTCGCGCTGCGCGAGCTGTCCGGCAGCCAGTTATTCGTTGTTCGGTCAGCACCTCAGCGCCACAGTGTTATGCCAGCTGGGGAAGCCAACGAGGTACAAAGTACCCTTCGGAAGGACCCCGAAGCATTCCTCGCCAAATCCATCATCGTTTGCGAGGGGGCCAGCGAGGTTGGCTTCGCGCGTGGCCTTGACCAATGGTGGGTCAGTCTTGGCGCTACCTCATTCCTGGCCCATGGCGGCGCGTATGTGGACGCCGGCGGGGGAAGCCCCGATAACAGTCTTATCCGGGGAACAGCACTTCTGAACTTGGGTTACCGCGTGATGGTTTTTGTAGATGCCGACAAGCCTTCGACCGCGGGGCTCGCTGAAGCATTCTTGGCCGCCGGCGGGCAAATTCTTACATGGCGACCAGGCCTCACGTTGGAGGACGAGATCTTCCGCCATCTCAGTGAGCAAGCACTCGATGCACTTCTGGCGAAAGCCGAAACAATAGTGGGTGCAGAGCTGATGAACGCACACATTCAGACGAAGTCCCAAGGCCGCGTGACGCTGAACGATATCCTCGCCGAGCGACTCGTGGATGGGTACTCACCTGAGAGACGAGAGCTGCTGGGAACCGCATCCCGTATCCGCAACAGCGGCTGGTTCAAGTCGCTGACAACCTATCAGGAGGTTGCAAGGGACATCGTCGGTCCGTCTTTACAGAACGCCGAACCGGGCTTCATGGCAGTCACGAATCAGCTCTGGACGTTTACAAGTGCCCCCTGAGATTGATCTTTTCGCTATCGAGCGTGGCTCCATAACGGCCCCCGCAGGTTGTGGAAAAACGCAATTGATTGCCGAGACGCTCATCGCGCATACGCAGAGCAAACCCATCCTCGTCTTGACACATACGAACGCCGGCGTTGCGGCCTTACGGGCGCGCCTGAGACGAGCCGGTGTTCCTAACTCCGCATATCGAGTCTCCACCATTGACGGATTCTCGATGCGCCTGATTGCTAAGTTCCCAGCGCGAAGCGGCCATAACCCGCAGATCCTACAGCTGCATCAACCCAATACTGACTACCCGGCAATTCGGGAGGCCGCCATGCAGTTGTTGCAGGCCGGTCACCTCGCTCAGCCCCTTCGCGCCACCTATGCACGGTTGCTTGTCGACGAGTACCAAGACTGCAACGTCGTCCAGCACGCCATCGTGTCTGGTTTGGCCCAGGTGCTTCCGACCTGCGTGCTCGGTGACCCGATGCAAGCCATATTCAGCTTCCGTGGCAATCGACTGGTGCATTGGGCGAATGAGGTGCAACCCCTGTTTCCCGCAGCGGGAGAGTTGAGGATACCGTGGCGCTGGCGGCTGGCTGGAGCTGAGAACCTCGGGCAGTGGCTGCTCGCCATAAGGCAACAACTTCAAGCTGGTCAGCCGGTGGATCTGCGCACGGCTCCAGCAGAAGTGCGTTGGGTGCAGCTAAACGCCGGAACCGAAGTTCAGCAGCGACTGGTGGCCGCGAGAACCGAAGCTCCCAACGCTCAGGGTAGCGTCCTCATCATCGGGGACTCCATCAACGTGCAAGGTCGCCATCAGCTCACGAGCCAGACACCCGGTGCCATGGCCGTAGAAGCCGTCGACCTGAGAGATCTCGTCAACTTCGCCAGGAACTTTGACTTGCAGGGTGCCAATGCTCTGGCACAACTTGTGGAGTTTGCTTCCAGCGTAATGACGGGGGTAGGTGCAGCAAACCTGCGAACGCGCGTGGAGTCGCTGCGTGCAGGAAGGGCCCGAACGCCTCCGACCGCGGCCGAGGCTGCGGCGATCGATTTCATAGCAGCGCCAACATTGGGGCAAGCGCTCCGTGTGATCGATACGCTCGCTGAGCAGCACGGGGCACGTGTATACCGACCGGAGGTTCTGTACTGCTGCCGGTCTGCAATGCAAGCGGTGGTGGGAGGTGCTGCCGACTTTCTGAGTGCAGCCATTCAAGCGCGAGAGCGCAATAGACACCTTGCCCGACCGATCGCAAGACGCTCTGTAGGCAGCACATTACTTCTCAAGGGGCTGGAGGCGGATGTCTCGGTTGTCCTGCATCCTGAGCTTATGACCCCCCAGAATCTATACGTCGCACTGACGAGGGGCGCAAGGCATGTCGTGGTGTGTTCACCAACCCCCATCCTTACGCCCGTGGTAAACGGCTGATCCTTTTGTAGCGCTTACGGGCTTGACCTTGCCATCGTGTCAAGGTCGATGCTGTCCGTGCGGTAACTTGAGCCGCGGACGAAATTAGGTGAAAGACATGTTTAGTCTGAGTGTTGCGGGGATGGGCTGTGGCAGTTGCGTGAGCAAAATCACGAAGGCCATTCAAGCTCTGGATCAGGATGCACGAGTAGAAGTGGATCGAGCGGCCGGCAAGGTCACCGTTGAGAGCACAGAAAGTGCCGAATCGATCCGCGAACTCATCCAGGAGCTTGGCTATTCGGCCCAGGTCAGCGCTTGAGCGCTGACCTGCTATCCCACTAAATCTCCAGTTCTGAGAGCTCTTTTAGCCCTGGGATACTGGTGACCTCGTTGGTCATACCTTCTGAACCATCTCGGCCGCGAAGCCAGTTTGAGTGATCGCCTGGCTCGCGCATTTCCAGCGTGTCATAGGAGTACCGCTTGCGCTTGAACAGGCTTTTCAATGCAGCGAACTCGTGGCTTTTTTCGTCTTCTATGCCGACGACTTCTCCTGCAAGCCGCTCCCAGTGACCAACGCCGTCGGCCAGCATTGCCTGATAGGTCTCCGGGTCAAGCAAGGCTTGCTGTT
>DDYO01000010.1 GCA_002348045.1 Anaerolineales bacterium UBA2232
TCGAAGGTTCGGTTCTGTTCCCATAGTACCTGCCCTAATAAGCGAGTCTACGTTCCTCTTCCTCGATCACACGTTCTACGATCAACTCGTAATTCGACAAGATATCCAGGTCTTCAGATCGTCTCGACTCGTCCAAAAGCATGACCGTACTCCTGACCAGTGTGCGCACGCTCCTATCGGTCCGGCGTTCAACGTACTCGGCCAGCCGGCCCAGGTGCTCGTCGCTGACCTGCGACATGTCACGCTCGTGAGCGATCTCATAGATGGTCTTGATGCGACGCGCCAACTGGGAGAATTGGTCCGTGCTCAGTGCCGGCAGTTCGACGATGATCTTGTCCAGTGCCCGCTGTCCAATCTGCCCCAGGGGATCACTGATGCGCCTCCAGAGAGCCGCATACGTCTGAGCGCCACGATCATCCTCACTCCTGAGAAAGCTGGGTGTCGAGGCAAAGACAAAGTAAAAGCCCTCCAGGTCTTGATTGTCGATGATCTGGCGCAGGTTCTCGTTGGCTTGGTCGCGGTTGGTGATGCGGCTTTGCAAGGTGATGGACTCGGCTTCGTCCAGCATCACGACAAAGCCGCTGTAGCCCAGGTACCGGATGAACTGGACAAAGGCGGCGAGATAGGCCGGAACACTCTTGAACGTCTTGGTCTTGCTCTCCTCGCCCCGGAACCACTTTTCGATCTGCAAACACTCTTCATAGCCTGGGGCTCCGGGCCGGTTGTAGGCGCTGGCATAGTCCGCCAGTTTGAGGCGGAAATCGGGAAACAGCAACTGAAGGTCCTCATCCTGATCGATCTGGCGCAGGATCGTGTTGCGATCCAGCCCGCGGACCTTTTCCGCCGATTCTTGCAGGATGCGTCCCAGGGCATTCTGCCGGACACTGGGTGTCATAAGCTTGTCCATGATCAGGGGGACGACCCTTTCCAGCTTGTTGAAAGGCGCTTGCTCTCGATCGAGGGTGACCATAGATACCACAAAATTGCGATCAAAAGCCAACTGGGCCAACATGTCCAGGAAATGGGTCTTGCCATGGCCATAATCCGCCTGGATGAACTTGACCCCTTGCTGGTCAAACTCGGCAATCTCGTCCAACACCCCTTCAAAATACTGGAGAAGCTCTTCCCTGCCGATCGAAAAGAGGCACACGTCCTCCGGCGGCGGTACTCCTTCTCGCAGGCGCTTGACAATGTTGAGCGCACGCTTCTTTGAAGGGGGCTCCATCTGTTCCCACTGGGCATCCATGGTTATCCCTCCCTCGGCCGCAAGAAGCCATAGAGCCCAACGTTGCGGTCAGGCTGTATCACCTTGTATGCCCGCCGGGGATCGCGAATGGCGCTCAGTTCAATGTGGGGCGAGTCCACCTGTTTCTGCGCCTGCGCTTCCCACAGCCTAGACAGATCGGCGCTGAACTCGTCCTTGTAGTAGGCAATCAAACGCCCACCCTTTCTCCAGTCGAGGTCTGTACCCTCTGCCTGCTGTTTCAGGATCTGGTAGACCCCCTCCAAAGCGGCCCATCCGGTCGTACTGGGGCTAAGGCGTTCCAGTTCCTCGTAGGCTTTGACGAGTTGGTCTCGGAAATCGGCGGCGTCGAAAGGTCGCTGCCACAGCCGTGCCCGTTCTGCCTCGAGGGCATCACGCACGGTGGGCCAATCGAAGGTACTCAAGGACTGGATGCCCACCTTGGTCCGGATCTTTTTGCGGTCAAACTCCACATCGAGAAGATGGTCTGCGGTGTACTTGGGGGATTTGCCTTTCAGCGAGACCCGCTCGGCCCGACAATACTCCTCCAGNNCGTCGTCTTGGCCCGGGGATAGATGTCGGTCAACTGCTCCGTTCGATTCTCCAGGATCCGGGCCGCCGTGTCGGCGTTATCTTCTTCCAGAGCCTTGAGCAGATCGGCCACCACCCGCCTGGCCTTCGAGCGCTGGGCAATATCCTCGCCCATGTCCTGGCTCAGACCTACTAACTCGGCCATGACGGCCTGGGTAAGATGACTTGGTGTGCTTGGCATAGTCTTCTATTCCTTTCCTTTCCACAGTTCCATCTGCTCCACCACCTCCAGGGCTGCCTCCTCTGCCGGCACCGCCAACTCCTCAAAGAACGCCGCCCGCAGCTTGTCCAGCAACGCCGCTTCGGGACGCACGAACTTGCCCTTGACCCTAGTCCTCGGAATAGCATTGATCATCGCCTGCAGGCAGGCCTTGAAGGTGCTGTCACCTATCAGACCCGCCCGCTTCAGGAAGGCTTCGCAGGCCACCGCCCCATCCTCGTCGTAGACCAGCAGCGCCGTGTGCACGGCGTCCAGCATGGTGTCAAAGTGGTCGGCCTCGGGGTCCACCCTGCCCCGCACGCGCCGGTTCTTGGGCTGCAGCAGGATCACGTCGCTGCCCTTTTTGCCCACCACTCGCCAGGCGACCAGGTCGCGCTCCACGTCCAGCCCCAGGGCGATGGCCAGCTTGCGCGCCTCGTCGGCAGGGAACTGTTCGGCCTGAAAAGCATCCCAGGCCATCAGGTACCAGTCAGTCACCTCGTCGAACTGGATCTCCTGGCCCAGGAGCAGGCCGCGTTTCCGCAGGGCAATGACCTCCTGGCGGGCCAGGTCCAGCGCCGTCTCAGGGCGCAGCGGTTTGGGTTGACCGGTGCGCTCGTCCACCTCACTGGTAAGCACGGGCCAGTGTTCTGAGATGACGGCCAGGACCGGGCCAAAGGTGCTCANNGGCGATGTCATCCCACCAGACGGGTGCACCATCTTGCGTCCCTTCAGCGCGCTTGCGGCAGGCCAGCAGGATGGTGCTTTGCGCGGCGTTCTTTTTGGCCTGGTGCAGCGAGTGCTCGCTTTCGGTGTGCACCGGCCACGAGGATTGGACGCTGAACCCGGCGTTGATCAGCGCTGACGCCAGCGTGTCCCAGGCTTCGACCCGCTTGTGGGTGAACATGACGGTCAGCACGCCGTTGTCTGCCAGGACGCGGTGCATTTCGCGAAAGGCGGCCTCCATCTTGCGCTGATAGTCCTGTTCGGCCAGCGCTGTTTTTTTGCGCCCCAATCCGGCAAAGCGAGCCGGATTGGCTACCGCTTCGGCGTCCTTGTCGGTGAGCTGGGCGGCAAACCACTCGGGGTACAGGTGACCGACTGTACGCTTCAGCCAGACGTAGAAAAAGTCCGAAAGTTCAGCATACATCACGTTGTCGTAGTAGGGCGGATCGGTGATCACCGCATCAAAGACGCCGTTGTCATATGGCAATTCGGCGGCAGAGCCTCGCGCGACCTTGACAGGGTTGCGAAACTGCCCTTCCCGTCGGACAGCGGCAGTAATATATTCGAGACTTCCCCACGCATCTCCGGTAGCCCCACCGAACAGGTTCACTTCGGGGAAATCCCACATCATGGCAAAACGCTTCATTGATGTGAGACTCTCAATAGTTTCCCGGCCATTGTTCCATCTGGCCAGGCCATTGCACTTGTCAGTTAGACGGCTTACCCACAATCCCAAGTATGTCGTGATAGCCTTGGCCCGTTCTTGCTCCATTCCCTGTTCAAGCATCTCTTTGTATACACGGTGCACCTCGCGCGCTAACGTCAAGAGAACGTACCTCTGGCGCGGGGTGAAAGCCTGACGAAACGTCCGAATGCCGTAAAGATAGCTGTTCCCTGTGGCAAGCCCGGCGTTGCCGGTCGGGGGAATCTCCTCATCAAGGCTGCTCGGTCCAAGCT
>DDYO01000117.1 GCA_002348045.1 Anaerolineales bacterium UBA2232
TGCTCGACCCCTTCGCCGGCGGTGGTGCAATCCCGTTGGAGGCCATGCGTCTGGGCTGCGAGGCCACGGCTGTGGACATCAACCCGGTGGCGTGGTTCATCCTCAAGTGCACGCTCGAGTATCCGCAGAAGCTCGCCGGACAGAAGCGCCCGCTGCCCGAGTTCATCTTGAAAAACGCGGCGTTCATGCGTAAGTTCTTCAAGGCCCAGGGCATGGGCAAGACGGAGATTGAGTCGGCCGTCGCAATGCTCGGTCACAAGGCGGAGCCGGGCTTGTTTGGCGTTGTCGATGCAAAGCCGAAAGGCAAAGGGCGGCGGAAGAAAGGTGAGCCGACATCCCTGACGCCCGATGAGCTGATCCAGGCCGATCTGGCATGGCACGTTCGCGCCTGGGGTCAATGGGTGCTGGATCGTGCCCGGCGGGATTTGGCGCAGTACTATCCCACCTACGCGGACTTCGAGCCGCTCAAGAAAGACGAGATCGCCTACGAGCCCCAGCCGATGCGCCTTGTGCCCCTTAGAAATGATGGCACACCGGATATCGATTCTCTGAATGCTGAGTTCACCAAGGAGTACTTGCGCGATAATCGCAACCCTCGCTGGGTCGCAAAACCAACGGTCGCCTACCTCTGGGCGCGGACCGTGACGTGCAAGAATTGCCGGGCCACCGTACCCCTACTCAAGACGCGCTGGTTGTGCAAGAAGGGCAATAAGCGTGTACTGCTGACGGTGGAGCCGAATGCCAACGGCACGGGCGTTATCTTCGGCGTGGAGAAGGATGTTGTAGCCAAAGGTGGAAACGCCGCCCAAAAGCGTGAGCATGACAAGCGGATCGGCGCAGGCACGATGAGCCGCGCGGGCGCCAAGTGCCCCTGTTGCCCGGCCATCATGACGATGGAGGACATCCGAGTTGAAGGCAAGGCCGGCAAACTCGGCAGTATCATGACCGCCGTCGTCGTGGATACGCCACAGAGCAAGGACTACCGCCTGCCAACCGATCATGAGCTCGGCGTCGCCACGCTAAGCGAGAAACAAGTCGATGAAGGTTTCAAGGATGTACCTTATAGTGTGCCTGATGAACCCACCCCAGCAGGTGGCGGCACGGGGGCCGGTCGAGCCTTCAGCGTACAGGGCTACGGGCTGATGAGGTGGCGAGACTTGTTCACCTCCCGTCAACTCACGGCTTTGGGCATTCTAGTCAAAACCACCCGTGCGGCACGCAATGAGATGGTCAAGTTCAGCTACCCGACCGAGTGGATTGAAGCGTGCGGGGCATTTCTATCCCTTACCATTGATCGTGTCGCAGAGCGTAATAGCACGCTCTGCCATTTCGATATCACACGCGACACGGTGTCTGGAACGTTTCAGCGCTACGCACTTGGAATCAACTGGGATTTCGCCGAGGCTGCACCTACAGGGGATTCAGCTGGAGGCTATCTAGGTCAAGTAGATTGGGTGAGTCTATTCGTGTCGCACGGCCTGAAAGCTGCCATAGGTTCGCCGACTCCACACGCTCGTAACATGTCCTCTACCAACAAGCCGGGTGATGGGTTCGATGCCATAATCACTGATCCACCATACTATGATGCAATCCCATACTCTGATTTGATGGATTTTTTCTACATATGGCTGCGGCGTTCCCTGAAAGGCTTGTCAGAGGCAGTGGATTCGTCGTACGCACAGGCTCTCTCTCCAAAGTGGGACCACGAGAACAACGATGGCGAACTGATTGATGATTCCAGCCGTCACGAACGCAACGCAGTCAGGAGCAAGCAGATCTATGAAGATGGGATGGCGCGTGTCTTCGTCCAGTGTGCCACCGCACTTCAGCCAGAAGGACGGTTGGTGATCGTTTTCGCCAACAAACAACCCGATGCGTGGGAGACGCTAGTATCAGCAATCATTCGTGCCGGCTTCGTTGTCGATGGGAGTTGGCCCATCCAAACAGAGATGAGCAACCGCACGCGAGCACATGGCGCGGCCGCTCTCGCGTCCTCAGTCTGGCTTATTTGCAGGAAGCGACTGGCAACAGCGCGCGCGGGCTGGGACAACAATGTGCTTGAACAGATGAAGGTGGATATCGCAGGAAAGCTACGAGAGTTCTGGGACGCGGGGATTCGCGGCCCGGACTTCGTCTGGGCGGCGACCGGGCCTGCGATGGAGGCGTACAGCAAGCACCCCGCTGTGCGCAAGGCCAACGAGCCCAATGCCACGATGGGCGTAGGCGAGTTCCTCAACCACGTGCGGCGGATGGTGGTCGATTATGTTGTTGGCCAGGTGCTCTCCGGCGAACAAGGCGTAGACATGGCCGCCGCCGACCGGCTGGATGAGGTGACGGCCTACTACCTGCTCCACCGCCACGATTTCGGCATGGACGACGCGCCCGTCGGGGCGTGCATCCTCTACGCCACGGCATGTGGCCTGTCGGACGCCGAGTTGGACACGACGTGGGACATCCTGTCCCGCCCCGGCAGCGACACGGCCTCCTCGGCACAAGATGATGACGCCGACGACTCGGAGGATTCCAATGACGACGCCGAACCTGAGGAGGATACTGGCGGCGGCAGTAAGGTGAAGCTCAAGGCATGGAGCCACCGGCGCGGTAAGAGCATGGGTCACGAAGCCCCCGAGGGCAAGGCCGTTCCGCTGATCGATCGTATCCACCGGGTGATGCACCTCTGGAAGGACGGCGACGTCCAGAAGGTGGACGAATACCTCGACCAGCACGCCTTGCGGCGTAACGAGCTGTTCAAGCGCGTCGTGCAGTCATTGATCGAGCTATCGAGCAACAGCGAACGTTCCCTCCTGGAAAGCATCAGCAATCACATCGGCGCCAAGGGCGCACGGGCCAGAGACAATCAGCAAGAGATGCAGAAAGAATATCAACGAGCAGGACATACAGAAGTCGATTCGGAGTAGACACACATGGCGAAGCAACCTTGGAAACCGTGGCATGAGGTCGTGAAGCTGCGTAGCGACCTGCGCTCGGGCGACTTGCCGCTGCACCTGTTCGCGGCGGACCTCTACGAAGTGATGATGCAGAACGGCAAGCGGCCGCTCTACGAGAAGCCGGAAGAATTCTTCGCGCTGACATTCCCCACGCACAACCTGCGTCATTTGGTGCGGGATGTGGTGCTGCGCCTGGCCGGAAAGAACGATAAGGCGGTGCGGCAGCTCGAACTGACCTACGGCGGTGGCAAGACGCACACGCTGATCGCCATGCGACATCTGGTGCATGATCCGGCGCACCTGCCCGATATGCCCGCCGTGAAGGAATTCATAGAGACCATCGGCCAGGTTCCCCCGCAAGCCCGGGTAGCAGCGCTATGTTTTGACAACCTCCATCCTCAGACCGGCATGGAGGTACGTGCCCCCGATGGCACAGTGCGCCGACTCAAACAGCCCTGGAGCGTATTGGCATACCAAATTGCCGGAGATGACGGGTTGAGGCTTCTCCATGGTGATGGGAAGGGGGAGGAGCTCGAAGCGCCACCCGCGACCGCTGATATGGCGAAGCTGCTTTCGATGCCCTCGCGTGACGGTATAGGCACTCTCGTCCTCTTGGATGAGGTTCTACTCTATGCCAAGATGAAGTGCCACATGGAACCCGGCTTCCTGGACGTGCTGATCGGATTCTTCCAATACCTCACCCAAGCCGCGGCGAAGGTGGACCGCTGCTGCGTTGTTGCGTCATTGCTGTCGAGCGAACCCAAAGACCAGGCGGACCCGTTGGGCCGCAAGATCGTCTCCGATCTCTATGACATCTTCCAACGACAGCGCGAGGAGGCGGTGCAGCCGGTGGAGAAAGACGATGTAGCTGAGGTGCTGCGGCGTCGGCTGTTCGATCCCCAATCGGTGGAGAATCGCGGGAATTGGCAACAGCATGTGATCGGGGCACTCAAAGGCATTGCCGCCCTGGACGATCAGACGGCCAAACAGGGTGCGGCGGCCGAGGAGCGGTACCTCAAGAGCTTCCCCTTCCACCCGGAACTGACGGAGGTCTTCTACGCCAAGTGGGCTTCGGGCATCGAGCGATTCCAGAAGACACGCGGCGTACTGAGGACGTTCGCTTTGGCGCTGCGGGAGGCGGGGAATTGGGACGAAAGCCCGCTGGTGGGCCCGGCAGTGTTCCTCGGTGCACCGAAGCAGGATGGACTATCGGAAGCAGCCCGTGAACTGGTGTCCATCGCCGACACCATCGTCAGCGATGGGCAGGCGACGCGATGGACGGGCATCATCGAGAACGAGCTGGGCTGCGCCCGTCAGGTTCAATCAGACTCGGTGGGTCTGAAGCTGCGGGAAGTCGAGCAGGCGGTGATGGCGATCTTCCTGCACTCTCAACCGACCGGTCATAGCGCCAAGACANNACCCTGCCGGTCGAACAAGATCGACTTGGAGAAAGGGCTGGGTCGCTGGGCGTCCAGCAGCTATTGGCTTGACGATGTCAATATGCCGGAGAAAGAGGGGATCTTGCCGGCCGAGTGGCGGCTGGGCAACCGCCCGAATCTGACGCAGATGCAGTCCGCGGCGGCGGCACAGATCTCGGATGAGATGGTCAGGGGCCGTCTGATCGATGAAATCGGCAAAGTCAAGATGCTCACCAGCGGGGCCTCGGCCGCCGGCGTGCGCGTTCATATGCTGCCTACGAAACCCCGGGACATCGAAGATGATGGACTATTCCACTACGCCGTCTTGCTCCCCAGCGCCACATCGGATTCTGGCAAACCCAGTACTGACGCTAAACGATTTCTCGACGAGACCACCGGACCGGACAAACCGCGCGTGTTCCGCAATGCCGTCCTGCTGCTAGCACCATCGAAGGACGGGCTGAGCGCGGCCCAAATTGCCGTGCGCGATTATCTCGCGTGGGAGAGGGTTATGGCGGACCTGACGCCCAAGAACGAGGAGGAGAAAAAGCACAAGGGATCGGTCGATATCGCCCGGCTGCAGACGCTCAAGATCAATATCGACAAGGCCAAGGCCCGCGTGCCGACAGCCATTCGTCAGGCGTACTGCATCGTTGTGACGGTTTCAGAGAAGGATGAGGTACATGCTTTCAAGATAACGGTGTCCGATGATCCGCAGTTTGAGACGATCAAGAGAGATTCTCGTTCGCGGGTGCAGGAGACAGCCATTACGGCCGAGGCCTTGCTGCCTGGCAGCCCGTACAGTCTCTGGAGGGATGGTGAAACCAGCCGACGTGTGAAAGACTTGGCCGGGGCGTTCGCACAGCTTCCGCATCTGCCTAAGATGCTCAAAGCACAGGCCATTGTCGATACACTGGTCGAGGGCTGTGCCCAGGGCACATTCGTGCTCAAGCTCACGCGGCCGGATCGCACGTTCCGCACTTGGTGGCGGACACGGCCAGACGATACAGCGATGAAAGACCCGGCGATCGAGTTGGTGCTCCCCGAGGCTTCGGAGCTGGGGAACATTCCGGAGGAGTTGCTCGTGCCGAACGCATTGCCTGACCTCTGGGCCGGCGAGGAAATCACAGCACGAGCCGTGGCGGACTATTTCAATGGGACGAAAGTAGTTCAGGTAGACAGGGGCGGATTCCAGGAGCCCGTGGCTGTGCCCAAGGCATCCTCCGAGGTCGTTAATA
>DDYO01000294.1 GCA_002348045.1 Anaerolineales bacterium UBA2232
TGCTCTTCTTGGGCTTTCCGCTTGTCACAAACACATTCCGTGGCTGGAACTTGTCTCGGTCCAAGAACGGATATCTCTCGAATATGACCTCTGGCGCGTGCTCGAATCTTGCCCGGAGCCTGCGAAACTGCTTCTCTTCGTCAGCGAGCGCCGGTCCCCACCAGGACTGGCATTCTACATGCACCAATTCGCCATCCCGAAATGCTACGACATCTATGTCTGAGTGTCCGCGGATGGCGCGATGCTCGGTCTTGGGCATCTGCAGGTCCTCGTTTTCAAGAACCAGATACCCTTGCAGCCTATACAGATCGGAAACGATATCTTCCACCCAGTTTAGTCCCATGCGGTGTACCTTCCCATCGAAGCAACCGGCCTCGAGCTCACCCAAGCCATCCTGTGGCTCCAGTTCAGATCGCTAAAAAGATGCCGACCTCCACTGCATTTCGCCTTGAGTTCTCCCATTGGTCTGCTGCCGTTGTTTGCACTGCTCGGTTCATTATGTAGTAGTGTGCTGCTGTCCACCGGCCTGTATTTGGTGCAGAACAACTCCACGCAGAAAGCTCCCTACCCGTGCGCCTGGATGAAGCGCAGCGTCTCTTCCGCGATCAACTCCTTGTCATTGTCGAGGGTGGCGACATGATAGGAATTCTCCAGCCACACCAGCCGCTTGTCCTCCGCATCGACGTGCTCAAGGATGTAGGGTGCATTGCTGGGCACCACCACGTGATCATCCCGCGACTGGAAGACCAGGGTCGGACAGGTCACCCGGGGCAGCAGTTCCCGCGTGACGGCCATCAGGGCATAAATCTGGCGAATAGCCGGCACGGGCACCACCGGGTAGGCCAATTCGACCTCCCCCGGTTTCTTGATGTCGGAGCCGACGCCGGGGACGACCGCCGGAGCGCCTGGGGCAAACGCCAGGCCGGCCATGTCGGGACTGTCGAGAAAGACGGCGCCGTTGATGGGCACCGCCCCGGCAAAGACGCCCGGGTACATGGCGGCCATGTAGAGAGTCAGCGTGCCGCCCATGGACAAGCCGGTGATAAAGATCGTGTCGCATCGCTGCTGGAGGATATGCATCGCCTCCTCGACCGAGCGCACCCAGTCCTCGGCCGTCGCCTGAGCCATGTCCTCAGGGCTGGTGCCGTGCCCCTTCAGCCGCGGCCCTATGACGGTCAACCCGCCCTCGCGGGCCAGGAATTCCCCGAGGAAGCGCATGCTCTGGGTGGTGCCGGTGAAGCCGTGGGAAATCAGGCATCCCACTTTGCCGCCCTCGAAGAAAAAGGGCTCTGCGCCGGGCATGATCTTGGTTTCGGACATGGTTTTCTCCTTTTTTTCTCTTGTGGCGTGGATTTCGATTGACAATCCGCTCACTGTTCAGATGAAACGGCTTGCTGCACACAGGCTGCACCTGCCATATAAACTCCCCCTTCAGTAGGGCCTTCAGTTTTCTAGGTTGCCGTGACTTCCTCCGTGAACCAGTCCAGGGTTTCAAGGAATTTCTCCAACACCTGTGGCTTGTCCAAGATCGACAGAGGAATGCTTGGCCGCCGAGCGATCGCATCGTCAGGGAGATCGATCCCGGGTATCTCGTTCAGTCGGCGTAGCAACTCGCGACGTTTGCCCTCGTCATCGAAGAGAGGCCTTCGCTGCATGTGCTGGAACTGCAATTCCACCTTTCCATAGGTCCAGACCACAATTACGAGATGCCAGATACCTCCGTGTGTCAGCCCTGGAGTGAAGGAGCCCGAACGGTCACCCCTGCCCCAGTAGAACTCCGGCATGTTCTGCTTACCCCACTCCAATATCCTCTGCGCCACCTCTGCTTCTTCGGCACCCTGCCGGCGCTCGAGCTCTTGGAAGAAGGTGGCCTCGTCCCACTGTCGCGACACGCCCGCTGTGCCCGACTTTCTTGCTTGCGCATCCGCCGTTTGGCCGATCACACGCGGTACTAGAGTCTTTAGCCCACTGCCCACATACTGATGCACTTCGACGGCCAGTACCTCGACAGGATCCATAAAGCGATTCACTAATTCGACCACGCGCCGGAGCTCCGGCGGGATCTCGTCCGCAACAAAGACCAGGCGGATCTTGCTGGCCTGCAGGTTGGTCTTAACCTGGCCCCAGAAATTGTCTACGGCCAAGTTATCGGCCTCGGCACCCAGGAGTTCGGCCACTGCCTGGACACTGTCTCGGCCTCCTGCCTCGCAGGTTGACTCGAAGCGAGAGCGTAGCCCTCTGCGGTCCAGTAGGCGACGGCGTGGGCGGCATAGTCGAGCATCTGGCCGACGACCTCGCGGCGGATCCGCAGGTCACTGCTGCGCTTGACCTCGACGAGGGTCGGCACGGCGTCTTGGTCCACGAAAAGGTGGTCAAGGGAGAGTCGATCGGCGCCATCCTCTTCGAGCGGAATCCCTGCTTCGCGCGAGATCAGCAGCCACCGGCGTGGATTTATCTCATCCATCTGGTCGCCGGCGAGAAGGTCGGGATACCGCCCCAGCAAGCCCTGGAGCAGGGCTTCGCTGTCGTATTGGTGTTCGGTCAGCGATTGCAGATTCCCATCGTCTTGCAGAAGATAGATCTTGCCGGTCATTTCGCTCTCACCTCCCTTTGCGGCAGAGGGCACTCAGCTCCGTTCCGACCTCCCTCGCTCTGTATTCAGACCACCCCCGTGACAGGTGTGGACCCGCATAGACGATTATCTTCCTAGACCCCCAGGATACGCTTCTGGCCTTCCACAGCTCGATCTCACAGCAGCGGAGGAGTCCCTGCAGGTGCGTCCTTGCCTTTTTGCCGTGAACCAAGATAACCGGCGGTCGGATGGTCTCCAGGAGAAAATCGAATATTGCTGTGGAGCGCCATTGGGGCGCCAGGTCCTTCTCTTTTCGGCTGGAGATGCAGTGAAGGTTCGTTTCCAGGCACCGGACCGGCCGGGCAGCCTCGACGATCCACTCGATCGCCCGGCGCGTGTTGCTTGGCCTATCCTTTCCGGCTGCTGCACGCTGCTGGCGGTACTCCTTCAGCCACTCCTGTTTGTCAAAGCCGTTGAGCGCTGACCAGAAGCGCCAGAACTCCACCTCGGTGGCAGGATTGAACCCGACGATAAAGATCTGGGAGTCGAGCGGCGAGCCTTCGCACACAAAAGGCCGCACATGCTCGTCCATGCTCGTGGCTTCTCGAAGCTTGGCGTCGAACACCTCAAGCATGGTTACCATGCTCTTACCCTCCTGGCAGCCCCAGAATGGCCCGCAGTTCTTGGTCCTCCTCACGGCTGGGAATTCCTCAATGAGGGTCCCGCCGACCTGACGCCAGTACCAGCGTGTCATCGGTGTTTCCCGTTTGCTCAAGGAGTCACCCTCCGTCTCTGTGTTTCTGCCCTGCGCTAGCCTCCGCTCTTTATGTGAGCACCGGCATCTTGAGCCAATTCAAAGACTCCCTGCTCGATCAGCCGAACAAGGTGCGCCTCGACCTTCCCGGGCAAGGAGCCCCCGTGCACCAGCAGTCCCATCTCCATGTTCAGGGTCATGGCATATTCGGTCAGATTGGCGCTGGACACCAGCATGGCTTTCCCATCGGTCAGGGCTACCTTGGCATGCAGCGATCCGTGCCGGCCATCGACCGATCTTGGGCGTTTCTCCAAGGGCCAGACATAGATGCGGGCGTGCTCGACAACGCCCTGGCCCAAAGCTCCGATGGTGTCAAATGCGATCCGCCCCTCGCTTGCGTCTGGAGTCTCCAGGTAAATGGCAATCGATACCCCTCGTTGAGCTGCCTGGACCAATGCTTGCGCGATGACCTGCATTCTGTAGACGGCAAAACTCACAATGTGCAGCGTCTCCTGTGCTTCGTTGATCAATTGGAGGAGCGCTTGGTCAGTGCGGCGCAGAGGTATGACTTGGCTGTCTGGCCCCGTCCAGACCAACTCGATCCGCTGTTGAGAGCGCTGCGCTTCTTGGGCCCGGCAGGCGGCCAATAGACCCAAGGACACACTGTCTGCTCGAATATCTGGAGCTTGAGATTCCCAGACGTGGAGGAATGCCTCCAAACGTTTCCGCGCACCAAGTGGGGCAACGGCCTGGAGAGCCTGCAACCGCAAACCATGCCAGGTCGACTTGTCTGCTTGGCCGAGCATATCGGCAAGCGCCGCCACGGTTTCGGATGGCAGGTCGGCAACCAGCCGCTGGATCGCCTGGGCCAGGGGTTCTTGTGCTCTCATGAATTGCCCTATTCAAAGAACGCGAGATCGTCGCGCTCTACCGTCTTGACCAGGACCGAGCGGTCCAGGTACTTGTTGCCGCGCTCGCAAGAAGTCTCGGGCGAAAAGAGGCAAGCGTGACAGGCGGCTGCGTGCAAGGTCCGGCCTGTACGGCTGGGCGGATGTTCGGCGCACAGAGGATCACCTGCACAAAGGTGCGCTGCTTCCAAGGCTTGGCTGATGTGCCGTCCCAGGTTCTTGGGCTCACCCAAGCTCACCAGTCCACCGAGTGTACCCTCGCTATCCGGCGCCGAGGTGTAGATGAGTACTCCGGCCATCGGTCCGCCGGGCCCTTCTGGCGGGCGGGCGTAGATTCGCTCTCGGATGCTTGCCGCCGAGTACCCACACTCCAACGTGAGCTGTCGCATCAGAGCGTGGGCAAAAGAGTGCAACAGAACATAGCGCATCCCGGGAAAGCCTTCTTCAGGGGGCTGGATGTACCGGGAGCTGCGCCACTTCTTGTGGGATTCGAGAAACTCGTCGGCACGGCTCCGTACGGAAGGCCGATTGAGCCACTCCAGTATCTTGGCCTCATTGAACTGGATAAAGATCCCCTCCCCGCGCACCTCGGCAGTCGGAACCCATTTTGGGGGCTGCCTTGAGATCGGAGCTGGGGTGATTTGGACGTTCAGATCCGGGTCGGTGAGTTCGCCCACGGAATCCAGCCGGGCAAAGCCGACAATGGCCCGCACTTCGCGCAGGCGTTCGACAAGCATCACCTGGTCGATAACGGGCGCATATCGGCTGGGCGGAGCCAGCGGGCGCAGGCGAAAGTCCTCTCCATTGAGCTGGGCATCGTACTGGGTGAATACCCGCCACTCGGGTTCCTTGAGGTCAGGTTCCTCACTGGGTGGCGGGATCTCGCCCGCGTCCTGTTGACGACGCGTCTTGATGGCCTGCCAGATCTCCTCGTCATCGTAGTCGCTCAACTCCCCCAACTCTCCCCTGTTGCGAAGGTAGCCGATAATCACCGGATCGGTGACACTCTGCAGGTCTGCCCATTTCTCGTCCACCAACTGCGCCAGCCTCCCGCTTTCCACAGGGATGGCCACGGTGCTGTACAGGACCGGGAACCAGGTGTTGGATGCACCCAGGATAATGGTCCGCATATGAAGATCGCACCCATCCGGGTCATAGTCACGCAATTGTGGACGCCGGCCACGGCACCGGGGCATTTTTGGCCGGTTCTCCCGGCCAAAAGCCTCCGAAAGGCGTCGCTTGGCGCCACAGGAATCGCACCGTACCTCCAGGTCGCGAGCTTCTCCGGTTGCGCCGTATTCGAACAGCCGTAGCAATGGCTGTTCGCACGGACTTCCCTGGTGGACAAAATCAACCCAGGGAAAGTCATCGAGATGGCCGTTTTCACAGGCGACCAGGAAACGTGCGGGAAACACCTCCGGATGCTTCCCCTTATTACAGTTTTCATGCCGGTAAGCGACGCGATCGGGATGGTAGGGGTCCTCTTTCAGTTGGAAAAGGCCCGAACTGAGGGGAGCCAGCAGGCGGCACAGGGGGCAGACCATCCAGCGCGGAAAGGTCGCTACGGGCACGCCCACCTGGGCGATGCTGTCAAAAGGGTCTGGTGGCAATCCCGTATCGGGGACCACCGGCGGGGACAACAGCTTCCGAACTTCGGGAAGCTGGTAGCGGACAGCCATCAGCAGGCGATCCTCGACGATGGGCCTGGCATACTCTGGGCTTGTGTTCCAGTCTTCCAACCCGGTGACAATCACGCTGAACTTGGGCAGATCGATGATGGCACCCACGCCATACGTATACATCAGTTGGCTAGGCCGGATGTCGCCCACATGGGTCGGATGGTTGGTCATGGCATAGCCTCCTGTGGTTCATCCATGGACTGGCTTGTTTCGCGGTCCAGGCCATAGTCTCGCAGGATGAGGGCTACATTGGGTTCCACGTCACGCAGCGAGTTGAGGCAGGTGAACGGCTCCCAGTCCTCTTCTGTTGGCTTTTTGAGAAGACCGCGGGTTCGGCCATCTCGACGGGCCGTGTACCCGAGGATGGCGCCACCTGTTGCACCGTGTGCTTGTTGCAGCCATTGGTCCAGGCGGGCTTCGAGGATCTCGCGTACCTGGTCGCGGGTCTCGTTACTGGAGGTCACGAGGCTGGCCCGATGGCTGATCTCTTCCAGGGCAACGTCCACGAAGGGATGCTGCCGAGTCAGTTGCCCGGCTCTGTCGTTGGCATTCAAGTCCTCGCCCAATAGTCGGAGGTACGACACCAACACGGCAGTCAAACCCCGGTCCAAGGCACGGGGCGAAAAAGGTGTGACCGACAGAGCCTCTACCTGTTGATAGAAGGTGGCGTGATAGTGCTCAAAACGCTCATAGTGGCTCAGGTCGCGGGGGCGCGCCCAGTTGTAGACGGTGCAGACCAGGCCGGGGAATCCGCGGCCGACGCGGCTGGTGGCTTGGATGTATTCGGCCGTGGCCTTGGGCTGACCGGCGACGACCATGAGTCCCAGGCGCCCCACGTCAACGCCGACGGAGATCATGTTGGTAGCCAGCACCACATCCAGCGGCCAACTGCCTTTCGAATCTCGCTTTCCATCGTTTTCTGTAGCTTGCTCTTGGGGTTCAAAGACAGTCTCCAGACGGTCCAGGATCTTGGGGATATCGGCGGCGGACTTGCGCGAGGTTAGCTCCTCCACTCCCCCGGTGCTGATCTGGCGCCGGCTCAGGCCCCGCTCGTCCATCCTGTGCAATCGGGCGCGCACCGCGTCGTCGACCACGCGCCGCATGCCCCCCAACTCGCGCATCGAGTTAAAGTAACCCACGAGCGTCATCCACGGGTCGGCGGGTGCCCCATACGTTTCGTAGAGCACCTGGGCGGCAGCCATGCAGTCCACGTAGGTGCGGATGAGGACGGTCTTTAGCCGGGTGCCCGGGGCCCAGATGCCCAGGTAGCAGC
>DDYO01000295.1 GCA_002348045.1 Anaerolineales bacterium UBA2232
AAACGTCTTACAACAAGCTCAAGAGCCTGGTCAGTAAAGGGCGGATGGCCGGACTCATCAGTTGGACGGCAATTGAGGACAGGGGGCGGAACCTCATGGGACTTCGCACCTATACTCACCCGAACCAGGCCCTGAAGGAAGCTTATTCATCCTATCGACGGGACCTCTGGGCAGAGCAACACTGGAGACCGGAAGTGTGGGTGGAGAAGCAGGCGTTGGAGGGCGTTATCGGCGGTATCTGTAACAAGCTCCGCATCGACTTTTTTGCCTGCAAAGGTTACAACAGTCAGAGTGAGCAGTGGCGAGCGGGCCAACGGTTCTCCCGGTATGTCCAGAAGGGGCAACGCCCTATTGTGTTTCACCTCGGTGATCACGACCCTTCTGGGTTGGATATGACTCGTGACAATCGGGATCGCCTGAGTCTGTTTGCTGGCACCCCGGTTATGGTCCAGCGTCTTGGGTTGAATATGAATCAGATTGAGGAGCTCAACCCGCCCCCTAATCCGGCCAAGCAAACTGATCACCGGTTTGAAAGCTACCGGGAGGAGTTTGGCGATAGCTCTTGGGAGCTGGATGCTTTGGACCCCCAGTACATTGAACGCCTCATCGAAAAAAATGCGGCCCTGATCCGCGACGATATACAATGGGACCAATCCCTGCTCCGGGAAGTTGAAGAGCGTGAAGCAATCCAAGCCGCAATGGATACGCTTGGGGGTGATGACTGAAGCCTCTAGACCGGACCCTGAGCCCGGTCTAGCCTATCCCCTGGGTTGAGTTTAACCCGCACACGGAGGTTCAAAATGAACAGTCCCACCCATTCCGACAGTTTCAGTTTCAGTTACGATACCAATACGACCCCGACCGGCAATGACTCCTTCATCGGCAACACCCCCCAGGACCTGATCGGCCACATCCTCATCGCCGGCGCCTGGCCGAGTCCCACCTGACTCCGGTTTCGGCTTGATTGTTCCCTCAACCCCGGCCACGTCCGGGGTTGAGGTTTCAGAAAAGGAGCACAACAATATGCCAATCCAGATCAACACCCCGGTGGAAAACCATCTGGAGCAATTCGGCCTGCTGGTGAAGCGCGAGGATCTCAGCTGTCTTCCTCCAGGCCCACCATTCAGCAAGACGCGCGGCGTGTTTGCTCACATCCAGGCCCGGCCTGAACGCACCATTGGGGTGCTGGATACATACCACTCTCAGGCCGGCCACGCGGTTGCCGAGGCGTGCGCTCTCCTGGGCAAGCAGACCGTGAACTTCTACCCGGTTCGCAAGGCCGAACGCGGTCACGTGCTGAAGCCTCAGCAGCAGGCAGCTGTGGACCTCGGAGCGGCAAGCATTCCGCTCCCGGCAGGCCGCTCTGCCATCCTGTATCACCAGGCCAAAAAGTCTCTTGCGTTCATGTACGATCACCTCCCTGGCGGTGTCTACATGATGCCCAACGCCCTGAAGTTGCCAGAGATGGTCACCGAGACGGCGGCGGAGGTTCAGCGCACACTACTCTCCACGCCGATACCTTACGGCATGCCGGTGATCATCGCTGCCAGCAGCGGGACCATTGCGGCTGGCGTGATCGCGGGATTTCGACAGCTCGGTCAAAACCCGCTGTTTATTATCCACCAAGGGTACGATAGACCGGAAGGGGCTATTGTCAAGTATATGGCTCGAATGATGGGAGGTGCCGCAAGTCCTTTGGGATTGCCGCTGAATATCCAGCTCATCAACGAGGGTTACAGCTACGGTGATGTGGCCAAGGCGGGACCCGAGCCGCTCTGGCCCTGCAACGTCTATTATGACCTCAAGGCGTTCCGGTGGTGGATGCGCGAGGGACGCGCCCAGTATGGGGAGGCGTTGCTGTGGAACATCGGGTGAAGTATCAATTTCGAATTGACGGAAGAGACTTTGGCGCTCCTCTCCGAAATTCATGGATAGACGCGGCGTGGGATGCCGTTCAATCCGGTTATGCTGTATGGAACAACAAGGGTACCTACATCAAAGCCGATGACCAGGTGTCAATTGTTCGAATTGTTCTCCAATGACTATCCCGGCCACCCCTGCCGATATCGCCCGCTTCATGAAGATGGTAGTGAAGCTACCCTGCGGGTGCTGGTTCTGGACTGGCGCCCGCTCCCGAGGACGGGGCAAAGCGTGGTATGGGACCTTCTGGGTGAGCAAGGAAGTCGGTAGTGTCCGCGCCCACCGCTTTGCCTGTGAGGTAATCGGCGGCATGGGCCCGCTTCCCGAGGGATATGATCGGTCCCATCAATGTCACTTCAGCTTGTGCGTCAACCCGGACTGTCTGGAGTATGAGCTGAAATCAGTCAACCAACAAAAGCGATTGGACAAAGCAAATGCAAACCGAAGAACAGTGGCTGATGGGTCAGTCGGACGAACCGGCGCAGGACGCCTACAAGTTCTTCATGCGACCGGACCCGGACATGAGGGAGTTCCTGGGTCCGATTGAGCACGAGTTCGACCCGCTGACTGGGCTTGAGGCCAAGTTCCGAATGGCCAAGGTCGCCATGATCCGGGGGGCCGACCCGTCCAAGGAAGTCAAGGTATACATTGGCTTCAACGGCAAGTCCTACGCGCCCCATATCCGGCTGGAGAAAGGCAAAGACCTCCAGGGATGGTATCAGGGCAAGGGAGCGGTGGGGGGAGCCGGACGCGAGCGCCCGTGTATGACAGATGCTATCCTCACAGAACCCTACGGCGGGTTCTGTACGGTGGGGTGCGCCTTCTGCTACATCAACAGCGGCGTGAAAGGCTATCGCGGCAGCGGGTTGATCACGGTGCCGATGGACTACGGCGCGCACGTTGCCAAGCAGTTGGACTCGATGCGCACGTCATCGGCAGGCTACTTCAGCTCCTTCACTGATCCGTTTCTGCCGCTGGAGGAGGTGTACAATAACACCCAGGCCGGCGCATCCGCCTTCGCTGATCGAGGGTTGCCGGTGTTCTTCCTGAGTCGGCTCAATTACCCGGATTGGGCCTTTGACTTGCTGAAACGCAACCCGTACAGCTATGCCCAGAAGTCGCTCAACACCAGTGACCCAGAGGACTGGAAAAAGCTCAGTCCTGGCGCGATGCCGCTGCTGGACCATATTGATCAGGTCGGTGAGCTGCGGCGCCACGGCATCTACACCTCCATCCAGGTCAATCCGATCATTCCCGGCGTGACCTCGCTCGATGAGATCGAGCATCTGTTTGAGATGTTGGCGGCAGTCGACAACAATCACGTCATCGTCAAGTTCGTGGAGGCCGGCTATGCCTGGGCCAACACCATGGTGGAGCGGGTGAAGAAGCGCTTCGGTGAGAACCGGGGCACCTTTTTCGAAAGCCTCTTCACCGACAACATGGGCGGTCAGCGTTGTGTCGATGAGGCCTGGCGTCTGGCAGCCCACCGGCGGCTCCAGCCCTTCGCAACCAAGATGGGGATGACGTACAGCACCTGCTATGAATATGAGTACGTCAACCGCGACCCCGCGACCGGAGCGCTGCTGAACAAGCAGACTCGTTCCATCGGTCCCGACTTCATCACCTCTGACCAGTGCCACGGCAAGCGGGTGCCGATGTTCACGCGGCTGGACACATCAGTCCCTTTCAGCGAGGTTGCCGCATGCCCGCCCTCGGGTTGCCTCAGCTGCGGCGATAAGGACCCGGAGGGGCGGGGGGCGTGCGGCTCGCTGGTGTTCGGAGCGGCCAAGGCCAACCGCCTATCTGACCTGCGCAAGAGCGCCTATGACCGGGAGGTGAAGCCGTGAAAGACAAACGCCCAGGCGATGAACTGCTTGCCTACCCCATTGAGTGGGGCAGGCGACTCATCCTGACCAATGACCACGACCCGCTGTACACTGGTCTCGTGCAGTGGAACGTTCGTGAGTCCCGCGTGCGCCGCTTCATGCTCGCCTACTGGTGCTGCTACTCGGTTGGCGCGAGCTGGTATATCAGCGACAAGGCCGGCGCAAGCTTCTGGGAGTTGCTTCTTCAGGCCGCCAAGAATGTCGATGAAGCCCCGATTGGAGGGCGATGGCCCAGGGCACACGAACGGCGCCACTGGCGAGGGGAGAAGTGTGTGGAGAGCGTGCGGTGGCTCTCGATGCATTTCCGGCACCCGGAGGAGGCCGTGATCAGCCTGGAGGGCGCGCGCTCCTTGGGCGCCGTCAACCGGCTCATGAACTGGCCCCAGTTTGGACCTTGGATCGCTTTCAAGGCCGCTGATATGCTGGAGCGGGTTCTGGGCGTTCCGGTAGCGTTCCCGAAGGATATTGTCACTCTCTACAAGGACCCTCGTGAGGGGGCTGAGATGGTGGCCGACATCTGGTGTGGGCCTGGCGGTAATTACTCCCAGGAGGTGGTGTTGGCACTACTTCTTGCTTACAGCAACATTATTGCTCCCGGTCAACGGAAGACGATACGTTGCTGCAACATCCAGGAGGTGGAGACCGTTCTGTGCAAGTGGAAGTCCGCGCGCAAGGGCAACTACTGGATCGGGCTGGACACTCGGGACCATCGCGCTGAGCTGTCCAAATGGGGAGCTCACGACCTCCTGGAGGGGTACCCAAGCCTGCCGACTTGACCCCTAACCCCGGCGGGGATAGGGTTGATTTTGGAGAAATGGAGGATCAAACATGATCATCAACATTCGCGGTACGAACGGCTCGGGCAAGACCACTCTGGCCCGCAAGCTCATCGGTCCCTACCCGGCACCGATTGAGCTGGTCCAGTACGACGCCCCCACCAAGAAAGAGCCGTACCGGCAGCGGTGGGTGGAGGGGTGGGGTACAACGGGACCTGAGAGCTTCCTCGCCATCGGCTCATACAAGCAAGGTTGCGGCGGTATGGACACTATCCCGTCTTTTGAGCTCCAGCAGAAGGCCGTGAAGGCAGCCGCCCTGTGGGAAATGGAAGGCTGGCCAATCACCTCTGAAAAGCCGGCTCACGTCGTGTGCGAAGGTGTGCTGGCATCGACTGTTGCCGGTTCCTGGTTGGAGTTCTTTCACGACCTCAGGTCATCGGTCATCATCGCCTATCTGGATACGCCTCTGAAGGTGTGCCTGGAGCGCATCACCGCGCGCCAGGTCGCGGCGAAAGGCGAGGCGCGTGAGATCAAGGTTGATCTTGTCGCAGACAAGATCAGGGCGATCAACGCGACCCGCGCGAAATTCAACGCCGCTGGTATCCGTACCATCACGTTGCGTTATGACCGGGCGCAGGAAGACCTGATGGAGGCTCTCGGTGGTTGAGCTCAACACAAAGCCGCTCTGGGACTGGGTCAACGAGCGCCACGCCATTTACCTGCGTAAAGCGATGCTGGAGGAAGCTGAACCGAGCGTCCTCTCCAAGTGGTCCAACGGGTACCTGGATAAGATAGATGGCGACTGGTTCAGGTGGCAGGCTCAGTCCTGGCCGAAGGGCCAACTCACCCGTGATCCGATCCTCCAGCAGTACCGCTTCTGCAACGTCTTCCGGGAGCTGGACCGGGTGACCGAGTGGATCAGGTACAACATTCGTCGGCGGTACGCGGATCACCCGAACCTTTGGTTGATGCTCGCCATCGCCCGGACGATCAATTGGCCGCCTACGCTCCAGGCTCTGATGGACGATCAATCTTCCAGCATTGACGAGGGCTGGCCGGTGGACGACATTTTGTTCAATCCTGACCGTATGGCTGATGTAATGCAGCACATCGCGGACGTAGGTGACAAGGTGTACACTGGGGCTTACATGATCCGTGCTGAGAGTAATCCTCACGTGCCCTGGTATTTTTGGTCCAAGCATCAATACATTGCCAAGATCGTGATCGGTCGGCTGTGGGAAGACCGGGAGACGTGGGCGACTCATCTCAGGGGCGGGAACCACGCTGAAGGCGTCACCCTCCAATCGGTCTGGGAACGCTTCCAGCAACCCCGGTATATTGGCTGGGGGCCGTTCATGGCGTACCAAGTGGTGGTTGACATGCGCCATACTCGCTACCTCCAGAACGCCCCGGACATCAACACCTGGGCAGCCCTGGGCCCCGGCTCCCGGCGCGGGCTCAACCGCCTCGCTGGCCGCCCGGTGACCGCTCCTCTGTCCCAGGAGAAGGGGTTGGCAGAGATGCGGCGTATCTGGGAGGAGCAGGAGGAGCGTCGTGCCCCCTGGGTTCCGCTGATCGAGCTGAGTGACATTCAAAACTGTCTGTGCGAGACGGACAAGTATCTCCGGGTGCAGTTGGGCGAAGGTCGCCCACGCGCCCAGTATATCCAGGGAAGGGGTTACTGATGGCTACCGTAAGACTGACCAACAACATCCGGGAAGCGCTGCTGAAGAAGCTCCTGGAGCGAGCCTTCAAAGCTCGCTGTGATGAGTTCATGAAGCGGGCGGGGGCCTTCGCTCTCCGTGTCCACGTGGATGTCTTTGGGTCCGACCTTGACAAGATGAACGCTCTGCCGGACGGGTGGCTGCCGAAGGATGACGACTTTACGGTTCGCTTTGGTTATACCCAAACTCGCCTTTCGTTTGATGGAACCCTCGGAAGGGACGGTATCACGGACGCCTTCCGAAAATGTGGTTCCAGAGGAGGTAGCACCGTTTACCGGCGGTTCACTTATTCAAAGTATGGTACAGTAGCCAAGGAATACAACGCTCGACACGCCCTCGCTGAGGAATATGAGGCGTTCATCAACGAGCGTAAAGACTTGAGTGATGAGATTGAGAGAGCTGCCCATACGGCAAAGGCTGCGGTGGATAGCTGCTCC
>DDYO01000002.1 GCA_002348045.1 Anaerolineales bacterium UBA2232
TGCAGCCCACACACGGTCAGCAAGCTATACTATGCGGTTCTGGATGAGGCGCAGTACCTCGGGATGATGGGCGCGGGGCCACGGCCTGTCGTCATGATGGATGGAGTGCCTTTTCCCATGGAGTACCGACGTGCCGAAGATATCACTACCGTGATAAGTATTGCCGAGGTGTTGGAGACCAAGATTCGCGCTCTGCGATGCCATGCGACACAAGTCTCCAGCGCCAACGAGGAATCCTTTGTGCAACGGATGCTGCGGCTGCCGGCGTTTCAGCAGGAGTGCTTTGTGTTGGCTCGATCGACGGTGGCATGCCCCAAGGGTGTGGAGACTGATCTGTTCTCGAGCCTTAGGTAAGGCGGCTTAACCAATGCTTCCTGCCACATGAGCAGTTGGAGGCAACGATCTCACACGGCGGCTCCACTTGTGGAGCCGCCGTGAGACGGATGGATGAGCCGTACTGCTCTAGGCGTTCGCGGTTTTGCGCTTCGGCAATCGGAACACTGCGGGGAGGAATAGCAGGGTCACCACCGCGCTCACCAAGTAGGCAGTACGCAACCCGAATGCATCGCCCAGGATCCCGATGATAAGGGCGAGGCTTGAGCGGCTGGTGAACGTGAGTGCCAGAAGAATGCCATTGGCAAACGCGCGATTCTTTGGAAAGCTCTCCTGGGTGATGGCCATCAAGGCTGGGCTTGCAGCCAGGGAGACAAAGCCCAGAAGGGGAAGCACAACCAGCAGCCCATTGCCCGTGAGGGCAAGAAAGGCGAGCATAAGTAAGGCGCCTCCGGCCATACTCAGCCCAATGGCTTCGCGCCGTCCCAAGCGGTCGCTGAGCGCTCCTCCGACCAGCGCCCCGACGGCACCTGATCCCTCAAAGACCGACAGAGCAACTCCTGCGAACCAGAGCGACGCACCCTGTTCGCGCAGGTAGGTGGTCACAAAGGTGACGATTGCTGCAGGAACAAACGAGCGAGCGATGGCAACAGCGGCCAGGGGAGCGAGGATCGGGCTCATTTCGCGAAGGGACGACCCCCAATTGAGTTTCGGGGCGTTGGCGTTGGGAGGTCGCACCGGGACGTCCTTCAAGCGCACGTAAAGCATCAGCGAACCCACGAAACCCAAGGTCATCAGCCATGGTGTGCGCGGGAGAGTGAGAATCTGAATGGCGCCCACCACCAGAAGAGGGCCGATCATCCTGCCCAACTCAGCTCCGAGCATCCAGAGGCCCATGCCGCGGCCCATGTTGTGGCCCGAAAGGCTGCCAACGATCACAGGAGCTACCGAGTGGAACGCCGCTGCGCTCAATCCCGCAATCGTGATGAGCAGGGCCAGAATGGCGTAGTTGGGTGCCACACCCAAGAGGCTCATCGCGGCTGCGCTGAGGGCTGGAGCGCAAATGACTACCCACTTGAGGTTCATGCGATCGGCCAAGTCGCCAAAGAACGGCTGCAGCAGCGAGGGACCCTGGAGAAACGTCATTAGCAGTCCAGCAGTCGTCATGGATAGGGTCAGTTTCTGGATCAGGACCGGGAGCATTGGCGACAGAAAGCCGGTAAACGTGTCGTGCACGATGTGGCCGCCCACCAGAGTCAGGACACGGTCGGTCTGGAACCCCCCGCCGACTGCTGGCTCATTCGCATGGCTGGGCAGCGGTAATCCTTGCGCTTCTTCCATGTTTCTGTAAATACCTCCGATGAAGTTAGGGCCTGCTCGTTGGCAGGCGGGCGATGATCGCCTGGCGTTGCCTGTAAGAAGAGCTTGAATAGCCAATGCAGTTTTCAGGGAGCTCGTATGCGCGAGTGGTCTGGCTCGCCTACACCCCGCGAGGTCCTGGCCTCGGCAACAAGCGTACAAGCGGGAGGCCCAGGAGAATCACAACAGCGCCCATGCCAAAAGCCGCTCGCAAACCATAGTGGTCGCCCACGGCGCCATTGACCACCACCGCGAAGGACCGAATGACAAAGGTCATGGCCATATAAGTGCTGCTCGCCAGGGCGCGGTTGGCTGGATAGCTTTCTTGAACCACGGCAAGGGCGACGGGATCAATCGCCACCATGCCTAGACCCAGAAGGATGAGCGCCACGGGCCGCAGCCAGCCCTGGGCGTTCAAGAAAAGGAACAAGCAGGCAGACGTAATCACAATGGAGGCCACCAACACGCGTCGACGTCCGATAATATCGCTGAGACTGCCCGCGATCAGGACGCCTACGGCCCCGCTTGCCTGCAAGAGCGAGAGCGATGCTCCGGCGCGCCACAGGTCCATCCCTTCTCCGGTAAGTAACGTGGGCAGGTATGCGCCGACTGCCGCAGCTGCCAGTGATCGGGCGCCTATGATGGCCATGATGGGGAGCATCACTGGAGTCATGGCACCCAAAGCCACGGTCCATGGCTCCGGTTTGGCCAGCGATGGACGATGCACCGGCACCTTGCGCAGCGCCGCAAACAGGATCAAGGAGCCTATCATACCAACGATTGAAAGCCAGGGCATGCCCTCCAGGGACAGGACCTTGACGGCTGTGACGGCGACGATGGGGCCGATAGTGAAGCCAATTTCACCGCCCACCATCCAGATGCTCATCGTGCGGCCCAGCTTGGGTCCGCCCAGGCTGCCAGCCATCGCAGGGCCAACCGAGTGAAAACTCGCCGAACTCACGCCTCCCAGCAACAGGCACAAAGCAACCAGGACATAGGATGGGGCCGCACCCAGAAGGCTGAGCATCAGGCCGGTCACGGCCGGTGCGAATATAACGACATAACGCAAATCCAGGCGGTCGGCAAAGTGTCCGATCATGGGCTGGAGCAACGAGGGAGTGGACTGAAAGACGGTCAACAAGCCGGCCTGCGTGTTGCTCAACGCCAGCTTGGCGATCAACGTCGGCAGGAGTGGCGGCAGAAACGACGAGTAGGTATCGTTGAGGGCGTGAGCGGCGCTAAGAGTTACGACTTGGCCTGCGTGGAACCCAGGCGTAAGGGTGCCAATATGATGGTTGTTAGCCGGCGCTGGCAATGGCTGCCGACGTGACTGCAAGTTCATGTGGTGACAATGCTCCCTGTGACAGCCCGTATCCAGCCTGGCACTTGCGGCATTATAGGGTTGATGCCGCCCAGGCGCAAATCGTGGGCTTTGTTGGCTGTGCCACTCTGGGGTATACTTGAGTGTGCGACCGGTTGCTAGAGACTTGGTGCAAGGCGACTACTTGGGAGGCATACGCAATGATTGGAAAGTCGACGCAGTGGATGCTGGACCAGGACATCCTTCGGTGCCCGGCCTGCGTTACTGGTCCGGACAGACGGGCCGACGTGGCCGATCCTGGACGTTTACTGGTTGTGAAGAGCAAGTGGCTGATCTGCAACGATTGCCAGCGCAAATACCCGGTGGAGGAAGACATCCCCCAAATGCTGATTGAGATTGGCGACAAATGGCGGAGCATCCCCATCGAAGAGCTGGAGTGAGCTGGCCCTATGATTGCCCGGGTGCTCAATCGTCTGGCCGGTGGGCTGTTGGCATTCGTCCTTCTCTTTGGAATGTATGCCGGAGTTACGGTACGGTCCCAGCAGGGTGCGCTCAGCGTAGACAGCTCAGGCCACGAGGTCAAGTTCGGACAGGAAATTGCCTTTCTCCTTGAGGTTAGCGCACCACGCCCCCTTCAGGCCGTCTCCCTGTACTACCGCCTGGCTGGCGAAGGCGTGACCGTGAAGAAAGGACTCTTGATTGAGCCTGGTCAAGCGAGGCTGGTGCATCGTTGGAAGCTGGACCCAGGGGACATTCCAGTCGGCAAGTCCATTGAGTACCGCTGGCTGGTAAAGGACGACGCAGGGCAAGTGGTCGAAACGGACTGGACGTCGTTTGCGTACAACGATGATCGGTTTCCATGGAAGATGGTACACGGCGACCGCATTGAGTTGCACTGGTATGGCGGCTCTGAGCAGGAAGCACGCCGGCTATTCGAGGTGGCAAGTGCGGCACTTGACCGCTTGGAAGCGGAGGTGGGAGTCACTCTCGATCAGGTGGTGAACATCTTTGTTTACCGCAGCAAGGCGGACATGTCGCTAGCCCTGCCCAGAAGAAGCGAAGCCTACGATGACCGGATACTAACCCTCGGCGTCGTTGTGGATCAGGCGACGCTGCTTCTGCTGGGAACCCATGCGGACGTGGAGAGCACGATGGCACACGAGCTGTCTCACATTGTGGTGGGGCTGGCGGCGGAGGGCCCGTACTCATCGATTCCTCGTTGGCTGGATGAGGGCTTGGCCATGTACGCTGAGGGTGAGTTGGGCGAGGTGAACCGCAAGGCGTTGGAAGAAGCGATTCGGCAGGACCGGCTGATCAGCGTACGGTCGTGNNGTGGACCTGTTTTACGGAGAGGTGCACAGCCTCATTGACTTTATGCTCGATCGGTACGGTAAGGACCGGATGGCCGACTTGCTGAGTGCCATCAAGGAGGGGTTATACCAAGAAGATGCGCTCAAAACGGTTTATGGCTTTGGGCTTGACGAGCTAGACCGGGCGTGGCGCGAACACCTTGGATTGGCGCCGCGAAGTGCAGCGGTTGCTGTTCCCACCGTCCAACCTACTCCCAGCCGGGCTGAGAAGGCCGAGAGCTTTTGTGGCTCACTGATCGGGTTCATAGTCTCAATCCTGTCCGCAATGGTAGGGATGCTGCGTGCCCGAGTTGCCTGAAGTGGAGACCCTGGCTGCCGGCCTGAGCCGACTGGTGGTTGGGCAGCACATCGGTGACGTCGCGGTGTTGTGGGACAGGGCCGTTTGTGGGTGTGAAATCGTCGGTTTCAAAGAGGTCTTGACGGGGCGTACCGTTCTGAGCGTAGGTCGTCGTGGCAAGTTCTTGGTGCTGAGTCTGGACGAAGGTTGGTATCTCCTCATCCACCTGCGCATGAGCGGAAGGGTGCGCGTCGAGGCAGCGGAGGCCGACCTGGACCCGTACGCTCGAGTTGTGATGACCCTTCAGGATGGACGCCGCCTTGTCCTGTCGGACCCTCGCAAGTTCGGACGGGTTTACCTCACGCGCGATCCGCATCAGGTGACCGGGTCGCTGGGTCCTGAGCCGTTGTCACCCAGTTTCGATTTGCCGGCGTTTTGCGGTTTGTTGGAGGGCCGCTCGGGGCCCCTGAAACCGATGCTCTTGGACCAGTCGTTCCTGGCTGGGCTTGGTAACATCTACACCGATGAAGCGCTGTTTGCAGCCGGCCTCCACCCGCTGCGCAAAGTTGTCTCCCTGAAACCCCCGGAGGTTCAGCGGCTTTATGAGGCTATCCGAACAGTGCTCACTGAGGCAGTGGCCAGGCGGGGAACCACTCTGTCTGACGGACGGTACATGGATGCCGAGGGGCAGCCGGGCAACAACGGCGATTTCCTCTGCGTCTACCAGAGAGAAGGTCTGCCGTGCCTCCGCTGCGGCAGAGCCATTGAGCGTTCGGTCGTGGGCGGCCGTGGCACGCGCTACTGCCCATCATGCCAGCCTCCTCAGGTTCACAGCGTCATAGCATAACCTCCAGCGCGGGTATGGCTGGGCTGGCCCGACGAGCCAGTGGCGGCAGCTGTGGGGAAACTCGGGTGCAACGGTTCAGGAGGCTCCCAATGAGCTCGCAGTGCGTTGAAAAGTACCGGATACTGGTGATCAACCCCGGGTCCACGTCCACCAAGCTGGGGCTGTATGAGAACGAGAAGCCAGCTATCGTCGAGAGTATCGCTCACTCTCACGAGGATATGGCCAGGTTCCGCTCCATTGGCGAGCAGCTCGGCATGCGTCGTAACGCACTGGCCAACTTTGTTGAACAACACCAGATTGTCCTTAGCTCCCTGGCAGCAATTGCAGCGAGGGGCGGCATCCTTCGCCCCGTAGTGGGGGGGACCTACCGGGTGAGCGCCAAAATGCTGGCCGAGTTGCGCAGTCCAAACAAGGAACGGGATCACGTCGTCAATCTAGCTGCGCTTCTGGCTGACGAGCTGGCAACCCAAGCGGGCATACCGGCGTACATCGTCGATCCGGTTTGTGTGGACGAGATGGACGACATTGCTCGGGTGTCGGGTCTGCCTGAGATTGAGCGCAAGAGCCTCGCCCACGTGCTCAGCCTGAAAAGCGCTGGGCGGCGGGTGGCACAGGAACTGGGACGTCGATACGATGAGCTCGGCCTGGTGGTGGTGCACCTCGGTGGCGGCATTTCCGTAAGTGCGCACTGTCTGGGGCGGATTGTCGATGTGAACCAGGCCCTTGACGGTACCGGGCCATTCTCGCCGGAGCGAGTGGGTGGTCTTCCCGTTGGTGACGTGCTTCGCATGGCCACATCGGGCAAGCACTCTTACGACGATCTGTTCCGCAAGTTCACGAGACGCGGGGGGCTGTTGGCGCACCTGGGTACCAATGATGCTCAAGAGGTGGAGCGCAGGATTGCTCAAGGAGATGGTCATGCCAGGCTTGTGTACGAGGCCATGGCGTATCAGATTGCCAAGGAAATCGGCCTCATGGCGACCGTCTTGAAGGGCAGGGTGGACGCCATAGTGCTGACGGGAGGCCTGGCGAGGTCCGATTTGCTTCTCAAGTGGATTCGGGAGCGAGTTGAGTGGATAGCGCCCCTTTTCACCTATCCGGGGGAGGATGAGATGCTGGCCCTGGCTCAAGGCGCATTACGAGTCCTGCGCGGCGACGAGGAAGCGAAGGAGTACTGATGTGGATTACAGTAAAGCTGTACGCTATCTTGAGGCAGTACTTTGCCGAGGCGTCGCCGGGCCAAGGCCAGGTCGTGGAAGCGCCCGAGGGGAGTACAGGGCGTGATGTGATTCGCCGGATGGGAGTACCAGACGATGTACCCTTGGTTGCCATGGTGAATGGGACCGTGCAGCCCTTACAGCACGTCCTCCAGGACGGGGACACGCTCCATGTCTTTCCACCGGTGGTTGGCGGGTAGGAGGCGACATGAGCGAGGCGACCATCAACGTCAGGGACTATGCCGAGCCTTGCCGTGACAGCTCGGGCGAGGACATTTGGCTGCTGTCCCTTGAGGTCGAGCGGAACCTTGTGCAGCAGACAGACCTTGATGCTCGCGAGGTTGAGGTCCTTGCCCTCAAACAGGGGGTTCTGCCGAGGCGGTACGAGCGGAATCTCGGCACGGTGGGGTGGGAAGGCCAACTGAGGCTGCTGCAGTCGACCGTTGGCATCGTCGGAGCGGGCGGCCTAGGTGGGTGGGTCATCGAAGGCTTGGCCAGGATGGGGGTTGGGAAGCTGATCGTGATCGATCGCGACGCGTTCGGGGAGAATAACCTCAACCGACAGCTCTTGGCGACGGAGCGGGATCTTGGCCGTGCCAAGGTCGAGGTTGCGGTGGAACGGGTGGGCCAGGTCAACTCGGCCGTGCGTGTCACGTCCCACTGCCTATCGGTGAACGAAGAGGACATGGTAGCGCTTCTTGCCGGGAGCGACGTCATCGTCGATGCTCTGGACTCGCTGCCTGCTCGCTTTGCCTTGCAGAGAGCGGCATTGCGGTTAAAGGTCCCCTTGGTTCACGGAGCCATTGCGGGCTACGCGGGGCAAGTAATGACCATCTTTCCCGGCGACCGAGGCCTTGGCGCGCTCTATGGCGATCGAGTGCCGGAGCAGGGCATGGAAACCGAATGGGGCAACCCTGCTGCGACTCCCATGATGACCGCGGCATGGCAGATTCATGAGGTCGTCAAACTCCTGGTTAAGCGCGGGGACCTGCTGAGACATCGGATGCTGTTCATGGATGCCGAAGCGGGAACCATCGATGTGTTGAGGATCTGACTCATGCTGGTGTTGAGCTGGCTCATCGCGTGACGTCACACTGCCTGGAGGTCTGACAAATGGTTGGCATGCTAGTTCGTGGGGGAAAGGTTNNCAGCCGGCGGTGGAGGCTGATGTTATTGTCGAAAGCGGCAGGATCGTCGATATCGGCCTGTTCCCGGAAGCGCCAGGCTTTGAGGTTGTCGACGCGACTGGCTGCGTGGTGTGCCCGGGCTTTATCGACATGCACTCCCATGCCGACCTGACGCTGCCCATCAACCCAGGAGCTGAGAGCCTGGTTCGGCAAGGGATTACCTCTGCGGTGGTTGGACAGTGCGGATTCTCGGCTGCGCCTCTGCGCAATGAGGCAGGCCGCCAGCTTTGGGCAAGCCTGCGTGAGGAAGAGGTGCCGATTCCCTGGGACGAGTGGTCGTCGTTCGAGAGTTATCTGTCCTTTATCATGGACCAGGGCATTGCCCTGAATGTGGCGCCTTTGGTGGGTCAGGGCATGGTCCGAGCAGGTGCGATGGGCTATGAGGCGGGCCCTCCCAGCCCTAGCCAGATGGAACAAATGCGCCGTGAGGTGGAGGAAGCTCTGGCGACTGGAGCGTTCGGCATGAGCACCGGACTAATCTATGCGCCGGGATCATATGCGACGACCGGTGAGCTGGTCGACCTTACTCACCAGGTTGCGCACCGGGGGGGACTTTACTTCAGCCACATTCGCGGTGAAGCGGACACCTTGCTGGAGGCGATTGGTGAGGCGATTCACATCGGAAGTGAAACGGGAGCAGGCGTAGAGATTTGCCATTTCAAGGCAGCCAACGCACGGAATTGGTCCAAGGCAGCACAGGGATTGGAGTTGATCGACCAGGCGCGTCGCCAGGGCATTGATGTCTCGGCAGACATGTACCCCTACACCGCAGGACATACAAGCTTGGTCTCCCGACTTCCGCAGTGGGCTCAGGAGGGTGGTAAGGGACCAACGTTGGCTCGTCTCGCTGATGGGGAGCTGCGGAAGAGGATCATGTCGGACATCGCTCAAGATCCCCTCTTGGCGACGGATTGGGAGCAGGTCCTCATCAGTGGATGCGTGCGACGCCCAGAGTACGCTGGCAAGCCGGTCATGGAGCTGGCCGCCGCTTGTGGTCAAGGGCCGGAAGATTGGGTATGTGACGTCCTGCTGGACACACAGCTTGGCGTCGACATCACGGTCTTCATGAGCTCCGAGGACAACATTCGCCTGCAGCTCGGGTATCCAGCGATGATGGTCGGGACCGACGGTGTGGCGCTCACTGTGGAGGGCCCCTTGGCAAGGGGTGTACCTCATCCGCGGAACTATGGCACGTTTCCTCGCGTCCTTGGGCGGTACGTGCGCGAGGAAAGGATATTGGGCTTGGAAGAGGCGGTTTGGCGGATGACCGGCCTCCCAGCACAGAAACTGGGACTCCGGTCGCGTGGTCTACTCAGCAAAGGCTACTGCGCGGACCTCGTTGTGTTCGACCCCAACGTCATCGCTGACCAAGGGACCTATGAGAAACCATGGCAGTTCCCCACAGGCGTGCACCATGTCATCGTTAACGGGAATCTGGTCGTGCACAACGGGCAACAGACAAACGCGCGGCCGGGGGTGATCCTCACTCGCTCCTAACGCAACTTGAAAGATCGCAGAGCGCTCCGCCTCGCTTGGAGCCCGCTCACTGCTTCATGAACAAAGTGTTATCCTCCGTGACACGATTTTTCACGCACCTGTAA
>DDYO01000283.1:0-326 GCA_002348045.1 Anaerolineales bacterium UBA2232
GTGCCAGAGAGCGCCGCCAGTGACGCCGTCAGCAGCCAGGCCCGGTAACAGATGCAGGCATTCCGATCGGGACACGATCCGACCGTTCGCGAGGCGTTTCTGCGGGTCCACCAGCCGGTTGCGGTCGTAGCTGATCGCATCGTTGAGCGTGAGTGCCGCGGCCATGACGCCCTTGCTTCGGCCCAGTTTGTTGTACGTGGGCATGAGGCACGGCATCGGGTGCACCAGGTGTGGCGCAATCCGCATCCAGGTCGCTCGTTCGCCGACCATTATTCGCACCAGCCTGAGGTTGGCATCCTGAAGATAGCGCAGGCCGCCGTGGATGA
>DDYO01000283.1:347-7322 GCA_002348045.1 Anaerolineales bacterium UBA2232
CCGCCGATGACCAGCAAGTCATACCGGCGATCTGCTAACTGTTCCAGATTACGCTGCACTCACACACCTCGTTGGCTCACATCAGAGACCGCAGGCGCGCGGGGCCCACAGCCTGTCCGTGTCCGTCACCTGAGGGCAAACGCCATTAGGTGCCAACCTAATGGCCTTACTATTGCCTTGGGTAGAGCGTTGAACGCCTTCACGAAGATATCATTGTACAATGCCGCCTTCAAGCCATGGTGCAGGCGCGTCTTCACAGGGAATCGCTCAGGGACGATCCGGACCTCCGCGAATGGCTTCAGCATAGTCCGGAACTGTTTGATGGAGTAGAGCATCAACACGGGAGCATCTTCGTGCTCCAGTTCGACCTTCATAACCTTCGAGAGCAAGTTGAGCCACGAGACCCTATTGTAGACCATCATGATGGCTTCTCCGCCGGGCCGCAATACGCGGTGAAGCTCGTTGACCATCTTCTGGGCATCAGCTGTGTATTGCAGAACGCCATGAGCGTAGGCCACGTCAAAACTCGCATCCTCGAATTGCAGGTTCTCGCCATCCATAATCCGCAAGTCGGCAGTCAACTCCTCCTGAGCGAAGTTCCTTCGCGCCAGGTCAATGGACACCTCAGCCAGATCAACCCCGGTGACGATGGCGCCCGCGCGGGCGAAGCGAACGAGATCAAGGCCCACGCCGCAGCCGACCTCCAGCAACCGCTTACCCTTGTAGGCCGTGAAGTCAACGACCTGCGGTAGATAGTGTAGCTTGTCATAGCGATAGTCTGCCAGCTCGCAGAAGAACGCAGCTGACCCTACTGGCTGGGTGGCAATCTCCAGATCGTGGATGTGAGCGTTCCAGTACTGTCGAACCTCGGCCGACAGCGCGCTGACCGGCGTCGTTGTGCCTTCCGAACGGGGTGGGTTCATGCGGCTCTCCCGCCTTCATCCAGCATCTGACGATGCCAGAGCTCAAAGACCATGAGCGCCCAGAGGCGATGGCTGTGGTTGGCGCGGCCCTGCAGGTGCTCTGAGATCCACTGGGTCACGGTCTCCGGCACAAAGTAGCCGCGGCGCCGGACACAGTCTGCGGACAGCAGGTCGCTCATGAGTGGGCGCAGCGAACCGCGGAGCCAGTGCTTCAAAGGAATGCTGAAGCCCTGTTTCGGCCTGCTAAGCACTTTGTCGGGTAGATAGCCGCGCATAGCCCGCTGCAGAATCAGTTTGGTTCGTCCGCCACGCAACTTGAACTGGGGCGGCAGGCTCAGCGCAAATTCGACGATGCGATGGTCTAGCAGTGGCACGCGAGCCTCAATGGAAGCCGCCATGCTCATCCGGTCAACTTTCGTCAGAATGTCATCGACGAGATAGGTTTTGATGTCCACATACTGCTGTTGCGCGAGCGGGTCCAACCGGTTCGCTCGCTGGAAATGGCCCTCAAGAAGCGACATCGCAGCAGAACCGTTCAGGCCGGCCTGCAGATCGGGGTGGTAGAGTTGGGCCCTATCGGTATCGCTCATGAACATCATCCAGCGCGTGTGCTGAAGTGAGGCCGGTAAGGCTCCACCCTCGACGAAGCGCTTGGCCTTGTTGATCAAACCTTTCTTGGCTGACTGCGGCGGTAACCAATCCATCAGGGCCGGCAACGTCTTTTGGCGAAGCGGCCCCGGCAACCAGCGGTAGTACCGGTCAATGCCCTGGGCGACGTAGGTGTCATACCCGCCAAAGATCTCATCCCCACCATCTCCGGACAGCACAACTTTAACGTATTGGCTGGCGAGCTTGCATACCAGATATGTTGGAAAGACCGAGAAATCGGCAAAGGGCTCATCCAGCTGTCGCACCAAGCTTCCGGCCAGCGAGGCAATGTCGGGCCTCAGCACTTCTTCGCAGTGGTCAGTGGCGAAGTGGGTGGCTACGCTGCGAGCATAGGGCAACTCGTTGTATGTCTCGTCATCAAAACCGATGGTGAACGTTCGGACGGGGAGCGACGAGGCTTCGCTCATAAACGCCACGACTGTGCTTGAGTCGATGCCACCGCTCAGGAGAGCACCCAGAGGTACGTCACTCACGAGTTGCGACCGTACAGCATCGCGGATCAGATCGGTCAGCACTTCCGCACAGGCCGCCTCGTCCCGCGGGGTGTCATGAAGGGCGATGTCCCAGTAGGGCCCAACGATGAGCCCCCTATTGTCGAAGACTAGCCGGTGCCCTGGTGGGATCTTCCGGATCCCTTGGAAGATGGTTCGTGGTGATGGGATGTATTCGAGTGTGAGGAACTGATCAAGGGCGACAAAGTCGAGATGTCGTGGCACATCAGGATGCGCGATCACAGCTTTCAGTTCGGAGCCGAACACAATCCGGTCGCCACTGGCCCAGTAATACAGTGGTTTGATGCCCAGCCGATCCCGAGCGATGACCAGACGTCTTCGAGGGACATCCCAGATGGCAAAGGCGAACATCCCGTTCAGGTGCGCAACGCAGTCATCGCCATACTCTTCGAAGGCATGGATGATGACCTCTGAGTCGCTGTTCGACACAAAGACGTGTCCCCTCTTCTCAAGTGTGTCTCGCAGCTCGCGGTAGTTGTAGATCTCCCCGTTGTGCACCAGCCACAACGTCTCGTCCTCATTCGTGACGGGCTGGTGACCGGTCGCCAGATCGATGATACTGAGCCGTCGTACACCCAGTTCCCCGTGTTCGTCAATGTGACAACCTTCGTCATCCGGTCCGCGATGAGACAGGACCTGGCCCATANNACACCGTAGATGCCGCACATGTGATCAGCTTTCGACTTCTGCAAAAGGCTCGGTCATTGCCGTTGCGCGGAGTAGGACTGATCACACTGTGATGACTTAGCGGCCCGTCGCAGAGCACGCCCAGAGGGACCGAGTTCCTGGTATGCCAGTTCCAGCTTGGCCAGGTAATCTGTGGGGTTGAACCGTTCACAGGCGAACTTCTGCCCTTGGAGGCCCAGTGTCTTCCGCAGATCCGGAGAACGCGCCAGCATCAGGATGCCATTGGCGAAGGCTTCCTCTGTGGGCGCCACAAGGATTGCGGTCTCGGCACTCAGGACCTGCGAGTGGGCGGCCATGTCGGTGGCGACGATTGGCTTCCCCGAGTGAAGATAGCTGTAGATCTTGAGAGGTACCGACATGCCTTTGATGCGCGGTGATACCAGGATCTCCGCCACGTCGAGGTACGCTATTGCCTCTGCTAGCGGAACGGTGCCGGTGAAAAGCATGATGTCCTGAACACCATAGATGCTGGATCGGCGCCGCCACTGTTCGACCTGCTGCGGATCACCACCAACCAGTATGAACGAGGCTTCTGGGCAGTTTTCTTTGACGATCTTGGCACTCCTCAACAAGAGTTCAAGGCCTTGATAGCGTTCGAAGGTGCCCGTGTAGACAATTGGCAACCTGCCCTCGAGCGAAAACTTCTCTTTCAGCTCACGGACTGAGCTGTGGCTTGCTCCTGCATCATCAGCGAGGACTGCCAGGTTCTGAATTAGGACCGTCTTGGCCTCGGGATTGATTTTCAGCACGCGTTCCTCTAGATCGGCACCAATCGTGATGATCACATCACAGGTGTTGATCACCCATCTCTCGAGGATCTCAAACAGCTTGAGAAGTGGCCATATGTTCCAGCGGGGTAGGCTGGCTAGCTGTTGAGGCAGGCAGGAATGCATGTCATAGACATGGCTTGTGTGAAACGCTCTGGAAAGGAGGACTGAGCAAAAAGCCGCTTCTTCATGGGAATGGATGACATCATAGTGATTCCTGACCAGCAGGACGATGGCCCGGACTAGGAGCAGGACGTCGAGAAACGCCTTGGTCCACGAGGGACCCAGCTTCACCTTCTTGATGAAGGGTACACGGGGACCTCGATGAACCCTAATACCAGGGATGCTAACGTCCTGCCCTACGTGATAGGTAAGCAGGTCGACCTGATGTTGCAGGACAGAGAGCGCCTGAAGACGTTGGTAGACGCTGATAGGTGTCCCCCTTGGTTCAAAGAACGGCTGGGGGGCAATCATTAGAATCTTCATGGCCTAATCCTGAGAATCATGTCCGCGAACTCCAGTGCGGGAGGGCCATCCTCGGTCAGATCGACTGTTGCCTCGCTGGAACCCCGGCCCGGCTTCTGCATTGCCGACTTCACCGCAGCGGGCGACTATCCAGACTGTTGTTCTGAGCGCCTATGCTGCCTGTGGTGTTGCTTAGGGTGGCAGGCCGTGACTTGGACAGAGGGCAGCAATGAACGAGGCCTAACCCATGGCCTAATTCTAGGGGGTGTACGTCTTGGTTGGGTCAAGAAACATCTAGAGTTTCTCTAATGACGCGGATGCCACTGTGGGCAACTCAGTGGGACACACAACTTGTGAGGCGTCTCTCTATGCCTCGCGCGTGCGGACCGGATATCATAGGTGCCCAACGCAGGCCTCGCATTAACGTGCACAAATGGTATCATACTTTCATGGTCATACGAAAGCTATAGAACCCCGTATTCTCCCTATCTCAGTGGAGGCCAACCATGAACAGCGATTTTATCCCCCTCGGCCTGCAATCGCCTGAGCAAATCCAGGCCAAGCTGCAGGAGATCGAAGGTGGCGCCGAAGCCGATAGTCTAGGTTTGGAGAGTCTGAGGAGCGCTCGCCGCTCGTGGCTCAACACGCAGCACCAGTACGGTTACATCGCCCCGATCACACCCGGCGCACAGCGCTACCATTCCATCATTTCGGCAAGCAATATGTATGCCGCCGATGAGCTTAGAGGCCAGCGCGTCAACATTCGTCTGGCGTATCTTCGCGTACACGAATATCCCACGCCCTTGTTCAACCGGGGTACCGACATCCACACTATCCTCTTCGCCTTTGAGGCCCGCAATCAGGTGGAAAACGGCAAAGAGGAGACGGTGGCCTTCAACCAACTCTATAAGGCGCGCGCTGGGCAGGATGCTGCCGTTTCCGGCCAGCCGGTGTTCATCGGCCTAACGGTGGGTGGGAGCGGAGTGAGTTTTGCCTGTCGTACGGTGAACGTCTCCAATTCGACCGACGAGGAATTGGTTGCCATCTTCAACTCGGATGCAGTGACCGCCGGCTTAAGCTTGCTTACTACTGCCCAACCTGCCCTCGGCCCGCTCACTTCACTGGCGCGCGGGCTGTGCGTTTCGCTCGCCTCACACAACAGGAACGTGCCGGTGCAGGAAGTGCACCTGGGCTTGGACTTCGAAACCGGAGCACTTGGCGCACGGTTGGCCGTGGGCAGTTACGTCGTGGCGCAGACGGCGCGGCCCGATGACATCGTGTGGAGCGAGTGGGCGTACGACGTGGAGACCGGCACCATTATGCGCAACCCGCAAAGCTTGGCGCAAGGCGAAAGGCCATTTCCCTTGCCCTACAATGCCTTCGTTTTCGGAGTTAGCAGATACACCGAATAGCGGGGAATCACTGATACTCGGTCTCCCTGCGATCGCACTTACTCGACTCAGCGCCAGAAGGCACGACATACATCACGGCCGTACGCTGCGGGGTGAGGTCCAGGTCGGGTTCCGCTGCTCGAAGATGAGCCCCATTCACGCCTATTCCGGCGTCACGATCGGATCGAATACCAGGAGCGTGCCAGGGTCGCGGGCATAGGCCCAGTCGCGGTAGCGCTNNCCGGCAGCGGCCCGGCGTCCACAGTGTTCGACGCCCACTCCGCCGGTCGGTCCTTTGCCAGGGGCACCGCGTCCTGCCATCTTGGCGTCACCACGCACAGCCCCACCGCCCGCGAGCATACGCTGCGTCGAGCTGCGCGGCGCCCATGTAGGTCGGATCGGCTATGATCACGTACCGATCGTACTGCTCGTTCGGCGGTCCCGCTACATTCGGTGGCAATGCGTTGGCCCGCTCTCGCGTCGCCAACACCAGGTCCGCGAACGCCTGCCAGCGCGCGTTATGGTTGTACATCTCCCACCCGAGCCCAAAGGTGAACACGCTCGCGCCCAGACAATACCACAGCTCACTCAGCAGTGCGTCGGCCCTTGCGTATTCCGCCATCAAGTCCGCCGTCGACCAATTGTGAATGTCGTCATCCACCGAATACTCCGTATGGATGAATGGCACCACACAGTCGTTGGGGACCAGGATCTCGTCATACAGCCACGTCGGCCGGAGAAGGTGGTAGGTCGTGGCTTCCGCGTCGGCCGTACGGCAATAGGCGTGCAGGGAGAGGATATGGCCGCCGGCCTTCGCTCGCTGGAAGAAATCGGTCTGTTCCCAGATCGCGCGCCACTCTTCAGGCTCCGGCACTCCCGTCGAGTAGCTCATCAGCGCGAGCTTCACCCTCTCACGCTCGGCGATCTCCATACACGCGACTGCAAACCGCGCCATCTGCACGTGACCGGCTGTGCCTACCGGGTCCTGCTCGTTCCAGAGCTCCCAATAGTCGACCATATCCGCGTATTCGCGCATCGACGGCAGGAACTCGGCCATATATCGCTCGGGACCGCTGGAGCCACTCAGCTGGCCGAAGCCTGGACCTTGGATGTTAACCGCGTTGTCCGCGGTCTCGATCAGTCGCCCGATGATCCGCGTGCTCGGTGAGAGCGCCTTGAGGGTCCTGACTCCTGGCAGGTCCTTGGGCTTGCAGGCCACGAACTTGAGGAAAGGTAGGTGGTAGCCACTCTTGGCAAGATACTGCACCACGTCGTACGTGCCGCCTTCACCGAGAGCGTGTGGGTGCAACTTGCTTCCCGTGGCCACGACGGGATAGCCGACGCCCGTAGGAACGGGCACGACCGGCGTAACCGGCCGCGGCTCGGGCTTCTCCGGCGGCTCCGGATCCTCAGCCCCCACCACCTCCAGCGTCATATCGTCGAGGTACGCGTCACAGTGCTTGAACGGCCAGAGCATTGTGCTCCTCACGAACACGGTCACTGTGACCTCTTGCGCTGTCGCCTCGACGGCCGGGATCTGCCCGTATATGTCGTACAGGTG
>DDYO01000310.1 GCA_002348045.1 Anaerolineales bacterium UBA2232
GAGGTGTTGTAGAGCTCGGCGTAATGGCCGCCGGCGGCGAGGAGGGACTCGTGGTTGCCCTCTTCGATGATGCGGCCGTCGCGGATGACGATGATGCGATCGGCGCGACGGACGGTGGAGAGGCGGTGGGCGATAACAATGGAGGTGCGGTCGCTGAGGACGGTCTGCAGGCCTTCCTGAATCTGGGCTTCGGTGAAGGGGTCGACACTGGCGGTGGCCTCATCGAGGATGAGGATGGCAGGGTCTTTGAGCAGGACGCGGGCCAGGGCAACGAGCTGGCGCTGGCCCATCGACAGACGCCCGCCCCGCTCACCTACCTCAGTTTGCAGACCGTCAGGGAGGTAACTGACCCATTCGCCAGCAGCAATGCTGGCAGCGGCAGCCTCCACCTCGGCATCGCTGGCATCAGGGCGGCTGTAGCGAATGTTGCTGGCTACTGTGCCCGAGAAGAGAAAGGGCTCCTGCGGGACCATGCCCAGGCGCTTGCGGTACTGCGCCAGGTCCAGGGTACGGATGTCCCGTCCATTGATGAGCAACTGGCCTCCCTGGAACTCGTAGAATCTGCCAATCAAGCGCGCCAAACTGGACTTGCCGGCGCCTGTATGGCCCACCACCGCCAGCACCTCCCCGGGCGCCACGGTGAGGCTAAAGTCTTGCAGGACCGTCTCCCGTTCGGTGTACGCGAACTGCAGGTGCCGGAATTCCACCTGCCCCAGCACGCCCTCTACTGGCTCGTTAGCGGTCTGCTCGACCTTGGGCTCCGCATCGATGAGGGCGAACACCCTCTCAGCGGCCGCCAGCCCGTCCTGGAACTGACTCCAGAAGGACGCGATGCTGGTCAACGGGAACCAGAACAGGTCCATGGTCTGCACGAAAAAGTACCACTGACCTGGAGTGATCTGCTCGCTCAGCGCCAACAATCCACCATAGTATACCACAAAGGCAGTGCCAATGCCTACTCCCATCTCCAGGACGGGGACGATGGTGTTGAGGATCCATCCCCTGGCCCGGCCAAGTCGGTAGTACTGGTCGTTGACCCGGACAAAGCTCTCGTACACTGCCTGTTCTCGCCTAAAGTTCTTGGCGATGGCGATGCCGCTTATGGATTCCTCCACCAGGGCGTTGACAACGGCCAACGCCCGCTTGGCGTTTTGGGTGATGCGGCGGGCCACCTGGCGAAAGGCCAGCGCGATGCCCATCGTAATCGGTGCCATGAGGGTGACTACTGTTGCCAGGCGCACGTTGATGGAAAAGAGCACCGCGAACAAGACCAGGACGATGAGCACCTGGGTCATCAGGCCGAGGACCAGTTCCACCACCGCGCTAAAGTCCCGCGTGTCGGATGTGACCCGGCTGACGATCTTGCCCGCGGGTTCCTCATCATAGAACGATAGATCGCGTTCCGTGACCGCGGCGAATGCGTCCAGGCGCAATTGATACACCACGTTGGTGATCCCCCTTGTGCCCAGCCGCTGTCGGAAGTAGTTGAACACCCAAGACATGGAGCTCAGGGCCAGGACTGCCATCGCTGCGGCAGCAGCCGCCGGCATTGAGGGGTGCTGTGCTACCCAGTCGATGCCGCGAGAAATGACCCAGGGTATTCCGGCGCCCACCACCGAGTCGGCCGCCAGCATGGTGGCCACCAGGGCCAGGATACGCCGCTGCGGCACAAAGTATTGGGCAATGCGCCGTACCAGTTCACGGTCACCGTATTGGCGGTCGTACGCATCACTCTCGAGGCCTTCTCCTACCCAGCCCACTGCCTAGTCACCTGCCAATCTGGTAGGCCTGAGGCCTGTACGCGCCCTTCCTTGCCTGCGACGATTCATGCAGCCCTTTCCATTTCCGCAGAGTACTGGCCAAAACGCGCAGCGCCGTTACACCGCGCCCGCAACGCAAGGAGCTCCTGAGCGCGCTTCACGTTGGCCGCCTCGCCCTGCCACGCCTTCAAGGAGGGTTCCTGGAGGGCGCGGCCATACGAAAAGCTCAGCTCCCACGGCTGCGCTCCCATCTGGTTCATGACGTTCAAGCGCTCCGTCGCTTCGACGGGCCCTTGACCACCGGAAAGGAAGACAATGCCGGGCACGGCCGCAGGAACCGACGTGCGCAGGCAACGGAGGGTAGCGGCGGCGATGTCCTGGTCGCTCGCCAGTTGGGGACACCTCGCTGCCGGCAGAACCATGTTCGGCTTGAGTAAGGTCCCCTCCAGGAAGACCCTATGCTCCGCCAGCTCACCGTACACCACCCGTTGGGCCTCCGACGTGACCTCAAAGCACCGCTGGATGTCGTGATCGCCATCCATCAGCACCTCGGGCTCAACGATGGGAACCAGGCCCGCCTCCTGGCACAGGGCGGCGTAGCGCGCCAGCGCGTGGGCATTGGCCATGAGGCAGGTGGAAGTGGGTATGCCCTTGCCGACAGCGATTACTGCCCGCCACTTGGCGAATCGAGCGCCCAAGCGGTGGTACTCCGACAAGCGCGCGCGCAGCCCATCCAGTCCTTCGGTGATCTTTTCGCCGGGAAAGCCGGCCAGATCGTGGGCTCCGGCGTCGACCTTGATGCCCGGGATGACGCCCTTTGCGGTAAGCAATTCCGGAAACAACGTGCCCTGTAGCGACCGCTGGCGCAACGTCTCATCCACCAGGATCACTCCGCTGATGAACTCCTCCATACCCTCTGCAGTCAAGAGCAAATCGCGGTAGGCACGGCGGTTCTCCTCGGTGGACACCAACTGGATCGTATCGAACCGTCTCTTGATGGTGCCGCTGCTTTCGTCGGCTGCCAGGATTCCCTTACCTGGTGCGACTAACGCCTGCGCAGTGCGTTCAAGTTCGGTGGTGTTCATTTGCCGTTTTTCCTCCTCAGTGTCCCCTGGTCCGTCAAGGCTCGTGCTAATGATACCGTGCAAAGATGCGGCGATAGGCTTCACAGCGCTGCATCAACTCATCGTGGGTGCCCTGGTCCACCAGGCGGCCCTGGCGCAGCACCAGAATGCGGTCGGCCCACCGGATTTGAGACAGGCGGTGAGTGATGAGCAGCGTCGTGCGGCCCATCATGATACGGCGCATGGCTCTCTGGATCTGATCCTCGGTAGCGCTGTCGATGGCACTGGTAGAGTCATCGAGGATGAGGATGCGCGGATCGGTGAGAAAGGCCCGGGCAATGGCTACCCGCTGCCGCTGACCGCCCGAAAGTGTCACACCCCGTTCGCCGATCTCGGTCTGGTAGCCCTGGGGAAAGTCAACAATGAACTCGTGGGCCTGGGCTTCGCGCGCCGCCCGCATGATGTGGAGAGGATCTGGCTTGCCATCCAGGCCGAAAGCGATGTTCTCCTCCAGGCTACGAGAGTAGAGAAAGATATCCTGTTCAATAGTAGAGATCTGGGAGCGAAGCGAGGCCAGATTCCACTCGCGTACGTCGACGCCATCCACCAGAACCTGCCCCGATGTGACATCAAAGGTGCGGTTCACCAGCTTGGCCAGGGTGCTCTTGCCGGAACCAGTCTCTCCGACGATGGCGATGGTATCGCCAGGGTTGGCGTGGAAGCGGATGTCCTGCAAGACTGGCGTCCCATTGTAGGCGAAACATACATCGTGGAAGGCGATCTCCCCCCGCATGGTCTGGCTGCAGCCCCCCGGATTCTCATCCAGCTCACTCTCGGCGTTGATCAGCTCCAGAATGCGCCTCGCGGCAGCAAGGCCGGTCTGCACCACGGCAAAGGTCCACACCGACATGAATGAAGGGAATTCCAGCTGGCGCAGCAGTCCCATGTACATGATCACCTGCCCTACAGTGACGGCGCCTCTTTGAAACAGCAGTAAAGCATGGAGCAAGCCGCCGCCCAAAACCAGGCTGAAAGCCAGCAGGGTCAGGTAGCGGGACCTGGCCTCTCCCTGCTGAACGACGGCATCCCTCAGCCGTGCCGCGTTGCGGGCGAACACCTCCCGCTCCTGGCGCTCTTGAGCGCTTCCCTTCACCACTTCAATGCCAGCTATGGTCTCCGCGAGTCGGGCGTTCATGGTGCCGAACCGCTCCCGTTCGGCATCGACAATGGGCTCGATCTGGCGGCTGTAGCGCCTGACTGTGATAGCGTAGAGGAACCAGAACAGGATCGGCATGAACATCAACTGGCGCGGCAAATTGAGGGCGATGGCCAACACCGGCACGGTCAGGCTGAGGGCAGACGACAGGATCAGGCTGAGGGCTGGGCTGATCATGAGGTTCAGCTCAAACACGTCGTTGGTTGCCCTGGCCATGACGTCGCCGATGCGCTGCCTGCTGTGGAAGGTGATGCTCTTGCCCAGCAGACTGAGATACAGCTCATCCCGCGCATCACGCTCCACCCGGTGCGCCAGGAGCTCCATGGCCAGGTTGCGTCCAAGCTGAGCAAGTCCCAGGCCGACGCCGATAGCCAGCACGGGCAGCGCGCTGCGGATGATCAGCGATACGGTTGCGTCCGGACGCAAAGCGGCATCAAAAGCGCGGCCCACGGTCACCGAGAGGGAGCTGTAGAGTGAGCTAGTCGCCAGCGCTAGGGCTACTCCGGCGAGGGGAATCCAGGGGTAACGCAAGACGTGGGCCACAAACCAGCGCAGGGGCCCGGAACGATCGTATTGATACTCGTTGGCTATTGCAAACTCGCGTTTATCGACACTCATGTCCTGGCGCAGTGGCAGTCGGGCAGATGATGGGATCCCCTAGGCTACTCTGTCCCATTCTAACGTACAAGCCCAGCCGCGCCAAGTTGCGCGGCTGGGCTCATGGGGACGGGCGAACCTTCCTCGGATGGAGGTGAAGGCGCCCTTTGGGCACATGCCATCAGTGACGGCCCGGGGGTCAGGACTCGCTGGCGTTAATGACGACGATGCGGCGTGCGCGGAGGATCATATCAGCATCGTCCACTGCTTCCACATCGGCCAATAGGCCGATGGCCGGCCGGCCCTGGATCTGCGTTTGTGGGGTGACATGCACGATGCGACCGCCGATGACCCACGGCCCAATGAGGTTCTGCGGAAGCCTCTCGATCTTTCCTGACCAGCGCTCCAAGGGCGGACCCACCGGGGTCTCCAGTGGAAGAGCGGTTGCAGAAGGTGTGGGCGTGGGAACTGGCGGTGTGGTCTCTGTGGCTGAGGGCTCTGGCGTCGGAGTCAGCGTCTCCGCAGGCGGGTCAGGGGTCGGCGTTGGCTCCAGCTCGACGGTGGGCGTCGGCGTGTCCGTTCGCCGCGGACCAGGAATGACCGTTACGGGCGGCACCCCTGTGCGCTGCGGGGTGGCGGTCGGCTCCTCCGTCTCCTGTGTTGCCGGAGTCTCGGTTAGAGTCGGTACTACTGTCGCCGTCAACGTCGGACGAACAGGCAGCAGGGTAATGCTCGGAGCCGGCGCTGGACTGGTCGACGTAGGCCGGACGGCCAGAGGGGTACTCGTGGACTCTGGAGTCAGGCTAGGTATCGCGGTAGCCGCGTTACCTGGTATGATCACGTCAATCGTCAATGCCACTACAGCCCGTGGCGACAAAGGCCGTCCCGTGACCTGAACCTTCAGCCCAACGCGGGGTGTGCCGTGAATCTCTGTAGAGTGCGTGACCCAGACCATACGGCCTGAGATGATCCACTCTCCAATGTATCCCCTCGGGAAGCTTTCGATGACGCCGTCAAATGCCACAGGTTCGAATTCAGCCAGGGGCGACACTGCAGTTGCTGTAGGTACTGGCGTCGGCAACGTAGGACGGAGCACTGCGGGCGTCGGGCTCTCGTCCACTGACGGAACCGGTGCGGCGGTAGGACCTGGCGGCACCGGGCTCGCCATCGGCGGGAGTGTCGCACCCGGTGTTTCCAGTCCATGGGTCGGAGTCGCGGCGGGCAGTGGCGATGCGGTGGCCCGCGGTAGGGCGGTCGCTGATGCGGTGGATGTCGCCGTCCGCTGGGGCGGCGGTGTTGCGCTGGGCAAGAAAACTGGCGCGTCGGTTGCAGGTACGATGGCCGTGTCATCCTGATTCAGGACCACGGAGGTCAAAGAGCCTGACGCTTGCACCGAGCCGGCCGTGACGGCCACCTGGACCCTTCCCTCAATGACCGCCAACTGCGTGGGTGTATCCGCTTCTACCTGGAGGACAAAGCGCGTCCCGTGCACCGTGACCAGGGCGCCGGGCGACCGGGCCTGGAAGGATGACCGGGCGTGCTTGAGACTGGCCACGTCGTACTCGACCCGGCCGCAATACTGCTCGATGGCAATGCGGTTTGCTACCCCGAGAAGGCTCGAGCGCATGGTGGCCAAGGTGAGTTCACTGCCCGCGCCCAACAGGAGAGCGCTCTTATCCGGGAGGGTGATCATGGCTATGCCATCGAGCACCCGCACTGAGGCACCTTCCGGAACCTGCTCATCGGCACTGACGGCATGCCAGGTTCCGCCGGCCGACTGACGGGTTTCCACCGCACCATGATACGCAGTGATGCGGGCCTGCCGCGGCAACAGGTCCGGCATCTGGGTCAAGGCAGCAGCGACCAGCGCCAGCAGCAGCGCAGCGGCGGTTGCGGCAAATGCCAGCCGAGGCATCCACGTCCACGAGCGTCGGACCGCTGGCTGGGTTTTCGGCAAGGGTCGGACAGCTCGCCTGGTGAGCAGTGCCTTCACTTGGGCCACTGCCTCGGCCGGCGGTTCACTCCATCCATCGAAACGGGCCGCGCCCTCGACGCGCCGCAGCCAGGTCAGCTCAGCCTCACAGTGGGGGCAGCCGGCTGAAAGGTGCGCCTCAATAGCCCGGAAGGCTTCCCTATCGAGCTGCCCGTCCAACCAGTCCGCCAGGGTCTGGAAAGGAACTGGATGGCTGCTCATGAGTCGCGCATCCCCATGGTCCTCAAGATCTCCCGCAGCTTTTGCAGACAGCGAGCCCGCGTGGGCCCGATGCTGCCCTTGGGGATACTGAGTCGAGCGCTGATGTCATCGTAGGACGGCTCCGATTGGTCAAAGTACAGCAAGTACAAGAGCTGCTGGCACCCCGCCGTGACCTGCTCCAGGGCAGAATGTACCAGCAGCCGATCCATCCAGAGGGTCTCGTCGGGTACCTCACCCGCACGGCTCTCGTCCTTAATTCCCTCGTCATCTCCCGAGCTATCATCACTCTCCGTTGGCTCCCGTCGCCGCTGGCGCATGGTGCGCCAGCTCAGGCGCTTGGTGCTGGTGATCAGCCAAGCGGCAATCCCGTTGGGGTCGCGAATGGTGTGGATGTGCTCCAGGAGTTGTGCAAAGACTGTCTGGAAGACGTCAGAGCTGTCTTCTGGACCCAGACCTGAACGCAACGCGACCGAGTACACCAACCGCTTGTAGCGCTCCACCAGCGCTTCCCAGGCCCATGGCGCCCTCTTGGCGCAGCCCGCGATTAGCTCTGCGTCACTGTATTCAGCAGCCAAACTGGAGCCTCGACAAGGGCCTGTTCATAAATAAAGAGTCATCCTTCCAGTGGGAAAATACAGCATCGCTGTGCTTCTGTCATCTTGAGAGCGGTAATCCTTACGATAGTTTCATACGGGCGCGCCATGGCGCGACCGGGCGCCCGCGGCAGACTACGATACCCGCATTTCCATCGGCCGTCAAACCAGTTGGGCCAGCCGCGCACTTGGCCCACCGACCCATCTCAGGGATAATGGGACCATGGAGTTCAGCACCCGGGCGTTCACTTGTCGTGCCTGCTTCCAATGGATGTGCGCTGGCCTCGGCGGGCAGCTCGCGATGGTCTGGCCTTCCCTGTGGCGGTTGGCTGCCGGTTCGGCGCCAGGCAGGCCGCGGGCGCTGGCAGATGGTGCGATCGTTGTCGGCATTCTGGTGGCCGGTAGCCTGGCCTTTGCTGGTGCTCGGGCCGTAGCCTTGCCAACGATCCCGGGCCAGTGGACGCTTGCGGAGCACGCTGCGCCCGTTGGTTCTGACGCGCTGATCTGGCTCGCCGGCGATCGCTCAAGTAGCGGGATGGCTCAGGCGGTCGCCAACACCTCGTGCCTGCCTCTCGTGTTCAAGCAAAACGTGTGCTCAGCATTTCCCCCTCAGCACTATGTGCTCCTGAGCGCTGATCCTCCTGGCCCCCATATCCCTGCCGCGGGGCATCCCGACTACAATCTCCTGGCTGTCCGCGGCTATGCGGTTGCCCAGGCTCACCTTGGCCTCGTTCACTACGATGGCCCCCGCGACCCCAGCGCGCCTCAGTTCCGCGACTTGTTTGCGGATCGGCGATTGCCGGCTTTTGGGTCGGCCTATCGGGCGAATGCCTGGGACTGGCTTGCCATGCGCCCTGGCCCGCCGGTCACCAGTCCTCCTGTTACCGTGTTGGCGCTGGCGACCGCGCCTGGAGAGATCCTGCACGTGCCCGACTCGGGTTATACCATCGGCAGCGGCGCCGAGGTCCTGGTACTCTTTGCCGCCGCTGACCGGGTGACCCTCAAGTACACCCGCGACGATAACACAGTGCGAGGGTATGCCCTGCACCTTGAGGGGATCTGCACCGATCCGGCACTGCTGGTGCTCTATGAGCAGTGCAATGCTGCGGGCCGTGCTTTGCTGCCAGCGCTGCGACCTCGCCAGCCCTTTGCCCGAGCTGCCGGCGGCCAGATCATCCTGGCCATCGCAGACACCGGCAGTCTGATGGATCCCCGGTCGCAGAAGGACTGGTGGCAGGCATACTGATGGGATGCTCCACGTTGTCCCTGGTGCGCCGACAGCGCGATGGCACCCGTGCAGAGTGTCACGGGAACCTGCCGACGCGTCCGCTCGTCTATTGGGTGGAGACAGTTTTGGATTTGTGGAAGAGAGGTCAGGCATGATGAAGACACGAATGCGAATGATATTGTCGTTGCTGCTTGTGCTGAGCACAGCTTGTTCAACGGCGACCACGGGCGGTCCGACAACGACGCCCGCCAGGCCCAGCATACCGTCCACGGTCATCCCGGCCGGTGATGAGAAGGCCAGGCTGGTGGCGGAGGCGGCGGTGCGGAACCTGGCTTTGAGCCTGGGCGTAAGCGTGGACCGGGTCATGGTGGAACAAGTCGAGGCAGTGGATTGGCCGGACACCAGCCTTGGGCTGCCTGAGCCGGGCGAAATGTATGCCCAGGTTATTACGCCCGGTTATCGCGTCGTCCTGCGCAGTGGAGAAAGGACCTATCAATTGCACACCGATGCGTCTGGCAGGAGCGTTATCGTCCGCGATCCGGATTCTTCCAGCTTTAGCCGCCCCAAGCCGCCCCTCGACGCGCTCCTGACCTACTTGCGTCAGAACTATCCCGAGATCGCCGTGGGCCAGCTCAGCCAGTGGACTCTCGAGGATGTCCCCGCGCCGGGAGCGGCGGGGGCAACGTGGACCTGGAACTATGGCGTCTGGACCATCACCATCCGAGAGGCTTTGGGGCCGCAGCAGCCCTACCAGGCGCTGCTGTCTCACGGCAATGATGGTCTGCAGTGGGTCGGCGTTTTGAGCTCCGAAGGCCATGTGGAACCTGCATCGCCGCCGGACGATGATATGTTGACCTACCTCGCTTCCCTTGTGGATGAGTGGCAGGCGTCTCACAGCAACTGGGAGCTGCAGAGGGATGGCTGGGTAGTCCATGACATCACCCCTCCAGGGCTGGTCGGCGCCGTCACCTGGCTCTGCCAGCAGGGTTCCTGGACCGTACGATTGGTGCGGGTGGTGGCGCCGGATGCGCCCTTTTCCGTGGAGCTCACCCACGCCGATGACGGCATGATCTGGAAGGGCGCCGTGCTGGCCGACCATCGCGTCATTCCCGAGGCCACTGCGGACCTGCTGGATCCGGAGTCCGCGTTTAGGTACCTGCTGGACTACCTGGTGCTGCAGCATCCCGGCATGGGGCTGGACCAACAGGTGGATTGGACAGGCAGTGACGAGACTCCGGCCAACGTGCTGGGGTATGTCTCGCGGGTGTGGCGGGNNGGTCGGTGCAGATGGGTTACCCGGTTGTTGCTCGGCCCGACTATCAGGTCATGGTGAGCCATGCCCGGGCGGGAGTGGTTTGGAAGGGAACGCTGCAGGGAGACGGCCAAGTGCTGGCGGAGCAAGCGCTCCAACTCAAGGTCCATTCAGGACCTTGTGATCAGACCATCGCCACGGATGCGCTGGTCAAGTGGGCCGGCGTGGATGTCGTGGCGGAGGGTGGTGTGATCACCTTTCAGCAGAGGCTGTCCTACGTATGCTGCGCCGAGCTGGCCCTGTTCGCCGGCAGGGAGGGCGCCAACATTCGGATTATTGAGACGAACACCGGTGAGGTTTGCCGCTGCATGTGCGGCTACTTGATTGCGGGAGAGGTCCTGGGCCTCGAGCCGGGCACGTACACCGTCAGCGTGTGGGGCGTGCAGCACAGGGAAGCTCACGATCTGGAGTTGCTGGGCTCCGCCGTGGTCACCATCACGTAGCGCTGGAGATATCCGCTAACGCCGAGCCGGGCGTGTGGAGAGGAGCACCCCCTCTCCCGCGCCCGGCTTGCTTGTTGGGGTTCTGTGGTCACCGTTCAGTGCTTGACGTCTTCCATAGCGCCGGCAAATACACGCGCCACATGGCCAGCGTTGGTGAAGGCGTTGGCGAGCCGGTGGCCGTGGAGCTGGCTGTGAGGCTCGGCTCCGGAGTGGCGCTGAGGGTTGCGGTTGGCGTCGGCAGGGGCGTGCTGTCGGGCGTTGGGGTCAGTGTTGCCGGATGAGTTGGGGTGCTCGTTGGGCTGGCGGTAATGGTGGGAGAAACCGTCGGCGTCGCAGTCGGGGTCGCCGTTACAGTGGGCGTGGCGGTTGGGGTAGAAGTGGGGTCGACAGGCGGTCCTGCAAAGCGCAGGGCAACGAGCCCACCCTCGCCGTCGGCCACGTAGAGGAACTCTCCCTGGCACGCAACCGCCTCCGCCGAACCGGGCGTGTCGTAGAAGCAGACCTCCCGAGGCTCGGCCGGCTCGCTGATGTCCAGGGTGGTGATTCCAGAGCTTCCCGCGGCAATGTGGGCAAACCTTCCATCAGCGGCAACCCCGCCGGCATAGCTCATGGTGGCGAAGGCTCCAACTTCTCTGGGCGCGGCGGGATTGAGGACATCGATGATGCGCAACCCGCCCGTTCCGGCCGCCACCAGGGCATACGGCCGCAGGAGCTCGGGATCGTCGGTCAGCGTCAGGCTCAGGGCGTAGCCGGGCACAGCGATGGCCCCGACAGGAGTGGGTTGCGCGGGTTGCTGGAGGTTGTAGACCAGCATCCCATTGTTGGTCGCGGCCAAGTAAGCCAGCGCGCTTTGTGCGCCTCCGCGTTGCGAAATGGCGATGCCCTGCACGTAGCCGGCGGAGCCCACCGCGCCGACCTCCCGCGGACGGCGCGGATCAGCGACATCGACAATCCGCAGGCCGCTGCCGCCATCGGCGATTCCGACATAGCGCTTGCCCTCCGCCTCGAACACCGCGACGCCCCGGGCAAAGCCGGAAGTGTCCAGGAAGCCCAGCTCAACGGGATTCGCTGGGGCAGCAACGTCAATGACCCGGAGGCCAGACCACCCGTCGGCGACATAGGCGCGGTGGGAAGATAGAGCGATGTGCCAGGCCTCTCCGGGGGTGTTGACTGTTCCGACTACCACTAGTTTGCTGGGCTGTGCAACATCGACGACGTGCAGGCCGGCTCGGGAATCGGCCACGTAGGCCCAAGCGCCGCTCACGGCGACATGACGAGCATAGCCGCCGGCCTCCAGGGCTGCCGCTTCGACGGGCAAAGAGGGATTGGTGAGGCGGATGATGCGTAACCCCTGGTCATAGTCGGCCACACAAGCGTAGCCGGCGAGGAGGGTGACGCAGCGGGCGTCGCCTGGCGTGTCATAGCTTCCCACATGAGATGGCGCGCTGGGATTGGACACATTGATGATACGCAATCCGCTGTGGGCATCGGCGACGTAGACGGTGCTACCTGCCCTGGTCACGCGGCGTGCCAGACCAGGCGTGTCCAAGGCCCCCACCTGCACGGGAGTAGACGGATTGGCTAGGTTGACGATGACCAGCCCCGCACTGCCGCAGGCCACATAGGCCAGGCTGCCGGCGGCGGCCACGTCCAACGCTGGCCCTGGTGTGGCCAGGGTGGCCAACGGCTGCGGGGCAGCGGGGGCAGCAACATCCACGATGCACAACCCGGCCGCCTCGTCGGCGACCACGGCCAGCTTGCCCAGCACCGCTACGCCGTACGCCTGGCCGCCAGTGTCCAGAGCTCCCCGCGCAATGGGCTGCTGAGGGTTGGACACGTCCACCACCCGCAGTCCGGCGCTGCTGGAAGCAACATAGGCCAGCTCCCCGTGCAGAGTCACGCTCCGAGCCTGGCCTGGAAGCGCCAGCCGGCTGAGCAGGGCCGGGCGCAGGGGATCGGCGACATCCACGAGGTAAAGGCCGGCCTCACCAGCGGCCACGCACGCCAGGGTTCCCGAAACAGCGACGCTTTCAACGATGCCCGCCATCGCAGCGGACTGGCCGCGTACCACAGGGTGTAGTGGGTCGGCCATGTTGAGCACTGTCAGGCGCGGTCCCAAGCCCAGATACACCAGGTTTCCTTGAGTGATGGCTGCCTTGGCCACGCCCCCAACCTGGCCAACGAACTCGATACGCGAGGCGGCCTCGACACAGCTGGGGCTGGCCGCCTGGGGAGCGCCGGCCTGGGCGCGCTCGCCCGCGAGGGCGAAGAGCAGGCCAAGCACGGCGATGACTCTCACATGAGTGTCTCTGCGGCTCATGGCGTGTCAGCCCTTCGCTGCCGGCGCCACCAGAGAGCCGTGGCCGTCTCACGATAGCGAACAAAGCCGGTCCGGCGCAGAACGGCCTGAGAAGGCAGGTTGTCCCGCTCGGTCTCGGCGATGACCGCTTGCACACCGGGCTGCTCCAGGGCCCACGGCACGGCCACCGACAGCGCCTCGGTCATGAATCCCTGGCCTTGACTGCCGGGGTTGAGGCCGTAGCCGATCTCCACTTCGCCACCGTTGTCCGGAGCACCCTTGAAGCAAAAGCCGCCGACGATGCGGGGAGGAGAGCCGGCGACGATCTGCCAGTTGGTGGTCCATACGGTGTTGGCGGGGTCCGCCAGGGTCCGGTTCAGCATCTCCTGCACGGGCTGACGCAGCTCAGCGGGCAGCCTGGCGTGGCCTTCCACCAGGCCCAGCAGGCGCTCCAACTCCTCAGGCTCGTCGAGGAGCAGGCTCAGGTGCCATCCGGTCAGGGCCAGCAGGCGCAGACGGGGGGTAGTGAGCTCCAAGACCAGCCCAGGATCGGTCATGCCCCGCCAGCCCCGTTCGGCCTATCCCGCAGACAACGGCAAGTCGGAGTACCCATTGAGTGACTCATTCCAGCGAGCGCACACGGATGTTGTCGAAAGCCACCACGATGGGGGGCTCGTCCAGGGCCGCAGCCAGCAGGCCGACATCGCCCGATGGAAAGGTGGCGTCCCTCACCTGGACCAGCAGCTCACCGTTGGCGTAGAACAACAGCGCGTCGCCCAGGCACTCGACGCGCAGGTGGTTGACCAAGTTGCCTTTGCGTACGGCTGGCGCACGAGTCGCCTCGACGATGGTCATCCATTCGTCGTTCCATCTCTTTTCGACCATGACCTCGCCCGCACTGGTGATGGTAAAGAGGTAAAAGTTCTCGTCATCCCGGTCATATCGAGCGACGATGCCGTACTGATTGTCGCTGCTGCCATCCACCAGCCGTGCGTCCACGTCGATGGCAACGTCCTTCCAGTCGTGAATCTGCAGCAGGTGGCCCCACGCCGCGTGCTCGGCTTGGAAAATGGAGATGCGGTACTCGCCGTCGGTGTAACCCTTGTCGGACTCGGGCGTCACGTCGGTGAGCCAGCCGCTCGTGGGATCGGCAAAGTCATCGGCCAACAAGAGGCCTGGAGGAAGGGTGGTCGCCACAGGCCCACTGGGCAGGGCACCGGAGTCTGCGGCCGAGCTGGGGGCGATGGCCACTGACGGAGAGCTTGGTGTCGACGCAGCGACCACCGTCGGGCCGGCCTGCGTGGTGCCGGTCAACCCTGACGGTTTGCGGAAGGCACCGACATTGTTGAGAGCCGTGAGGAGGGCCGCTCCGGCGGCGATGAAGGTGCCGATGGCAGTGAGGTACTTGGGAAGCTCGGCGGTCCAAGAGCTGCCGGTCGCCTTGCTTTCCGCGGGTTTCTTCTCGTCCGACATGGCACGCTCCAGTTCTAGTCCAGGTCCACGTCCGGCTTGTCCTGGCGCGAAGCCAGCCCGCTGCCGATGTCCTTCCACAACTGCTCGTACAGAGGTCCTTGGGCCGCGCGAAACTCGGAAAGCAGGCCCTTGAGCACGGGCACCTGAGCCTGCAGCGCCAGGACCCGGTCGCACACGGGGGTGCGGTCTTTGCCCATGAGCTTGCCCAAGCCCCTGCGTTCGCTCTCGGCGAACAGGCCGAGCTCGACCAACGATTCCTGGATCAGGCTCACGGCGTGACCCCATGGATCGGTACGGTCCTTGCCCAGCAGGCGCGCCACCAGGTTGCCAGCGCCATCATCCTTCGCCTTGCCGGAGACCTCGGCCAGCAGCGCCGCCTCAATGCCCGCAGTGGCGAGGGCGCGGGTGGCCAGCGTGACCAGCACGTACTTGCGTTTGATCAGGGCTCCTCGGGTGCCAGTTTCCATCCGAATGGCGCCCCGGCGGGCCAGGTGTACCAGGGCCGCGGTAAACACCAGGGTCACCACATCTTTGCGCTTTGCTTTCGCGTCTCGGCACGGCAGCTGGTGGTCCAGGTCCAGGGCGGTCCGGCCCACCACAGCGCTGGTCAACTGATCGGCGTAGCAGTAGGCCAGGGCGCTGGCCGGCACGGTGAAATCAGGCATCGTTCCTCCTCATCGGTTGGTCGGCAGTCTCCGCTGCTCCAGTACCAGGCTTGTAGTGCTTAACCAAAGACCTGATGCATCCTGTCACAATAATAGCGCACATTGTCCCATTCCGCGTCGGGGGAGATGCGGTGGTCGAGGCACGGCAGGTAGCCCCCCAGATCCACCAGGGGCCGCAAGCGCTCCACCTCGGCGTCAATGGCCGCCCGGTCCAGGGAGAGGACGCGCTTGTCCACGCCGCCCACGCCACGCAGCTCCTTGCCGTACTTTTCCCGCCACGGCTTGATGTTGCCGTGCCACACCCCAACTTCGATGGGAAACATGACGTTGATGCCATTGTCCAACCAGATGGGGATCATATCGTCAATCATGCCGTCGCAGTCCACCGAGATCAGGGGGATGTCGTGGTGGTGGAGGAGGTCCGCGATGCGCCGGTAATGGGGGCCCACCTTCTGGCGGAACCACCTGGGGTTGACCAGCGGGCCGCTGCGGAAGCAGATGTCCTCCCAAAAATGCCCAAAGTCGAACCGCGCGCCGCTTTCCAGCACGGTGCGGGCACATTCGTAACACAGGTCGGCCATGGTGGTGATCATCTCGTCCAGCAGCTCTGGATCGTCTACCTGAAGATAGGCCAGTCCAACCAAGCCCAGCCAATCGCGGATGAGGCCCAGCAGGCTGCCGCAGTACAGGCCGTAGGGGCGCTCCCACTGCCCGCCGCGGAGGTAATCCAGGCCTCCGTCCTCCCATTGCAGGACCGTGCTGCCGGTGCTGACATTGGGGAAGGTGACCGTCTTGTCAGCGCTAAAGGGAAAGTTGATGCCCACCAGGCCGCCGGTGATGCGCTGGCGAGCAAAGGCCAACCGCGGCAGAAAGAGCTCTTCCCATTCTGCCCGTCCCTTGAGGAGGTGGTCCACTTCGGCCGGGATGGACACCGCCCCGGGCCGCTGCACCACGACAGCACCGTCTCGGTTTAGCTTCCGTTGGGATCCGTCGGGCATTTCCTGCAGGATCTTTTCCTCAAACGGCGGCAAGAGCCCGGTAATGGGCGAGAAGCAATCGCCCCAGTTGTTGTCCAGCCCTATGCGCGCCGCGATGGCGGCGTCAACCGGGTTGCCGTCTCCCCAATTGCGGATCTCTTCCGGGTCCAGATGGCCTTCGTCGGCCCACTTTTGCAGGGTCTCTCGCCAAAAACCAAAGTACACGATCGGCACCCGGTCATAGGGTTGGTAGTTTAGAATGGCGAGCGCTCGTTCGCGGTTGTTCACGGTCTCTTCCTTTCTTTGGATCAGGGCCCAACGGCCCTAGATTTCGGCATAGCGGGCAAAGATGGCCGCAGCGTGCTCAATACCCTGCAAATAGTCCTCAACGCGCACGCTTTCGTTGGGCGCGTGAGGATTGGAGGCGGGATGCCGCACGCCCGTGCCGGCCACCGGGATTCCCAGGGTCTGACATACCATTTCGATGGGACCGCTGCCCGTCAGCGTGGGCAGCACCACCGGCGGCTGGTCGTACACCTGTTCCGCGGCCTCCACCACCGCCCGGACCAACGGGTCATCGGGGGAGCTCCAGTAGGCCGGGTGCGCGTTGAGGTTGACGAGCTCAATGTCGTCGAAACCCTCCTGATCCAGGTACGCGCGCAGGTCCTGGAAGATGGCTGCCGGGTCCTGGTCGGGTACCAGGCGAAAGTCCACTTTGGCCGAAGCGGTATGGGGCAGCACCGTCTTCATGCCCGGGCCCCCGTAACCTGAGTGGATGCCGCAAATGGTGCACGTGGGGCCAAAGATCAGGCGCTCCTTTAGCGCCTCACCGGTGAGCCCCATCAGATGCGAGGAGATGTCCAGGCGTTCCCGCTCGGCCGCCTCGTCAAAGGGCCACGCCGCCAGGAGCTGCCGCTGCCGCGGCGATGGCGGCCGGACGTCCCGATAAAAGCCCGGCACTCGAACCGTCTCGTCTCGACCTTTGAGGGCCTGCAGCGCCCACACCAGCCGCCAGGCAGGATTGGGCAGGATGGCCGCCCGGGACGAGTGGACGTCGGTGCGGGCCGTCTGCACCCGCAGTTCTACGTATAGAATGCCCTTTAGCCCGAGGGTAATCTCCAACCGGCCGTGAGGGTCTTTGGAGGCCGTCTCCCACAGGCAGCCGTCGGCCTGCAAGAGCTCGCGGTGCGCCTCCACGCAGGCCCCGAGGTGCGGGCTGCCCATTTCCTCCTCGCCTTCGAACAAGCACACGACGGTCAGGGGCAGCTCGCCGGCCACCCGCAGGATGGATTCCACGGCGCACAACCGGGCCACCAGGTTGCCCTTGTTGTCGGCGACGCCCCGGGCGTACAGGGTGCCGTCGCGGACCTCGGCGGCAAAGGGGTCCACCATCCATTCGTCCATGGGCTCCGGCGGCTGCACGTCATAGTGGTTGTACAGCAACAGCCGGCGGGGCGAACGGCCCAACCGAACGCCATAGGCCGCCGGATAGCCCGGCGTGGACAATAGGCGCGCCTCGAAGCCGACTTGCTCCATGGTGGCGATCACCCAGTCGGCCATTTCGGCCATGCCGGTCCCCTGGGTGGAAATCGACGGCTGGCGGCAAGCCGCTTGCAGCCGGGCCACGTACGGGTCGGCGTGTTGGCGGATATCCCTCCGGACCGCATCGAGGTTCATGTTTCCTCCTGAGACGATTGCTGCCTGGCGGCCGCGGGCAATGGCAAGACGGGCTCAAAGCAGGGCGCAACAGCATTGCACAAAGCAGGATATTACCAGCTGTTCAGGCGTCCGGCCCTGCTGCCGCACGGCCAAAACGTTGGCTCACCTCCCTGGGGTCAGCAGAAACGAACCGGCCCATTGTAGGGCAAGAGGGCGCGTCTGCCAACACTCGGCGTCGGGTCTTGGACGGCAATCGGTTCAGAGGGTATAATGGCGCCTGACTTCCCGACGGTGAACGAATGGAACATCGACAAAGTGGGGGACAATGAAAACGCTGCTCATCATGCGTCATGCCAAAGCCAAGGCCCAGGCTGTGGGACAGGCTGAGCGCGAACGGCAACTGGCCCAGCGCGGTCGCCGCAATGCTCATGAGATGGGAGAGCTCCTGCTGCGCGAGGGCCTGGAGCCGCAGCGCATTTTGTCGTCCACGGCCGTGCGGGCGGTGCAGACGGCTTGCGCCATGGCCGAAGCGCTGGGTTGCGACGATGAGGTCACCCTGGTGGATGGGCTCTACAACGGAGGGGTGGAGGACTACCTCGACGCCCTGGCAGGCCTGCCCGACACCGTGGAGAGCGCCCTGATCGTTGGGCACAATCCCAACCTCGTTGAGTTATTAGCGGACCTCACGGACCAGACCGAGGACCTGCCCACCGGCGCCATCGCCCACGTGCAGCTGTCCCTGGACCGCTGGGCAGACATCCTGACCTCGCCGGAAGGCGACTTGATGGCCGTCTGGCGGCCCAGGGAGCTGTAGGCCGTGGTGGAGAGGGTTTCCCCAGGGCAAGCTCGCCAAAGCTGACAAAGATAAACCCTCCCCGCTGGCGCCAGCGGGGAGGGTTTTGTGGCCTGTCTGTGCTTCGTTCGCCGGATACTGGGTCTAGTACACGAACCCCATCATGTCCTGATCGGCGACGGGAGCCGCGGCGTTCGTCCACCAGTCCGCGCCTGCCTTCCACTCGCCGGCGGTGAAGAACTGGCCGACATAGGTCTTGCCGAAGGAGTCTTCCATGCCGATCACACCGTTGGGCTGGAAGAAGGGGCGTCCGTCGACGGCGGGCATGGGATCGCTGTACAGGAACAGGATGGCATTGCTGCCCTCAAAGAGCTGGAGCTGGAAGGAGATCAGGTCGCCGCTGTCGTAGTTGCGGGCATTCTGCCACTCGACGACGAACACGCGGTTGGGGGCGTCGCCGAAGGTGTGGGCGAGAATCCGGCCGCGAGGTCGGAACACCTCGCTCCACTGGCAGGGGACCCACTCATACCAGGGATCCCACTCCTCATTTACCTCGTCCCATACATCACCCATGTAGTTCTTGCAGATCTTGTCGACTTTCCAGGTGGTGTTGTCGCCGATGACCCAGTCGGACCAGAAGGGGGCGATATAGTTGTTGGGCAGCTGGGGTCCAAGCGCTGGATCGTAGTGGCTGCTGGAGATGTTCGGGTCCTGGATCACATACTCGGCGATGCTGACTTTCTCTTCCTCCACCTTCGCCAGGTACTGGGGGTCTGCCATCACGACGTAGCCGTTGGTGGAAACCCATACCTTGTCGTAGCCCATGCCGCTGAGCTCCGACGGCCAATCCTCGGGCAGCGGGGGCGCAGTGTCCCCGCACCACCAGTCTTTCCAGTCCGCGGGCGGCCAGCCAGCCACTGGCTCGACCGGGCCGTCGAAGAACTGGAAGGTAAAGCCGATGCTTACCGGACCGCGTACTGCGTCATCTGCCTGGGGCAGCTCGGCGGCGCCGGCCATGTTCTTCCAAAGGCCGCCAAAGGTGGTGCCCTGGAAGGCTGCCGCGAAGGCCGGATCATCGGCCATGATCTGGTGGGGCACATTCTGGGGCTTGGGCTCGGCCAGCACGCCTGAGGTGAGGCTCAGGAGCAAAACGCTGATCATCACAATTCCGAATAGTTTGCGCATCCTCTCGTATCTCCTTTGTGAGTCGCTTTCGATCTCGAGATCGAACACACACACGGCACGGACAGGCACTAGCAGTATACTGCGTTTCCTCCATGCTGTCAACGCGTAACGGGCGAATTGTGATGTGAGCATGCCGATGGAGGCAGGTAACGTTACAGAGCGGAAGACCTTGTCTGGAAGGGTGTTGAGGGCGTCTTGCTGATCCCATCCCTGACGTCCGGCCTCACAAAAATGGTGCGAGCTCAGCGCTGTGGCACCCTGCTGCCCAGGGGATTCGTGGGGGCAAGGCGGATGCGTTCGAAGAGCTCCCCGCGGCGATCACGGTCTGTGATACCGAGGGGATCAGCCTGGCGCTGAATGCTTGGGCTAGCCAGGGACCTGTGACTCCGGCGCAATGGCGCCGGCGCCGCGCGACGTCCAACAAAAGAGTAACCCTCCCCGCTGGCGCCAGCGGGGAGGGTTTTGTGGCCTGTCTGTGCTTCGTTCGCAGGATACCGGGTCTAGTACACGAACCCCATCATGTCCTGATCGGCGACGGGAGCCGCGGCGTTCAGCCAGTTCATTCCTGGCTTGAACTGCTCGCCAGCCGAGAAGAACTGGCCGACGTAGGTCTTGCCGAAGGAGTCTTCCATGCCGATGACACCGTTGGGCTGGAAGAAGGGGCGGCCGTCGACGGCGGGCATGGGATCGCTGTAGAGGAACAGGATGGCATTGCTGCCCTCAAAGAGCTGGAGCTGGAAGGAGATCAGGTCACCGCTCGAGTAGTTGCGGGCATTCTGCCACTCGACGACGAACACCCGGTTGGGGGCATCGCCGAAGGTTTGGGTCAGCATCCGGCCGCGGGGTCGGAATACCTCGCTCCACCCACCCTCGTAGCAGGGGACCCACTCGTACCAGGGATCCCACTCCTCATTGACCTCGTCCCATACGTCATACATGTACTCCTGGCAGATCTTCTCGACCTTCCAGGTGGTGTTGTCGCCGATGACCCAGTCGGACCAGAAGGGGGCGATAAAGTTGTTGGGGCGTCCCGGACCCAGCGCCATGTCGTAGTAATGCGCGCTGTTGGCCCACTCCTGGCCATGACCCACGTTGGGATCCTGGTCGTACTTCCACAGGTACTGCGGGTCAGCCAGGACCACGTAGCCGTTGGTACCGACGTAGACATGGTCGTAGCCCATGTCGGTGAGCTCTGACGGCCATCCCTCGGGCGCGGGCGGGATATAGCCCCATACCTCCATCCAGTTGGCGGGCGGCCAGCCGGG
>DDYO01000085.1 GCA_002348045.1 Anaerolineales bacterium UBA2232
ACCGGCCGTGGGGCTCGCTCGAATTCCTCCCAAGCCGACCGTATCTTGCGCTCGTACGTGTCCTTGGTGGCTTGCGGGTCAGCATTCCAGAGCTTGGGCCGGACGTTGGCTGCCACCGCGTTCAGGATGGCCGGTATCTGGTCTTGGTCGATGGTGCCATCGTCCAGGAGGCTATCCACCAGGGCTTTCTCATAGGGATTCAGCCTCCCTTTGGCGTCAGTGATCTCCAGCTGCAGGGGGTTGCGGTTGATTACCGTCAGCACACCGCGGTTGACCAGCGACAGGACAATTAGAGTGATGGTGCGAGCCGAGTTGCCCATGTAGAAAGCTGCTTCAATGGCGTTGAGGTCAGGGACAACCCCCGGAGTCTCAAAGGTCTCGATCTCGATTTCGGGAGGCTCGTAGACAGACGTCTTCTTGGGCCGGCGCCGTAGAGCCACGATGGCCACGATCAAGACGATCACTCCCACTATGGGCATGAGGCATAGGATCAATCCCAACGCTGCAGGGCTCCAACCTGTTGAGGGCGTGGGCGTCTCGATGGCTATGGCGGTTGGGTTGAGAGGAATCACCGTCTCCCTGGTTACCGGCACGATGGAGGCGCGCAGGTAGAAGGGTGGCTGAATCGTGGCGCGGGCCGGCACATTGTTGCGCTCCACAAAGATCGACAGCCAGTTCTTGCCGGTTGTTTGATCGGGCGTGGGGAAATAGACCCAACGGTTGAAGACCGATAGATTTCCAACCTTGATCCCAGCTCGGTTGACGTGTTCGTCGGTGACCTGTTCGGGCTGGGTGATGTCCGCCGGCAGCTCACTGGGTAGAACAAAGGTGGCGGAAAGGATCTCGATGGGGAAATCCCACTGACCCGATGACCAGCCAATGGCACGGTAGTCTTCCCCATCGATCTTGGTAGCGTCGAACAGCGAGCGGTTGACATCGTAGCGGATCGTCACGGTGTACTGACCGTTGCGGGCAGTCCGCAGGCCAAAAACTGCAGAGTAGGTATTGGCCTTGCCTGTGGGCTGCAAGGTAACCCGAAAGCGGCCGTCTGGGCCCGTGCCGTACGCCTCGACGAGGGTGTGGGGAGACTCTAGCTCAGGCAGCTCACTGATCCGGTCACGGCCGGCCTCCCGCTCGGTGAAGGTCAGCTCATACCTGATCCTGGCTCGACCGTCCTGCAGAATAGTGACATAATAGTCGGATTTGTTTAATGTCACCGGTGCTTGCTGGGCCGAAATCAGCGCTGTGCCCGACAGGAACAGCGTCATCAGTATGGCCCATAGGCCAAGCCGTCTCTTCATGCTCGCCCTCCTGGGACGTCCTAGGCTCCACTATACCACACACGATGGGTCTCGCCAAACATTGGCGGGCGTAAGCGACCGGGACACTATGGCTTACTGGTTGCAGGACGCCAGGCTGGCTGCAACCGCTGACGTGGTGTGACCGGGTCATGGCGGAGGGGGAGCGCGCCCGACGGTTTCCAGGACCTGAAGCGTTGCTCTGGCGCATGCCTCCCAGGAAAAGCGCCGGGCCCGCCTCAGTCCCCGCTGGACGAGGTCAGCGTGAAGCGTTTCGTCCTCAATGACCCGGCTCATCGCCGCCTCGATATCTCGGGAATCGTGCGGATTGATCAGCAAGGCAGCATCTCCAGCGACCTCGGGCAGAGAGCTGACGCGGGAGCAAATCACCGGCGTTCCACAGGCCATGGCCTCGAGCACGGGCAGTCCGAACCCCTCGTAAAGGCTGGGCAGGACAAAGGCTCGGGCTGCACCGTACAGTGCTGGCAGGTCTGCCTGGGGCACATACCCGGTCCAATGCACATGGCTCTCCAGGTCAAGCTCGCGGGAGTAATCGAACAGCGCCTGGTACATCCAGCCCGGCTTTCCGGCCAGCACCAGATGAACATGGGGATGCTGGATGCGCAGCGCGGCAAAGGCCGCTAACAGGCGGTGCAAGTTCTTGCGCGGCTGGTAGGTGCCCACGAAGAGCAGGTAAGTTGGCGGTAGACGGTAACGGCTGCGGACTTCTTGGAGTTCTTGAGCCGAGCGCACCGGCTCAAGAGCCGGGTCAATCCCTGGATAGACGACGGTGGTCTTATCTTCGGCTACACCGCAGTGGGTGGCGAGGTCGGCGGACGTGGTTTTCGAGTCGCAGATGAGATGAGCAGCACACCGCGCGTTGAAGCGGGTGGACCAGTTCAGGTACCAGCGGGCAACCGGCGTGTGGGCCTCTGGGTAATACAGGTACCCGAGGTCGTGGACCGTAACGACGCTCTGGCGAGGATGGAAAAGCGGCAAGACATGGGCGGGCACAAAGAGAACATCGGGAGGATGCTGCACCATCTCCCACGACAGTCGCACGTGAGTCCACAGGCGCGGAAACGGCAGAACGCGAAAGTGCACCTGGGACGTGCCCGAGAAGAGGTCTCCCTCGGGAGCCGCGTTAAAGTAGAGGGTATAGTGGTTACGGGAGTCAATCTCCAACAGCTTTCGGATGAGGAAGAGGGAATAGTTCTCCGTACCGGTACGCTGGGCAACCGTTGTGCGGCTCGCGTCAATGCCGATGCGCATGGCTGGTTGCTCCATTCTCAGTCGGTGGTGCTGTCCACGCGGGTGACAATGGTGCTGACCGCGCCGGCCCGCCGGAGGGCTGCGGCCACTCCATCCGCACTCTCTTCGGAGACCAGGGCAATCATGTTGCCGCCGCGGCCCGCGCCACACAGTTTTGCTCCACTGGCTCCTGCCCGCCGGGCAGCGTCGATCAGTTGGTTCAGTTCCTTCGAGGATACGCCGATATCCTCTAGTATCCGCTGATTCTCGTCCATCCAAGGTCCGATGCGGTGTTGCTGACCAGCGATGATCGCCTGTCGGGCCTGCAGCACGATGGCCGCGATGGCCTCAAACCAGGCCTCGTAGCGGGCTTGATCTGGTTCCCAGCTGCGGCGTACATCGCCCACGGCAACTCGCGTGGGGCTGGCAATGCCCGTGTCGCCGACCACCAGCCACAAGGGGCAGCCGACGCGCAGGACCTCGATGGGTTGTTCTCGCACAAAAAAGACCGGCTGCTCAAAGGCAATTACAGTGTTGTCAATGCCGCTGGGGGTCCCGTGGTAGAAGACCTCCGTCTGGTAGACGAGGTCGGAGACCTCCAGTGAACTCAGATCGCGGCCAAGGTGTCTGGCCAGCGCCCGCACGACGGCCGTGGACAGGGAAGCTCCGCTTCCCAGACCACGAGCCATGGGAACAGTGGATGACACTCTGAGGGTGAGGTCCGGTTCCCGCTGTACCCGCACCCAATCCAGTACATTGCGCACCGTCATGGCGATGGGGTACAGGGGGTCGCCAGGATCGGTAACCCGGACAAGAGCTCTCTCCTGCTGCAGGTCCGTGGCCCGCATGATGATTCCCTGGCCCAGGGGCGCGCTTCGCACGGTGGCCGTGGCGCATACCTGGCTGATGGGCACAGCGATGGCCGGCCGACCGTACACGACGGCGTGCTCACCAAAGAGGATCGCCTTGCCAGGAGCATGAGCTGTTGTCGTCCGGGCCTCATCGTTCACGGGAGGATTATAGCGCAGCTCGCGGCCGCCGTGGCAATTGCACTGCGGGTCGCCCAGGGTTATATTCCAGAAACAGTCCTGTACAGTGGTATGCACCACACCAGCCTGTGTCCTAGGGGTGAACGGCTGGCACGAGGCAGGTGTTGGCTGAGGGCAGACTCGATGGGTACGGGCGCGCGCAACTTCTAGGAGGAGCGAAGGGACTTGAGGTCATCTTGGCTTGCTCTGGTGGCTCTCTGCCTGACCAGTTTTTTCCTGGCGGCCCTGATTGCCTGGACTATTTTCGACGCCATGCCTCACAGCGAGGACGAGCAGGCCAACTGGTTCCAGGCACAGGTTTTCACCGCAGGGCAGGTGACCGCCCCGGTGCCAGTCCTGGCGGAAGCGTTCCCGGTTCCGTTCGTGGTGGAGTGGAACGGCCGACGCTTCTCCAAGTACCCTCCGGGCTATTCGCTGCTGCTGGTGCCGTCGGTATGGCTGGATCAGCCATGGCTGGTGAACGCCGTGGCGGCGGCTCTAGGTATCCTGGCAACGTTCCTTCTGGGGCGAGAACTCTTCGGCGCGGAGACGGGCCTGTGGGCGGCGGCGCTGGGGGTGCTTTCCCCCCTGTACCTGCTGCTCTCGGGCACGCTTCTGCCCCATGTGCCCACCCTGACGGCCCTCACCATTTTTGCCTGGGCACTCGTACGAGCCCGTCGTAGCGTTGGGTCCCACGGTCGCCGCTACTCCGTGCTGGCTGGCCTGTGCCTGGGGCTGGCAGTGGCGATCCGGCCGTGGACGGCAGCCGCGATCGCGCTGCCCTTCCTGGCTCTGGCGGGGGCCGACCTGATCAGGGATGCAAGGCGACATCTGGGTGTGTACCTGCCGGTGGCCATAGCGGCAGCGGCGGTGGCAGCGATGTGGCCCGTGTACAACTGGCTGGCAGCGGGTTCTCCCCGGGCCAATCCCTACACCCTGTGGTGGGATTTCGACCGAGTGGGGTTCGGCCCGATGGTGGGCAACGACGGGTACACTATGCGGGCCGCCCTGGCCAACCTGTCGGCGGACTTGAGCCGCTTAGCGGCACTGTGGCTGGCCTGGCCGGGCGGGGTATGGCTGGCGGCTCCATCTGCATTGGTCCTGGCCGCGCTTGTCTTTTCTGGTGAGGACCGGTGCGAATGGAAATTGCTCGCGCCTCCGCTTAGCCTGATCGTCGCCTACACCGCCTATTGGGCAGGTTCAGGGGAGCTGTACGGACCACGCTACTATGCTGAGGGACTGCCGTACCTGTGGATCCTGGGGGCGCGAGGGCTGAGCCATGTGCGCCGGCGATGGACTCCCGCTGTGGTGAACACGGTGCTGCTGGTGGGACTTTGTGTCGGCACTCTGACCACCACTGTACCGCAGCTGCTACAGCGGCGGAACCTTTACGGGATTTCGCGGACGCCCTGGCACCGGGTGGTAGAGGCCAACGTGCAGGATGCCCTGGTGCTGGTGACCAGCGCGCACTGGACCGACTATACGCCCCTGAGCTGGCGGAACCACCCCCTGCTGGAACGCAGCGATGTCGTGTTTGCCCTGGCCCTGGGCTGCGACCAGAATGCCCTGCTGATGCAAGAGTTCCCCGGACGGGACGTGTGGTACTACCCTGCGCCAGGCGATGAGCCGCTGACCCGATCCTACGTCTTTGACTGCGGCCTTCCGCAGAATGACAAATGAAGGTGGTCAACGCCAGGGTGACCCGTGCTCTGGAGGTCCTGGGCATTGCCTATCGCATCCTTCCTCACGGGGAGGCAGTGTACACCGTGGAGGCGGCGGCGCGGGAGCGTGGCGTGCCAGCGGAGGAGATGGTAAAGTGTATCTTGCTGGTGGATGCCGGCAGACGCTACGTGATGGCTTGCCTGCCGGGGAATGCCCGGGTGGACGTCAGGGCAGTGCGAGAAGCGCTGCCAGAATATCAACGGCTGCGATTCGCCAGCGCCGACGAGATCGCGCAGGTCACGGGCTATGTGCAGGGGGCGGTCGCTCCCGTAGACCTGCCGGAGACAGTGCCGGTCATCGTTGACCCCGCTGTCACTCGTTGCGCCAGGGTTAAAATCAGCAGCGGCGACCCGTTGGCCGGGTTGGAGCTGGACGCCCAGGACCTGGTCCGAGCAGCCAGAGGCCGGACCTGGCCCATCGCCGAACGACGTTGAGGAGGATAGGGATGTTGGACGCTATTCGTTTGCTGTACCGCTATGACTCCTGGGCGGCCCGGCGCATCCTGGAGACGACAGAGCCGCTCACGGCGCAGCAGTTCCTGGCGCCCGAGGGCGCCAACGGCTGGTCGCTGCGGGATACCCTGGTGCACGCGCTGAGCGGCCAGTGGATCTGGCTGGAGCGCTGGGAGGGCGCCTCACCGCCGGCCATGCTCAGAACTGCCGACTATCCGTCCCTAGCTTCCATCAGCGATCGCTCTGCTGAGGTGGCCGGCAATCTCCAAGCATTCCTGGCCAACTTGAGCGAGGAGGAATTGAGGAGGGTTGTGCACTACCTCAACACCCGCGGGCAACCCTTTGCCTATCCGCTGTGGCAGTTGATGTTGCACCAGGTGAACCACGGCACCCAGCACCGCAGCGAGGCGGCCGTGCTGCTGACCCAGTTCGGCCACTCACCGGGGGAGATGGACCTGGTGACCTACCTGGCGTTGGTGGCGCAAGCTGGCAGCTAGCGGAAAGAGCGCAGGCGACTTTGCCATCCCTGTCTCAGCCATGATGTGGTCGGTCGGCTGCGCTTCGTCATGGCTCGATGCGCCCGAAGGCGTCGAGTTGTGTCAGCGTTTTGAGGGTCAGAACGCCGCACCACTCCAGCCTGGCCTGGGCCCAGACCTCGGGATAGGTTCCGCCCCAGGACCAAGTCGGTTCCCAGGTCCCGTGCGCGGTCTGGTGCAAGATCTCGTAATCCAGGTGCGCTTGCAGTTCGTCGGGAATCAGGTCAGCCCCCAATGACTGGGGAGCAAGTACAGCCCGTAGCGGTGTGAGGCAGTAGGTTCCCCACTGGGTTGGCTCGCGGACAACGACGGTGGGTATGACCTGCCGGATGCGGGACCTGAGCCTGTCGGCATACTGCTGCGGCAGGTCGGGCGTTTCAGCAAGATGGATGGCATATTCCAGGTCGCTTCCACCCCCACTGCCCAGTACTTGCTCAGTTTCGATGCAGTGGACGGTCTCTTCGGTCACGCTGGCAAGCCACTCTGGAGGAACCAGCGAGTGATACCGGTGAAGAAGGCTTACCAGCAACGCACGCGGTATGATACGGAAGCCATCGAATACTTGTGCAAGGCTTCCCTTCTGGTTGTCCCACCACGGGGCGTGGGGGTGATGGTCAGTGTCATGGGGTACCACCCGCCACACCCGGTCGTCTTGTTCGAAAGTTGCCAACAGATAGGAAACCGCTTTGCTGACCATGGGGTGGTCTGGCCGACACCCGAGTTCGTCCAGCATGCGCAGACCAATCCCGGTGGCCAGGGCGGACGATCTGGGGGTGCGCAGGTCAGGCTCCAGGGCGTGGCCAAAGCCGCCGTCCGGGTTCTGAAAGCGGGCCAGTTCGGTGAACACACCTTCGACTGACGCTCCTTCAAACCGATGCTGGAAAAGCGAACGTTCCAATGGCCTGGCCTGGTGCAAGAGAAAGCGCCGGCTGCGACCGAATGCTTCTTGACCGAGTTTTTTCACGAGACCTCCGTCTGACGAGAAAGTTCAGCGGACGGCGCATCAAGCGCCGTCCGCTGGAAACCATCAAAAGCCAAGTTCCTGCTACGATCAGGCGAGGTCGAAGCGGTCAAGGTTCATCACCTTGTTCCACGCCGCTACAAAGTCGTGCACGAACTTTTCCTGGGAGTCCTCACATCCGTAGACTTCCGCCAAGGCCCGGAGTTGGGAGTT
>DDYO01000245.1 GCA_002348045.1 Anaerolineales bacterium UBA2232
GGGCAGGTGCGCCAGTCAAGGATCCCTGCGGAAGGGGCACAGTCTTTAGAGCCGGCTGGGCGGCACACGGATGCAGACTACATGGCTGAGGCGAAAAGTGTCTCCGGATAGACGTACTAGTCAGTTGGGCCTTGGTCCCCAAGGCCAGCAGTGTCTCTCACTGGACTTTTCAGATAACGCTCGGATTAGCACGCCAGACTTCCTCGCTGCTCAGAGACGCACATCATGGCCACGAAGTGCCTTTGACTTGGCACAAGCAGCACCCGGCGTAGACACGCCTGACAGCGAATTCGGCCACGATGTCCGAGGGTAGCCTAGGGCCGTGCGTGAATTGTAGCATGCGGTTGGCGCACACCTCTCGCGGCACACTGACCTGAGCGCAAACTTCCTAGCTCAGCCGTCGCCGAGCAGGACGCACCTCATACATCGCCACATCCTCACTAACTGCTAGGGCGCTTTCCGAAGCGCTCTTCTCAAACAGCAGCGCTGACTTGGCGAACATGTCACTCGTCTCTGCCTTGAGGTACCTAGCCGCCAAACGGCAATACTCCGGGTCAACCTCAACTCCAATGCTGTTGCGACCCAGCCTTAGAGCAGCGATCATTGTTGTGCCTGAGCCGCAGAAGGGGTCCAATACGGTGTCACCCGTGAATGAGAACATACTTACCAGACGCGTTGCGATCTCCATCGGGTAGGGGGCTGGATGCCGTTTGGTCGAGGCTCCGGGTATGGACCATATCTGCCGAAACCAGCGATGGAAGTCCTCCTTCCGAATGCGGCTTCCAGTCCGCTGTTCAGTCGAGGGACTCCTGTAGGCGCCTGGCTTGCGTTGCATCAGGATGAACTCCATGTCGTTCTTAATAATGGCGTTCGGCTCATACGGTTTGCCCAGGAACTTGGATCCGTTGACGACCTCGTAAGATGCGTTTGAGATCTTGTGCCAGATGATTGGGTTGAGGTTGTCAAAGCCGATGCGGCGGCAACAAACGCTAATGTCTGCATGGAGGGGAAACACCAAGTGACGTCCGTAGCGGCGCCGGGCAACGCACACGTCGCCCACAACGCATACAAGACGCCCACCAGGGACCAACACACGGTACACGTGTCTCCACACTTTCTCAAGTTCTGATACGAATGCTTCGTAGTCGGGGATGTGTCCGAGCTGAGCAGGGTGCTCATTGTATCGCTTGAGGTTCCAGTAGGGGGGTGACGTGACCACCAGATGAACAGAGCAATCATCCAGGAAGGACATTTCTCTGGCATCTGCCATGATAAGCCTGTGAGTGGTGAACGGAACCGAGTTCATGCAAAGGCCCCTAGATGACTCACGAATGATCGCGCGAGCCGGTCCATTGACAGGTCGCTTGCCGGAACGACATACTCACCGTGCCTCCCATGTTCTTCAGACGAAGTGATCAGGGCGGCTGCAGTATAGTGTCGCTCAAGTACCAGCTTGCGACAGAACAACTCGTATCGACGCCTATACGAGGCGTCAACAAACTCTGGAAAGACCGAGAAATGTGGCTCCTGCACTCGTACGGGGGAGTTGGATCTATCGCAATCCTCGAGCAGAAACACGTAGCCAAGGAAAGGACAGGGGCTGTCGTGGAATGCACGTTCTCGGAAGGCCGTCCAGAGGTCTAATGCGCTTCCTAGGGCCTCCTCGGTTCTGTTGTTGAAGTTGTTGCCGAATGATGGTCCGGCCTGAGACTTTGCCTCGATTGCGGCTACCAGGGTATGCCCAATGACCACGAGCAAATCCCATTCCTTCGTGGGCCTGAAGTAACCTGGCAGCGCCACCCTACCCTTCGTGTGCACACACCGTTCAGGTATCCCAGTACCAGTCACCAGGCTCGTGAAGAGCTTGATGAATCCGTCCATTTGTGCCCCCCCAGTCACCGCGCAGCGCTGACCTTGGTCGGAGGCCCCACTGCCTTGCTGCCTTGTGGTTTGTGAACCGCGAGTGGACCAGTAGTGGGCGACAGCTTTGCTGGTCATTTCGGGCAGGAGATGGAGCACGTCGCGTTCTCTCATGGCTGTATTCGCCTCCATGTAGGTCAGGCAATTCATCCCGGCTGTGCGTGCATGCTGGTGCACTTGGCACGATATGCTGTTGTGATGCAGAACAACCTTTATGACAAGCCTCTGGACTTTGCCTCCAATACTCCGATACTTTACACCATTACTCTTAATCTGCATATAGGCGCTGTCAGTGCGCATGCGCCGTAAGTCAAAATGCGGCTGATGGCAGGATGCAAGCAGCCATTACATAGGTGCCAGCAGCACGTTTCAGGCCGTCACCACCGCTCGCTGTCCTTGCGACAAGCCATCCTCCCCCTCCGCTCCATCATCCACACCAGCTCGTGCAGGGCGTGGGCGGCGGTCACCAGCCGGCTGGCATCCACGATGTCCGGCTCGTCCTTCGGCGTGTGGGCCACCTCCTGCCAGAGCTCGGCCATCTGCTCCGAGGTGATGGCCAGCGCCGGGCAGCCGTTCTGGATAAAGATGCCGTGGTCGCCCTGGTACCAGGGCATGCCTTCCACCATCCCCGGGTAGCCGGGCAGCACCAGCCGGCAGAGGTCCTCGACGGCCGGCGGGCACTCGTACTTCTCCTGGATCCCCTTGAGCCCGCAGGCGAGCATCGCGGCGAAGGCCAGGTAGGGGTTGCACGCCGGGTCNNCTCGACGGCCGGCGGGCACTCGTACAGGCTGTAGGCCGTGCCGCCCTTCCGGTATCCCAGGCCGTCCAGATTGACGTTCAGGACGACCTCCCCCCACCGCCCCGCGTTGCGCCGCACGTAGAGCTGCTCCCCCGGCGCGTTGTAGTAATCCTCGCCGTTCATGGCCACGATCTCCACCGTCAGCCGCCCGCGATAGTCCTCCAGCATCTCGGCCAGCAGCAGCAGGGTGACGATGCCCGTGGCGTCGTCCAGGGCGCCCGGCGTGCCGTCCTTGGCGTCGATGTGGGCGGTGAACACCAGCCGGCGGTCGGCCGACGAACCCTTGCGGGCTACCACGTTGACNNGCCGGGAAGCGCTCAGCGACGATGGACAGAACCGCCTCCGCGCCGGCCAGCCGGGCCAGCCGGTCGCCCTCCACGTCGGTCAGGAACACCGAGGGGATGTCGAAATCGCCGTCCTCGAACAGGGGAAAGGGGTACAGGGCGGCCGCCAGTTCCGGATTGCGGGCCGTGGCGGCAATGATGGCTAACGGCGGGCGCGCCTCCAGCAGGGCATAGATGCGCTGGTGCTCTTCGGGGTTGTAGAAGGGGAACCC
>DDYO01000297.1 GCA_002348045.1 Anaerolineales bacterium UBA2232
ATGGCGCTGTTAGTGGGAAACAATCCTCACCCAATGCGATGCTCTCAAAGCTCTCGGTCAGCCCTAATCCTGCCTGGCACGAGATGTTGGCAAAGGAAATGTGCGAGTCTGCTCTGCAGGATCGACGGTCTCCCAAGGTTTGATGCCCATTCTGGCAACGCGCGTTCGCGCGAGTGCGCGAACAAATCCATGATGTTTCACAGTCTGGACTTCCCAAAGATGGTTGCCGTATCCTAAGCCTAAATTTCGCATCTTACAAACCGAATAGAGAGCAAAGTAGGAGCGCGTCAGCGGGCAGAAATGCTTCATGAGAGAACGCGCCACGCCAGACTGGGCCGACGCGGCACGGCCCGCAGTGGTAATGAGGGTCGTTGGGTCTTGTTTCCCGTCTGTGGGCGCACTTCGCCCTCTGCGGTGGCCCGGGTCTACGAGATGACTTGCTGCCTGCCAGGCGGTGACAACGCCAGTGATACGCAGAGCACCTCACCGGCCGAGAGTTGGAGATGGGACCAACGTGGCACGCGCAGCTCGGCCACGATGTCAGCCAGAACCTGTACGAGCAGAGCTTGCTCCTCATCCATGGGCACAAGCCGGAGCAGGCGGCTCCCATCCCAACAGATGGTTTCGACCACATCCAGGCTTTGCAGCTTGGCGATGATCCGTCGGGTCGTCATATGCAGCCCATGGCGGCAAACTTGCCGCTCCAGCAGGCTGTAAGCCAGCAAGGCCAACATGTTGATGAGCAGCATGGCTTCGATCCGCTCGTCTTTGTGCAGGTACACGGGCGACACCTTCTGCTCGCCCTTGCTGACCTGGATGCGCTTTTCAACGCCGTCTTTGCGCCGATAGAGGGCCAGCATCTCCTGCGGCGATAGGGTCCAGTCGTTCGTTACCAGCAGGTAGCGCCCATCAGCCTGCATCGCCTGCCACAGAAGATAGCGGTTGACCTGCCAACGCAGGCAGACCCGCCCGGCCTCATCGGTGTAGGCCTCGGCCCGCACGAACTTGCCGACCGGTGACTGCTTCAACTGCGTTTCGGCTCGTCGCTGAACGGCCTGCACCGTTCGATGCCGGGGCTGGCCAGTCTTGGCCCGAACCTCGCGCAGGGCCTGGTGCAGGGCTCGGAACTGGGACGCTCGTGCTCGCCGTCGCGCGGTGCGCATCGGCCCGCTGAGAACGACCAGGCCGCGATGGGTGACTTGACGCCCTTCATGTTCGAAGGGCACCAGGCAAGGCAGACCCCAGTACCCGTTAGGACCGCGCTCGGGGGTCAAAGGATGGCGGTAGAACTGCACCTCGGGCACATTGGTCAACAGGGCGCGGTGCACCGCCTTGTGAGGCTGCAGGCCGGCCAGATAACGCATCTGGTGGTCGTCATAGGCCAGTGCCAGCTCATCGTTCAGGTTGGCCCGGTCGCCGACGATCCGCACCTTCGATAGCGGGTAGCCATGGCGCTCCAGGAAACGCTTCAGCCGCTCCATGTTTTCCTGGACAGTCGCCAGGTCCGCCGTGCGTCCCGACCAGGGACCATATTCCAGCGGGATGTTGCCGTCGTCGGTCACGTCCAACCCGTTCTTGAACTTGCGCTTGTCCATCGGTGTGTTATGGGCGAAGCCAAAATCCATGTACTGGCTATTGGCGTAGCTCCCGTGAACGATATACGCCGTCAGGTCATAGAAGATGAGCGACAGATCAACCTTGGCCTGCACCAAGGCCCGATGGGTGACTGCTTGCCAGATGTCTCGACAGTGGGGCTGGATGGCATCCAATGTCCGAGCCAGCCGATCATCGTTGAACTTGAGGGCCGGAATGCCCAGGGTACAGGCCAGCACGGTCTGCCCCAGCCAATCGGCCACCTGGTAGAGGGGCAAGGGCAAGGTCAGACGGTTGAGGACCAACACCAGGACCACCGTGCCATGGTCGACCTCGGCGCGCGTCGGGCAGTAACGGTTGACGATGTCGCGCACGTGCAGCGTTTCCAGCAGGGCATACAACACCGGCAGGGCGCCCAGCTGCCGCCGGAACTGGGTGTGAGTCACCAGATCGACCAACTGAGCCAGGGTGAGTGCGCCGCTCAAAGCCAGCCGTGCCAGGCGTGCAACCCACATGGCGCGGCGGTGGGCTCGCTGCCAGGCACGGTACCGTCGCCATGCCCATCGGCGCCAGCGATGCTGCGGCTGCCAGGGGAAGAGTGGCCCATTTCGAGGCTCATGGATAACGATGCCTGGCAGTGCCGGCAGGTCGGGCACAACCCGGCCATCCACGACGGATTGTGCGGGCCAGGTCCAGAACACCAGGCAGGCGATGACCCAAATGAGCCAGACCAGGATTTGCGTTTGTCGGTTCTTTGTGGCAAAGTACATTAGGAATCGCTCCGGCAAGTGCGGTCTCTGTAACCATACTTTGCCACAAAAGGAGCGATTCCGCTACTTTAGCCCTCTATTCGGTTCTTAAAGTGCGAATCTCAAACTGCGAAATTTAGGCTAAGGCTTGGGCCTCATCAGCCAGAAGCTTGGCTCGGTCTATATCACCTGACGTTCCAAGTGCCAGTCCGGCTTCAAAGCGCAGCACTCTGGCCTTTGTCTCTGCAGCTAGAACTGACCACGTGACAGGGTCATTCTTAAGTTCGTTCAACCAGGGGATGACTTCCCTGTTTCTCCCTTCTTGCCACGCTGTGCGCATGAGTTCAAGGTGTAACGCAGTATCACCCGAGACTCGAATGGACAGATGCTCCATCTGATTGAGCATCGCTGTTTGGACTGTAATTGAAGTCCTGTCCGCTTGTCCGCCTACGTCAACGGATCTCAATGGTGTTTCGCCGCAGATAACGCGAATCCAGTGTTCCTCGGGCTTGCAATAGTCCGCGACAATTCCTCGGTGTGGACGTA
>DDYO01000069.1 GCA_002348045.1 Anaerolineales bacterium UBA2232
CAACCGGCACCGGCAGTTGCTGGCAGATGAGGGCGATTTTGTCCAGTAGGCCGCGAAAGTCGGTATTCCCGTCGGCTTGAAGGGCCTCTTGCAGAGGGTTCAAGTGTAGCACCAGTGCATCCGCACCAATCATCTCGATGGCCCGCCGGCAGTGTTCCAGGCCGTACCCATAGTTCAGCTGTACGGCTCCGATGTTGGCCAAGAGCAGGATGTTGGGCGCGACGTCACGCACTTGATAGCTGCCTGCCTGAGATGGGTCCTCCAGGCCAGAACGCTGGGATCCAACGCACATGGCGAGCCCAAGAGCCTCAGCCGCGGCAGCCAGGTTGCGGTTCACTCGCCTCGCTCGACCGGTACCGCCGGTAATGGCCGAGATTAGCACTGGGGCGGCGAGTTGGCGGCCGAGGAAGGTTGTTCTCAGGTCTACTCCGTCAAGGGAGGTCTCAGGCAAAGCGCAGTGCTCCAGTCGCAAACGTCCAAGACCCGTGGCGATGCGCGAGGCCATGACGTTTTCGGTGGCGCAGATGCGCAAGTGGTCTAGCTTGCGCTGAGCGTGGTTTTCTGCCATCTAGTCGTAACTCCAAACCGTGACCGGTGTTGGCTATGCAGGTGCCTATGTCTGGCCATGATACGTCGGCAGGGATGGCGTGTCAAACCAATTGACAGGCACCGTCAAGCGAGCTATACTGTGCCACCATTGGGAAGCAATCTATTGAGGAGGAATCCATGGACGTTTTTGAGCGGGTAAAGGCGATCATCGTTGAGCAGTTGGGAACGGACCCTGAGAAGGTGACACTGGAGGCCCGGTTCCGTGAGGAGTTGGGGGCGGACTCACTGGACCTGGTGGAGCTTATCATGGCGTTCGAGGAGCAGTTCGGAGGTGAGATCTCGGACGAGGAGGCTCAGCAGATCAAGACCGTGGGCCAGGCGGTTGAGTTTCTCCAGGCCAAGGGTATGAGCTAAGGAATTGAAGTGAGGGGACAGCTGTTAAGCTGTCCCCTCTGTTTTTTGTGGATAGAAGGCAGTTGAAGCAGCTTCTCTGCAGGTCTTGTTCAAGGGATCGTGGGCACCTGCTGGAGTTGGACATGATCCAGATTGATGTGACTGAATGCGCCCCAGGGGCTTCATGTAAGCTGAATCCCGAGATGTGACCTCAGTTGGCTCTGTCCTGCGCCCGAGAGAAGCTCAAGGTGATGCCTGGCCCAACAGTGGCCGCTGGTACCTGCGACTCGTTGGTGTGCGGGACCGTGGGTTCTGCGTGTGTTCGCAGATTACGGCGAGTTGGTTGGCAAAATGGGACGATGAGCGGCATACTGGGTTCGCCTTCGCCAGAGGCGTAACCGGGAGCACTGAATGGGTGACTGCCGCATTCAGGTCCGGGCCATTAAGGTGGTTCTGCCTCGGCATATGGGCCGCAAGGAGGAAGCATGCGACCGATAACCATCGTCACCGACAGCTGTTCGAGCCTACCGGACGATGTGTACGCTCGCCACAACATGGTGATGGTCCCCTACTTTGTGCACATAGGATTAAAGTCCTATCGTGATTTGATGGACATTAGTCGTGCCGATTTCCTGCAGGTGATGCGCCAGGACAAGGAGCTGCCCAAGTCTGCAAATCCGGGCGTCGGTGACTACCTGTCGGCCTATAGAGACGCAGCCAAGAACGGCAAGGACATCATTTCAGTCCACATGACCTCGATTGGCAGTGGAGCCTATCAAGCTGCGTTGGTGGCGAAAGAGATGGCAGTGCAGGAGACACCGGGAGTGCGCATCGAGGTGGTCGACACGAGGAACGTGTCCATGGCCCATGGGTGGATGGCCCTCGAGGCCGCACGGGCCGCAGAGGCCGGCGCATCTGTGGATGAAACACTTGCCCTGGTCCAGAGGATGATACCCGTAAGCCGAATGTTACAGACCGCCGATACGCTGCGATACCTCTATCTTGGTGGAAGGATTGGACGCGCTCAACATTTGGTGGGCTCAGTGCTTAACATAAAGCCTATCATCAGCATGGAGGATGGTGTCATAGTAGCCCTGGGTCAGGAACGCTCTCGGCCCGCTGTCTTCCGACGCATCGTGTCACTTGTGCAAGCCCGGGTCGGCCGAGGCAGCCGCATCAAGGCCGCTATTGTGCATGCAGACGACCGGGCAGGGGCCGATGCGTTGGGAGAAATGGTCTCGAAAGCATTCGACTGTGCGGAGCTGCTGGTGACCGAGCTATCGTCGGCGCTGGCGGTGCACACAGGACCCGGAACGGTGGGCGTCTGCTACTTCCCTGAGGCCGTACTTGGATCATAAGCCTAAAGGGCGGGCTCCAGCAACCTCTGCAGTTTCTCCAAAGTTCCTGCCCACGTAATCCGCGACAAGCCCAGCTTGCGTCGCAATGCCTCACTGTCCAAGCCTGCACGCAGCTCTCGAACAGCGCAGGTCCAGCGTAGGCTCTCGAAATTGACGCTGCCGGCTGGAAGTCCCGCTCTCTTGCTACAGTCAGCAAGGACATATTCAAGGTTACGGGCGGTGCACTCAAAGAGGCGCCGTGATGGACGGTACTGGAGAGTGTACTCCGCATAGATGTCAATAAGCGATTTGGAAAGGCGCAACCGACGTTCCTTGAACTTGTTTCTGGCGCTATCGTATCGAACATAGAGCGAAGGAGCGGTGGAATCCGTTAGGTTCAAGTCCGAAAGGGCGATGCTCATGCATTCGCCCTTTTTGATTCCCGTATCCAGCACAAGGGTAAGGAGGAGCAGGGGCCGCGCGTCCTGCTTCTTGGGGTCGCGGCGCAGGTGCTGTGCAGCTTCTATAAGTTCGCCGACGGCTCCATCAGAAAGCACCTGTGGTAGGGGACTACCGGGTCTGCGGTGGACAAGGGGCGCGGCCGGATCGGTCGTGAGGACGCCTTTCTCGGCCAGCCACGCGAAAAAGACCTTGAGGGTTGTCAAGCGGCGGGCCAATGACTTGAGATTGCAGGGCACCCCTCGATCATGCCGCAGGTAGTGAAGGAATTGCTCTAGCTCCAAAGAGCGCACCGTGTGTAGGGCGCGGTGGGGACCAAGATAGTCGGCAAACAGGCGCAGGTCGCTGACAAAGGCCCTGACGGTATACGGGCTCATCCTCTGCAACACCATGTGCTCCCGGAATGCCTCCAGGGCATGGGCGAGAGGCGCATCAGCTGTCAACTCCGAGTCGGTCGGCCCTGGCTGGCAATCGTCTATCGAAAGCATCAGCTGGTCAGGCATCGGCGCAGAGTCCCTCACGATCCCTTCGGTTGACTCCGCCCCAGCACCTTGTTCACTCGGCTCTTGATGTGACGCACGTCAAAGGCTGTCTCAGCGGAGGCCTTTACATCATTGCCTTCCACAGGCTCCGAAGGCACAACAATAGGCTCATCGTCGCTTCTGGATTCACTCGATCGGTTGTCGACCTGTTGCGTTTCAACCAACTCCAGCACCGGAAGATAAAGCTCCAAGCAGGCACCATGATCTGCAATGCTACGTGCGACAACATAGCCCTGGTGCTGATGGGCAATGCCGTTAGCCACAGCGAGCGCCATGCCTTCTTTGGGCGCTATCTGACCGGCACCGAAGGGGTCAAGATAGGTGTCGAGATCTTTGTCGTGAAGAACCTGGGGTATGCCAAAGCGCAATCGCACGAATGTGCCCGTGGGCTCCGGGAACGGCAGTTCTCCTGACGGCTCTGGCAAGGTGACCACAGCGCTGCTGATGACAACGGTCTCGGTTGCTGGCGTCGAGCGGAGGGCTTCGCTGACAAGCGTGCTAAGCACGAGCTGAAGCGCGTTAGCGTCGCCCTGAACCAAGGGGACGTCCGGGGCAAGATCAAGCTGGGTTCGCGCCTGTCGCTCCAATGACAGCTGAAGAGACTCATTAACCAGGGAGACCAACGCATTGAGGTTGACCGGGCGCATCTGTATCACTCGCTGGCCAGCCAGGGACAGAAGATCGCGGGCCAGGTCAAGAGTGCCCAGGGCGCCTTCTTGGAGCCTCTGCAGCTCGCGGTATAGGGGGTGGGCAGGATCAACCTGAGCCATGGCTGCAGCAGCTCCCCCTAACAGACCCGACGACAGAGTGTGGAGAGCTCCCGCGAGGCCGTTGGCCATAGCCCGCACGGCTACCGTCTTCTGTTGTCTGTGGTGCTTCATTAAATTCTCAGTCTGTTGGTGGCGGTCAACCTCTCGCTGCAGAGCCTCGCTTGCGGCCGCAAGGGCCGATTGCTGCCGACGCAGCTGCTGACCAAGATCATGAGCCACTGCCACGGCAGTGTTCAACTCGGCCTTGACGCCCTGCAAGTCGGCTTCCGACTGCTCCCTTTTCGTGACCTCGCCCTGCAGCTCGTCGGTCTTTTGGGATAGCTGGAATTCAGTTTCGCGGAGAGACTGGAGCGTTTCCTCTCGAGCTGCCTCCGCAGCGACCAGTTTTTCCTGAACGCCATTGAGGGCGGCTTGGAGCTCTAGAACCCGCTTGTCAAGCTGGTCCTGTGCATCACGCATGGCAGTCTCTGCACGCTTCTGCTCGGTAACGTCAGAAAGTATGTGCAGCGCGCCCACAATGTGGCCATCCTCGGCCCTCAACGGGTCCGCGATGATCTGCAACCAGCCGTCCTCAGTCGCAACGACATCGGTTTCCCGATGATCCGTTTCTCGCACCCGGCGCAGCAAGCAGCCGGGCATGGCTTCAGACTCCGCGTGGATGAGCTCATAGCATCGCTTGCCCAGTATCTGGCTTGGCGCCAACCGCAAAGCCTTGGACAGAGCTACATTGCAGAGGCTGATCCTCCATTGTGTGTCTACCACGAACATGGGATCACTGACGGCATCCATTGCCGACTGCCACTGCTTCCACGCGGCGCGCAACTCGTCCGCTTCCCGTTTGCGCCGCAGCAAGGCGCTGACCCAGGCAACCAGTTCGCGGTCCGACATGGACTGTAGCAGACAGCCATCGGCGCCAGCGTCAAGGGCACGCGCCAGACTCGTTGACGGAGCGTCTTCACCAAACATCAAGACAGCGTAGACAGCAGCCAGTTCCGGATCGCGCTTCAATTCCTTGATCACGTCCATGCCACTGATGTCTGATAGGGCAGCGCCAACCAGAATGAGGTCGGGGAGTTGTAGTTCAGTGGTCTCCAAGCACTCTTCGCCGCTGGAAGCACCCAATGCTACCATCTCCCCTGACTGAAGAATCCTAGAGATGGCAGCGAGGTGTCGGGGATCGCTGTGGGCAACCAGTACCCGGGGTTTGTTTTCCATGTGCTCGCCGTTTCTCCTGTACAATCAGCCCAAGGTCCGTTTCCTACCAGCAAGAGGCCAACGTGGCTACGGTTAAGACCATTCAGCAAGCCCAGTATAGTCAACGACTGCGGCAACGCAAATCGAGGTCAAGTCAACCGAGGGTTCGGTTTAGAATTCTCGTTGTCCGGCTGCCACGGTGTGCTATAATGCATCGCATACCGAACAGATGAGTAGGCTTGAGCAGGAGTGTACATGGGTTGGATGCTCTGGGCAGTGGTGGGCTTTGCGTCAGGTTCGGTGCCATACGCCGCTTGGATGACCCAAGGACTGTGTCATCGTGATGTTCGCGAATATGGCGACGGGAATCCGGGTGCCGCGAATGCCTGGCGCGCCGGAGGTTGGCGGCTGGGCACCGTGGCCCTTTTGCTCGATGTGGCTAAGGGTGCGATACCAGTGGGTTTGGCCCGGTTCAGCATGGACATCGTTGGGTCTCCGATCGTTGTGGTCTCCTTAGCACCCGTTCTGGGACATGCCTTTTCGCCGCTTCTGCACTATAGCGGTGGCAAGGCGGTGGCGGTTACGTTTGGCGTCTGGTCCGCTTTGACGTTGTGGTTTGCGCCCACCGTACTGGGTCTGGCGCTGTCCGTTTTCTATGCAGTTCAAAGCGCTGATGCCTGGTCTGTGGCCGGCGCTGGATTGGTGTTGCTGATCGCCCTACTGGCCTCCAAGGCATCTCCGTGGCTGTTGGTTGCCTGGTGTGGGAATCTGGCAATACTGCTCTGGAAACACCGGCAGGAATTACGCGGCCGGCCCGCTTTGCGGCCTTGGCTGCTCCAGCTCTTTGTGAGAAACCGGCCGTGACGTACGCGTTCGCCTTGCACCAATTCAGCCTTCTGTGCTTCGTGCTGCTGCTGGTACTGATTGCCCTAGCCAATATGCTTACGCTCCAGCGGTTGGGACGCTACCCTAAATCCGCCGATCGCCCCAAGGTGTCGGTGCTCATCCCTGCCCGAAACGAGGAAAGTAACATTGGCGCCTGTGCTGAATCCGTTCTGGAACAGGATTACCCCTCACTGGAGGTCATTGTTCTGGACGACATGTCGTCTGACCAGACTGCGCAAGTGGTTGCCGCCTTGGCTGGTAAAGACCTGCGGCTAAAGACGTTGGTGGGCGCTCCCCTGCCAGAGAGCTGGCTGGGTAAGCACTGGGCGTGCCACCAGCTCAGCGACGCAGCTACGGGCGAGCTCCTGCTTTTCATAGACGCTGACACCTTGCTGAAGTGTAACGCCGTGGGTGCTGGGGTCGACGCTCTTTCGGCCGCGAAAGCGGACCTTCTGTGCGCCTTGCCTCACCAGACTATGGGGACGTGGGCTGAAAGGTTGCTTGTTCCCCTGATGTACTGGAGCATCCAGTCCTTTCTGCCCCTCGCGCTGGCCGACAGGCTGGCCATACGGTCTTTGAGTGCGGCTGTCGGCCAGTACATGTTGTTCCGACGAGATAGCTATCGCAGGATTGGAGGTCACGCCGCCGTCAGAGGAGATGTCGTGGATGATCTGGCCTTAGCTCGGCTGATTAGGGGAAACGGTCTCAGACTGCATCTGGTGGACGGGCAGGATCACTTGACTTGCCGCATGTACCGAGGCTGGCGCGAAGTGCGTGATGGTTTTGGGAAGACGCTGTTTGCGGCGTTTCGCTATCGAACTGGGCTCTTTTTGTTCGTTTGGGCATTTCTAACCGTGGTGTTTACTGAGCCTCTGGGCGTGCTGCTGTGGGCTCGGCTTGGTGGTGCAGTGCCTAGCGATTCAATAAACGTCGCTGGTGCCAGCGTCCTGGCATCGGTATTGTTGTGGGCCTTGTCGTTCTGGCGCTTTCGAGTGCCACTCTACCTCGCGTGCGCCTACCCACTCATCGTCCTTCTGGGGGGCTACGTAGCGGTACGGTCGCTGCTGCTAACGCGGTCCGGGAAAATGGTGTGGAAAGGCCGGATGCTGCGAGTAGGCTCGGCCTGGCGCGAGTTCGCAGAGAAGGAAGGTGTCGAATGAAGCCACGAGGAGTGGAACAACACGCTTTGATGTTTGCCTTTGTTGCCAGAGCCGCGGTGGAGCGGCTGGGCGAGCCAGGCCGGCAAGCGGTGCTAGAGGGTGTTCGACGTTATGGCCACCACCGCGGAGAGCGAATGGCTGAACACGCTGCGCAGGCCGGATTGGAGCGCAACATGGCCTCCTTCATGGTGTCNNGTCCAGGAGACCGATAACGTCAAGCGAGTGGACTCCTTTGAGCCGCTGGTCCAGATTGCCAGCACCCATTGCAGCTGGAACGATGCGTGGATACACCATGATCTTCTGCAGTATGGCAGGCTCTATTGTGAAGAGATCGACTCTGCCATCGCGGAGGGGTTTGACCCTGGTCTGGGATTTGAGCTTCACAGCAGCCTCAGCCATGGTGACGGTGATTGCCG
>DDYO01000187.1 GCA_002348045.1 Anaerolineales bacterium UBA2232
ATACAGCTCGCGGGCCAGGTAGCGGAACGTGCCCAGACCCATGCCCGTCAACCAAAAGTCCTCGATGCCCCATAGGGCCACCCGCCACAGCTGCACGCGAAAGCCCCAGTTGAGCTCTCCGACGATCTCAATCGCGGCATCTGCCAGTAACGCGTTCTGCAATGAGAGCCGGCCTGAGGTCAGTCCAATCAGGATCACGGCTGCACCCCCGAGCAACAAGGGCGCACGAACGCGCCGATCGACCCATGCCCATGTGATGACCACGCCCAATCCCAGGCCTAGCCAAGCACCACGCGACTGGGTCAGCAGCAGCACCGCCGTGGTCAGGAGCGCGGAGACGCCGAGGCCTGCACGAACCCATCCGGAGCGTTTTGGTGTGCGAAGGAGCCAGACCAGAAGGAGCCACTGCATAGGGATCGCCCATAACAGGACGCCAGCCAGCTCGTTGGGATGGATGCCAGGAGAGGTGCCAGCCCACGCCATAGCCAACGACAGACGTCGCGTCAGCTCAGTGATGACAGGGATCTTGTCCATCCATCGTGTGCTCACCAGTCCCAGGCCAGCCACGCCAGTGGCGGCCAGCAGGAACAAGCCTATCACATGCTGCAGTCGAGCCTCGCTCTCTACACAGGCGTTTGTCAAGACAAATGTCAGGATGCCAACCACCAGGCCGACGGCCTTGTTGACAGTGGCGGCCGGGTAGGCGGTAACCGTCAGGCTGACGACCGTGAGCGCCAGCAGGATAGCGATAGGGACGTCGAACGGGGAGTGCAGCCGTGAGCGCCACGTTGACGACCTCAAAGCCGGTCGCGGAGCTATTCCACCTCCGCGGCCAGAGGTCCCTAGTGGGCTGTTTTCAGTCTGCGTGTTCATGGGGGGCCGCTCAGAGTGCTTCATGGCGGTGGGCACACCTCAGCCACAGTGTCCTGCCCCGCCTCCCTAGCCAGCCGGCACCACTCTTGTGCCAGATCGGGGCGTTCCTGCCGCATCCAAAACTGGATGATAACCCGCCAGATGCCCGCCTCATTACGCAGTCCCACGGCTTGGAGAAACTGCTCTTGCGCTTCGTCCGCCCTGGTCCAGTCCAGCAGGTACTGGGCCTGGCCGTAGCGAACCCGCAGCCACGCTTGATTGGGAAAAGCGCCTATGGCGTGACCCAGCTTTGTCTGCGCTTCCTGGTAGGCTGCCTGAGCCATCAAGGCCTGAGCCAGCACGGAATGTGCCTTCCAGCACTCCTGAGGAGTAGGCTCCGCGTCTGCGCACAGCCCAAGCGCGAGTTCAGCCGCTCTCTGTGCCTCCGGATTCATCCGCTGGCCAAGGAGCCAGTCAGCCCAGTCCAGCCAGGCTTGCAGCCTGTCGGCAGGGTCAAGCCAGCCAGCATCCCAGGTTATCGCCTCCTCCAGGTACTGCAGGGCCTCTCGGCTTCGATCCTGGCCTCTCAAGGCTTCGTATCGAGCATAGGCGAGGGTACTCCTCAGGCTATCATCCAGGCTCTCGGCCACCGCCAGGTACTCCCACGCCAACTGAGGCGCTCCAGCTTGGCCCGCGGCGTCCGATCGTGTCAGCAAGTCAGCGGCAGTCCATCCGGCGTCCCGCCAATGCCCGGCCGCTTGCAGGAGATCGTGGTTGAACAGAAAGACCAAGCCCAGCCCTCGATGGGCGGATCGATTGCCTTCGTCCCACGCCAACGCCCTCTGCAGCAAGTTCTGCGCAGCGCTCAGGGGCTGTACCGATGCCGTGGCCTGTCCTCCCCGCGCCCTGGCCAGCATCACCAGGCCCGCATTGCTCAATACCCGGCTCGCCAATTGGGGTCCACCGGACACCAGCAGCGCCAGGATCAGCGTGCCCCACCAGAGCCACCGCCGGGCCATGCGCGCCGCCTACGGTCTTTCCGGCGATACGCCAGGCTCGCCTGGTGCCCGGCGCCGCAACAGACCCACACGCTGCAAGAGCAGGCGCCACAGGAACAAGGGGTTGCCCAGGAGATAGCGCCGCCACAGGCGGCGGGGCTCGATGAGTAGCCTACCCAGCCACTCCAATCCGTGATCGGTCATCCACCGCGGAGCGCGACGTGCCCGACCCGAAAGATAGTCAAACATCCCGCCACATGTCAGGCCCACAGTGGCGTCAACCCTCTCCCAGTTGTCCGCCAGCCAGCGTTCCTGCAGCGGCATGCCCAGTCCAACCACAAGGACGTCCGGTCGGGCCCGGTTGATCTCCTGGATGACCGCCTCATTGCCAGGGCTGCCCACCGAGTGGTCGAACAAGCCATGGTGCACGCCGACGATCCTCAGCGAAGGAAACCGTTGGACCATTCGCGCCGCCACCTCATCAGCCACGCCAGGAGCGGCGCCCAGGAAGAACAGGGACAGTTCCTCTCGGGCGCACCTCTCCGCCAACTCCCAGCCCCAATCGGCCCAGGTTGCCCGGGGGGGCACCCACTCTCCCAACACCGCTCCTGCCAGCTGCAAACCCACACCATCTACCCTGACGACATCGGCCTTTTCCATCAACTCCCTCAGCCAGGGCTGCTGGTGGGCAAGGTTCAGGGAATGGGCGTTTCCTGACAGCACCAACGACCGTCGTCGCTCCCGCGCCCACCGGTCGATCCAATCCAGCAACTCATCCTTGCTGCACACTTGGAGGCTAACGCCCAGGATGTTGATGCGGTTAGCCCCGTGTCTGGGCTTCACGGGATCAAAGACCCGACCGTGGCAGAGCACCAGACCCCACACCGTCCACAGCGCAACGCAAATGGACATGTCTGCCCACCAGATGCTAAACGCCTCTCGCACGTTAAAGCCCACCACGGCCAGCGCTGCCATTGCCCAGAAGGTGCTGTGCTTTGCTGGTGCACGCCACAGGCCTCTTACGATGAGGCGCCAGACAACCACAAGGATTCCCAGGTACAGCGCTAGCCCCACCAAACCATGCTGAAAGAGCATTCCCAGATAGCTGTTGTGCGTCCCGGCAGAGAAATTGTCGCCCTGCCCTGGAATCGGCACCGGCCGGCCCCAGCCCGCGATCAGGTGTTGGGGCAACAGGCGGAGCGTGCCGGTCAGAATGCTGCTGCGAACGATAAAGCTGCCGGGACGGAACTGCACGATTGCCGCCTGCGCGAGAGTCATCAGCCGAGGGACGCCAAGGGCAAAGACCACGATCAGTGCTGGGACAAGGACGGCGACAACTGCGCTTATGGCAAGCTGTTTGGGCCTTCGGTGCAGGCCCAGCCGAAACACTACCCAGAGAATCACCTGGCCCGCAAACGCGACATACGCGGTCCGAGAACCTGTTCCGGCCAGGCAAATGACCAGGCCCACAGTCATCACTACGTTCGCCCAGCGCATCCAGCGACGGCTCACCTGTGCGCGCCAGGCCGCAAAGGGAATAAGGAGCACGCACACCAGGCTAAAGCCACTGGGATACTGGGAAAAGCTTGACAGGCGAAAGGGCAGGTCCCGATACGGCGACTTGTCGACCCCCCAATTGCGCAGCAGTATCAGCAGCATATCCCCAACCAAGCCCCTCATCAAGGGCCGCGGCAACACAAAACTCAGTACAGAGCGGATCGAAGTTCGCCACAAACCAGTGGCATAAGCAACGCCTCCCGCAGTCATGTACGCCGCATAAATGCCCAGGCCTGTCCGCAATTGCCCCCATTCCTGCCGCGTGCGCGCGGCGCTGGCGAACAGCAGCAGCGACAGTGCCATGGCCCACATCGTTGCCGTATCACGCAGGAGATTGTCCAGAGCACCTGACGTGATCCAGAACACCGGCACCGGCCACCACAGGGCCAGTAGAATGGCCAGGACAGCCGCCGGCTCCAGGATAAGGGGCTTCCGGCTCCGCACGAAACGAACCATCTCCCACGCCACAAAGACTGGCGGCAGGAACTGCTCGATGCCCAGCCACCACCACAGGGGCCACAGGACGAGGAAGACCAGCCAGTCGGTGGCAAAGCTGGCCGTGAGGAACGGGATGCCGCGGCGGGCGCCACCGCGTTCGGTTGTCAGTTCCCCATCATGGAACACCTCAGCACTGGTCACACACCGACCTCCTCCAGAGTCCTCATGCCAGCAGCTCCTCATACAGCGTGGCGAACTCGCTCACCACCGTCTCTACCGACCAGCGCGGCGCCGCGTCAAAACACGCCCCGCTGAGTCCCCGCGCCAGGGAGGGATCCTTCGCCAGCCGGCCCAGCACCCCCTCCAGGTCATCCACATCACCTGCGGGCACCACAAAGCCAGTGCGTCCTTCCTCCACCAACTCCGGCATCCCTCCCGCTCTAGAAACAATCACTGGTTTCCCGTGAGCATAGGCCTCGACGATCACCCTTCCAAAGACCTCCGGCCACACCGACGGGACCACCATCACGTCGCAGTCAACCATCAACCGCTCCTTCAGGCCGCCAAACTGCGGACCGTGCACCGTAATCTGCTGGCTTCCTGCGTAGCGCTCCCGCAGCGCCTGCTCCAGGCTCCCCCCTCCCACAATGTCCAGGCGCAGGGTCGGGAACCTGGGCGCCAACCGGTCCACCGCCGCGCACAGGATATCCAGGCCTTTGATTTCCTCCAAACGCCCCAGGTACAGCACCCGCAGCCCCTCTTCCGACCCTCCAGAGCGGTCCCGGGTCGCCTGGCGCAAAGACGCCAGCGCCTGAAGCCCCAGGCCATGGGAGGGGTGAACCACCCGCTGCTTGGCAGCTGGGAAGAATCCGCAAGAGACGATGGTCTCCAGAGTGTAGCGGCTCTCACCCGTCACCGCGGCCACTTGCGCCGACCACGATGCCCGCAGCGCCTGATACGGGCGCACGGGCCAGGCGCCCTGGCGCGCCATTTGTCCGAGGCGGCCCTTCAAGGTTCCCTCTGGGCTCATCAACTCATAGTCCACGCATGTCTGCACGATGGGTGCTGCGCTGACTGACCGAGCAGCATGCCAGACCGAGGGGGAAAACCCGCGCAGCTTGCCCACGTGGACCACGTCCGGTTGCTCCTGCTCCACGATGCGCCTGGCCACGCGGTAGGCGTGGGGGTTCCACACGTCCAGCATCTGCCAGACAGCCCGTTTCCACAGGGGCTGGCGGTTCTTTTCGGCAACCCAGTACAGGTTCCACGGTGAGAACCGGATGATCTTGAGCCGACCGTGAACCTCGGT
>DDYO01000090.1:0-3886 GCA_002348045.1 Anaerolineales bacterium UBA2232
TAGTATGTCTTGGACACCGCACAAAGGCGAATTGACAGGGCGGGAAATCTGTGGTATAAGACTAACCACAATTGCATAGTGTAGTGGCCCTTATCTAGAGAGGTGGAGGGAACGGCCCTGTGATACCTCGGCAACCTGTTGTTTCAAGGTGCCAACTCCGGCAGAGCGACGCTCTGGAAGATGAGAGGCGAAGGCAACGACGCAAGGACCTCTTCTTATCCGAAGGGGTCTTTTCTATTAGCTGCGTGTTCTCAAAGGAGTCAACAAATGCGAAATGGCAAGGGGATATCGGATCGCAAGTTAGGGTTCAATACCCGTCAGCTGCACTCCGGCCAGGTTCCGGATCCCACCACCGGGGCATCGGTCGTGCCGTTGTACCAAACCACCTCCTATGTGTTTCGTGATACGGCTCATGCGGCCAGGCTCTTTGCGCTGGAGGAGGCCGGCAACATCTACACGCGCATACAGAACCCTACCACCGACGTGTTTGAACGACGTGTGGCTGACCTAGAGGGCGGCGTTGGTGCCATTGCTGCCTCGTCGGGCCACGGAGCCCAGGCAATGGCGATACTTACCCTCTGTCAGCAGGGAGACCACATTGTATCAGCGGCAACCCTGTACGGCGGCACCTTTGCGCAATTCGCCAACATGCTGCCGCGGTGGGGCATAGAGGTCACGATGGTGGACCCCGAGGAGCCGGACAACTTCCGGAAAGCCATTCGACCCAATACCAAGGTTCTGTACGGTGAAACGCTGGGTAACCCGCGCATCAACGTCTTGGACCTAGAGGCCTTGGCGAGCATTGGACAAGACCACGGCATTCCTGTGATGATCGACAACACATTTGCCACACCCTACCTATGCCGCCCGTTTGAGTGGGGAGCCAATATCGTCGTCCACTCCACGACCAAGTTCATTGGTGGGCACGGCACCTCGATCGGTGGCATCATCGTCGACGGCGGTAACTTTGACTGGGCGGGTAGCGGACGCTTCCCGAGCTTTACCGACCCTGATCCTGCCTATCACGGCTTGGTCTTTGCCGGCGTGGGGCCACAGGCCTTTATACTGAAGGCTCGGGTACAAATGCTCCGCGACCTGGGTGCTTGCCAGGCACCTTTCAACTCCTGGTTGTTCCTGCAGGGACTGGAAACGCTCAGCCTGCGTATGGATCGTCATGTGGCCAATGCCCAGACAATCGCCGAGCACCTGGAAACGCACCCGAAAGTGAGTTGGGTCACCTATCCCGGTCTGCCCAGCCACCCTGACCATGCCATGGCTCGAAAGTACCTTCCCAAAGGACCTGGAGCAGTGCTAGGATTTGGCGTTAAAGGTGGGCTGGAGAGCGGGCGGCGCTTCATAGAGGAGCTGCAGCTTGTCCTCCACCTGGCGAACCTGGGGGATGCCAAGAGCCTGGCTATTCATCCGGCCAGCACTACCCATTCTCAACTGAGCCCCGTGGACCAGGCCAAGGCTGGTGTGTCACCGGACTTTATCCGGCTCAGCGTGGGCATCGAGGACGTAGATGACATCATTTGGGACTTGGACCAGTCCCTGGCAGGGGCATGAGCGATGACTGAACCCGGCAGTGTTGGCTTGGTCAGGACTGAGTACCTGACGTTTGCTCAAGAGTCGCCGATGATTCTGGACAGTGGAGAGGGACTGGGTCCTGTCACTCTGGCGTACGAAACGTACGGGCAATTGAACAAGGATCGCAGCAATGCCGTCCTGATCCTTCATGCGCTGTCGGGCGATGCCCATGCGGCGGGCTATCACTCGGAGGACGATCCGAAACTTGGATGGTGGGATGACTGCATCGGCCCGGGCAAGGCCTTCGATACAAGACAGTATTTCGTGATCTGCTCCAACATGATCGGTGGCTGCAAGGGTTCGACGGGGCCGAGCTCCATCAATCCCAGCACCGGCAGGCCCTATGGCCTGAGCTTTCCTGTGCTCACCATCGGGGACATGGTCAGGGCACAGCGCCATCTTCTGGACCATCTCGGCATTGACCGGCTGTTGGCGGTGGCCGGTGGCAGCATGGGGGGCATGCAGGCCCTGCAGTGGACGGTGGACTATCCGGACCGTGTGTTGGCGGCTTTGCCGCTGGCTACAACGGCGCGCCATTCGCCGATGCTCATTGCCTTCGACGAAGTAGGTCGGCAGGCTATCTATGCTGATCCGAACTGGAATGGCGGAGACTACTATGATGCGACGCCTCCCAATGCTGGGCTGGCGGTCGCACGGATGGTGGGTCACATCACGTACTTGAGCGAGGAATCGATGCACGGCAAATTTGGGCGGCGGCTCAAAGACCGTGAGAGATACGGCTACGACTTTGACACCGACTTTGAAGTGGAGAGCTACCTGCGGTACAACAGCCGGCGTTTTACCGAACGCTTTGATGCCAACAGCTATCTCTACGTGACCAAGGCGATGGACTATTTTGACCTTACCAATGGGAATGATAGCTTAGCGGAGGCCTTCTCCCGCAGCGGTCAGGTGCTCTTCTTGGTTGTCTCGTTCGTGTCCGACTGGCTTTACCCAGCGTACCATTCCCGCGAGCTGGTCAGCGCGTTAACGGCTGCCGGGGCGGATGTTACTTACTNNGTTCTTGCTGGAAGTTGAGACCATGAGCCGGCTGATCCGCGATTTCCTGGGAAGGGTGGTGCGCAACTCTGGTCTGGAGATTGTGCCTTGCGCTGAAGCGGCACCAACGCAGGCTGAGGTCCGTGTTGTTGATGGCAGCCGGGACTGGATCTCATGACTGGTGACCCACTGGCGGGTCCGCTGCGTCCCGACCTGTTGGCTATCGCCCAGCGCATCAGGCCAAGAGAACGGGTGCTAGACCTTGGCTGCGGTGATGGCAATCTGCTACGCTACTTGGCAGATACTCGGGATGTCTCCGGCCGTGGCGTGGAGATAAGTGAGGCAGGAGTTCTGGCCTGTGTTAGCAAAGGCTTGAGCGTTCGGCAGAGCGACCTGCACGATGGTCTGGATGACTATCCTAGCGGGTCGTTTGATACCGTCATCCTCAGCCAGACCCTCCCGTACCTTAATGACCCGCTCAATGTCATCAACGACATGCTGCGGATCGGGCAGAGGGCCATAGTCAGTTTTGCCAACTGGGGCCACTGGCGCTGCAGGCTTTCGTTGCTGGTCACAGGCCGTAGCCCTTTGGCGCCTGGTCTCCCTCAGCTTTGGTTTGAGGCGCCTCGGGCACGCCCCCTGACAATCAGCGACTTTCGAGTCTTCTGTGAGGACAACGGTATCGCCATTATCTCGGAGTTGGACCTGGTTGGACCTCGGACCCTGCGTTGGAGGCTGGCCAGCAACCTTCGCGCTGAAATCGTCATCTTTGAGCTTGGCCGAAAACACGCAAGTTGAGTCACTCCTCAGCATTCCTCGAGAGAGTCTCTGGTCATACGCCCCAGGGGCATTGCTGTTCCATCGCGTCTTCACCCGCGGAGCGATTTCTGTGGCTATTGGTCGTAGGTGGAGATGATTGGCTGTGCTTGGTCGCTCGCGCTATAATGCAGGCAAGTTGTGAGCATGCCGTGCCTGGCTCGGCGATTCAATCGAGGGAGCAAGTCTGAGTGAAGAGACTGTTGGGATGCGTTCTGTACGTGCTCGCTGTAAGTCTAATCCTGGCCGCCATCGTCCCACTGATCATTCCGATTCCGCCGCCGTCAAACACGGTACCGGTGCAGCAGTTGGCCGACCCGGACAGCCTGTTTGTTGCCGTCGATGGTGTGGTAATCCACTACAAGGTGTTTGGGGCAGGAGAGCCCGCGTTCATCCTGCTGCACGGGTTTGGCGCGAGCCTGTTTTCGTTTCGGGAGGTTTTTCAGCCTCTGGCGATGCAAGGAACGGTCGTCGCCTTTGACCG
>DDYO01000090.1:3891-4666 GCA_002348045.1 Anaerolineales bacterium UBA2232
AAAGCGGTTCTGGTCGGCAATTCCGCAGGCGGCACTGTGGCCATGCTCACAGCGTTGCAGCACCCAGAGCGGGTCGAAGCCCTGGTCCTCCTGGCGCCGGCGGTTTATCAGACGGGAGGACCTAACTGGCTGAGCCCGTTGCTCAAGCTGCCTCAGGTTCGGAGACTGGGACCTCTGTTTCTTCGTCTCCTTCCGCTTAATGGAGATCGTTTGATAGCCACCGCCTGGCATGACCCCAGCCTGATTACGGCCGACGTGTATGCCGGATACCGCAAACCGCTGATGGCCGACCACTGGGATGTGGCGCTCTGGCAAGCCAATCTGGCAAGCCGGCCCCTCGATCTGGCCGACCGGCTGAATGGACTTAACCTTCCAGTCTTGGTCATCACTGGTGATGACGATCGATGGGTGGGCACCGATAACAGCATTCGCTTAGCCGGTGAACTGCCTAACGGGACGCTAGTGGTCATACCGAACTGCGGGCATGTGCCCCAAGAGGAGTGCCCTGAAGCGGTGCTGGAGGCTATGGACGAGTTTCTCAACCGAGCTTTGGAAGAACTACCATGATTCTTGACCAGGGATAGGTGGTTCTCGGAGCCTTCGACGGGCGGCGAAGTGCCTGAGCGGCAGCTGGTTCTTGTCGTTGGGTCAAGTCTATGGCCTCTGCGAAGGCGCGGGCCCTTGATTGTTTGACCGAAGAGCGACAATGGGCTATACTGCTCCGGCATCGCGGCGCCGGATGTGCTGGAGGGATGGCAGAGTGGTTGAATGCGGC
>DDYO01000061.1 GCA_002348045.1 Anaerolineales bacterium UBA2232
CAGCAGCAGAACTGACAGTACCAAGATCACGCCTATGCGACTGTTCATTCCGCTGTCCCCCCTTTGAATGCTGGGTTAACTGATACCGGATCCAGGATCAGATCACGGTTGCCATACTCAACAAAAGCGTCGCGGCGGGTGTCTAGCTCCTCTCGTAAGCGAAGCTTACCGATGGCATTGACGGCAGCGACGTGAACGAGGTGCAGGCTGACGGCTTGCCCCTTGCCGTAAGTATCCAGCAATGCCTTGCCGAAAGCACTCAGGTATGCATTGCTCTGCTTCCACCCCAGATCGAAGTAGCCGGATGAGACCGCAAAGCAAGTGCTGCTACCATTGGCGGCCACCAGTGCCTGGGTGAACGGCGCTCCTTGGCAGGCGAGCACCAAGGCTAGCTTGATGTGGCCCGGGTGCTGCGCCACATCCAAGCTGGACAGCAGGTGGTCCCACGAGTTAGCCCCATACTCGACGCTCACGAAGCCTACTGTCTGCCCGGCGTTCTCGCCAATGCCCCCGTGGCCATCGTACAGCCAGATATCGGAGTGCTGCATGTTCTCAAGTTCCCTGGCCTTGCCAGCTCCGGGTACGAAGGAGAAATGTGGCGCGGAGAACAGGACGCCGTCATCCGACCAGCGTCCGCGGTAGAGCCAGTAGTTGGGCGCCTCGGGGTCGCCGACGGTCCCAACCGCCTGATAGAAAGCTCCGTGCCGTGACAAGGAAAACTCCCCGGGGAACTCGCGCGGTTTCACAAACTTGACGCATGTAACTACCGGCACTTCGCAGGTCCACCCTCTTGCCAGGCACCACCTTGGCAGGTGACAACGATATGCCGTTGTATCATCATCTCTGACCTCCAGTCCAAGGTAATGCTTGCCTGCGGCCGCGATCGAGAGCTGCAGCCCGTTTTTGGTGTGGTAGCCGATCACGGCACTCGGCGCAGGCTCCGCGCAATGCAGTTCGATGTCTGGGCTCAAGTCTGTGGCGCCGAAGAACTCGAAGTTGGCTGCTGTGCCGTCTTTGGTGCCGATCTGGTATCCGACATCCGTAGAAGCGGTGGCGGTCAGGCCGTTCAGAGACAGGCTGGTTACCGTAGTGTCTTTCGGCGTGAGGGTCGGCAGCCCCTCGCACCAGTGGGTGCTATCGTGCGCGTACTTCCTGTTCGCCTCGACATCGAAGGCGTACGCGCCCCGGGGGACCTTGTCGAGCGTCAACACTACCGGGTCCGAGGCGGCCAGGCTGTACTCTGTGGACTCCGCGGACACCAAGCACGGAGGCGCGTCGTTCTTCCTCGCGATGTCGTACAACTTCACAACATACGTCACTCTGTCGTATGGATCCCCAAGAAGCAACTCAGCCGTCGGCTGCACAACAACCGAAGGGGTGTCATCAGGCCCCTGTGATACGAGGAAGCTGGGCGACTCTACGACTCCCCCGCTCTCATCCGGCAAAAAGCTGAAGGCCGTAACAAGCCACATATTCTTGACCTGAAAGCCGAACACAATACTGTCATCGCCTTCGGCGGTCTGCGGTATTGCCTCGCTTGTATAGGCCTCCCAGTGATAGTGAACGGTCAAGCTCCAATCGCCGTTGTGGTAGGCGCTTGAGTCGAAGACGAGTCCGAACTCTCTCCAGGACACCCCATCAAGCACAACCGGTGAGCCCTGCATTGTCAAGCAACCGGGCCATTCTACCTGCTGGCCTGCGTGGCCGGCTGTCTCCTTGGCTGTGGCCTGAGTCAACCGGTATGTATAGTGGACTTGTTGATCGTTGGTAGTTTCCCTGAAACGGAGTCGAAGCGTGGACTTGGCGACCGCAGCGGACAGCACGGCCATATTCTCGAAGACCACCTCAACGACCGGTGCGGGCGGCGCTGGGGGCGTCTAGGCCGAGGCCAGTAACACTCCCAGGACGGCCAGCGAGAGTGGCAGCGCCATCACAGCGCCAGGTCTGATAGAGCCTGCTTTCGAGATACCTGCTTGCCTTGTCCACCTCCACTAGTCTAAATGACTGCGGGTGGGTGTGACTGCGAGTCAGCTGGGCCTCTTAGTGTTCAGTATACCTCTAGTCTCCCAAAATGCAAGGCGGTTCTTTGTTAAATAATGCCGCGCCCAGATAACGCTTTGCAGCATCTAAGGGAGTCGGAAGGCAATAACTGCGAACCTTAGCGCGTTCGTGCATTGGACGGCTAACCGCCTTATTCCTTCCGGAACACCCTGATCAGCGCGGCGTTGTCGAGGTCGGCAAGGCCTGATCCGATGGCTTCAGAGAGCAACGCGGAGTGGACTTCCTCCAGCGGGCAGTGGGCGCCGAGGGAGCGCGCAAGCTAGCCCAGCGCTTGGGCAATTCGTCTCGGGCCCTGACGACCCGAGCCTGGCCGTGCTGCGTTTCACCACCAGGCGACTCGAAGTGATAAAACCGCGCGAGACGGGCGAGAAACCCTCCGTCGTCGAGTTCTGAAGCTTCAGCCTACCGATATTCAGCGAACTCGCTATAGGGGGCGATCTCTACGCTCGCCAGCGCGTTGCCCTGTTCTGTTGGGCGCAGAGCCAGGGTCAGCAGGTTGCTGCTCTCGGGTCCAAAGTTGAGCCAGCACTCGGGCAGAAAGAACTCTCGCTGAGGCCCTGCCTGCCAATATCGCCCAAGGCAGTGGCCGTTGAGATACACGAAGCCGTTGCCGGTCGCATCCAGCGT
>DDYO01000247.1 GCA_002348045.1 Anaerolineales bacterium UBA2232
GGGTTCGAATCCCGTCGCTCCCGTACGTTGCGCAAGAAGGAAAGGTGAGGCGTAAGCGGCCCTTGGTTCAATGGCAACCACAGGGCCGCTTGCTTTGTCCAAGTACACGGTCTGCAGAAGGGTGTGAACAATCTGCTTGCGCTCGCCGTCAGTTGCCGCAGCCCATATCGCTCCAAAGTCCTCCAACAGCGCCGCTACGCGCTCCAGGTCTGGAAGCTGAGGAGGGCTCAGCGAAGCAAGTTCAGCGCTGAGCCTGTCGCGCTCGAGAACATACTGCTCCTTGGTCGTGTCTCCCATCTGGTAGAGGTCCTTCAGCCGCGCCAGCTGTCCCTTGATTCGGATGCTGTCACGCTCATAGCCGCGGTGACCACCGGCCTTCTCAACCACCATGTCGAGGACCTGTGCTTTCCAATCCTCGGGTAGGCTCAGTTCAGAAAGGAACCTTCCCAGGGCGTCTTCCGCGTCCTGGGCGGGAACGTAACCCTGATCGCACGCCAGGCAATGGTCTTTGGCTGGATCGCGGTACAGACGGCGTCGTGCGCCTCGCAGCCACGAAGTCGAGCCGCGCATACGGCTGTGACATCGCGCACATCTGGCAATGCCCGAGAGAGGATAGATGCTGCTTGCTTTGGGCGCACAGATCCCGTATTTGGGACGCCTTCGACTCCTAACCTGCTGGCAGAGTTCAAAGAGCTCCGGCTTGATGATGGGTTCGTGTTGACCATCAAATCGCTTTCCCCTGTACGTTACCTCACCAACGTAGAATGGATTGCGCAGAAGATCACGAATGGTGTCCTTGGACCAGAGCTGGAGTGCTCTGGAGCCGCGTCCCCGAGGTCGAAATCCAGCCTCATTGAGCGTTCGCGCGATATCAGAATCGGAGTACTTCCCTGTGGCATACCTCTCAAAGGCCAGACGCACACCCGCCGCCTCCACTTGATCCGGCTGTGGCAGACCATCTCCTTGATCCTTCTTGTAGACAGCAGAGTAACCAAAGGGGAGGCAGCTGTTCCACAGGCCCCTGCTGGCTCGGGCACGTTTGCCTTTCGCTGTTTCCTGGCTCAGGTTGTCCAGATACCACTGCGCAAATGCTGACAACATGGTCAACATCATCTGGCCCATTGCTGTGCCAAACTCAAACTGCTCGGAAACTGAGAAGAGCTCGACGGTGAGATCCTGAAGACGCCTCAGGAGGAGAAGCATATCGGTCACCGATCGGGAGAAACGATCCAGCTTGTGGACGATTATGATGTCAAAGGCGCCGATCTCGGCATCAGCTAGCATACGCTGGAAATGCGGTCGTTCAGCAGTTCGCGCGCTCTCGACATCGCTGTAGTGTTCCACGACCTGCCATCCGCTCTGCTGGGCACGGTAGCGACAAGCTTCCAGCTGCCCTTCCAGGCTGAAGCCCTCGGTCTGCATCTCGCTCGAGACTCTTGTGTAGATTGCTGCTCTTTTCATGCTTTCCCCGTAGAAGTGATTCGGATAATGATCTGGGCCACGATCATCAGGAGGGTGATCACCTCTGGTGATAGGTCACGCTTCTTTCTCATTGCTTTCACATCCCAAGTATTCTCTCATTCATGGGCAGCACCGGGTTGACTCGCCTATCGCTCGGCCATTCAGATGCCAAGCATTGACCGAAAACAAGCCTGTGTTGACAGAGATCGTAACAGATCCCGGTGCTCGGTGAGCACTCCGAACAGGCCTATTTGACGACAGGTACCGTTTCGGTTTTCCGTGAATGCGGCTCTGGCTCCCGTCCTGCCAAGTCCTCTCAAGCATTTGCTCTCGGTTCAGACAGCTCATGTAACACCCTGATTTAGTCGTCTTGGCAGGAAGAGGGGCACATCGCCTGGCACGTCGCTCGGGGCTAATGGGCTACAGGCTGCCGGCCTTGCCAGCTTCGCCATGGCCCGGTGGTAGTCCTTGGCAAAGTTCCGGACCTGCGTGTAACGATGCTGCGCAAGTTCGCCCTGCCTTTGGTTCCATGCCTCCATGCGTTCTTGCCAGGTGTGGTTCTCGTTCTCAAAGACAAACTCCAGAAGGCTCAAGGTCTTCGCGGTAAGGGGTCTGTTTCGGCGACCCCTCTGCACTTTCCTGCGGGCCGTCTGGTACGCTGCTACGAGTTCGGCGGGCGGACATTCAGGGTCCACGTGCAGTACGATGCGACTCCTTTGGTAGGTTACCGGCTCGCCCTGGCGGGGACCGCTGAGCTGCGCGATCACAGGTGGTACGTATGGCACCTGTCCTGCGAGGATGAAATTGGTCGCCTGCGCTGGTGACCAGTGATAGCGTGGCGCGAGATCGCTTCCCAGCATGCGGAGGGTGTCGAGAACGCCTCCAAAGGTCACGGCAATTGTCTCGTGCCGGTTGTCGACGTTGACCCAGTAGAGCATCTCTTGGAAGCGCTTCCCCGCATGGCCAAGGCTATCGGCGGTTAGGGGCGGGACGACATGATTTCGGTTTTCACCATCAGCACTGACAGGGTTTGTCTGCCTCACGTCATGTCCCGACGGCAACGGGATCGTGAGCCATTGTGTGGGCTCACCGTCGGCCCGAGCTCGCGCTGCTATCCAAGGCCCAATCTCGGGTCCGGTGAGCAATCGTCTACCCAGGAAGTCTAGCCTGAAGCGGCGTAACCTTGGCAGTTGTTGTGCCTGCCTGGCCAGAAGCCAGGAAACGACCTGGGCCCTGGAGTCAACAATCGGATGCCGGCGGACCTGATTGTCAGCCTTGTCTCCCGCAACGCGCAGCCACTCTCTGCGGCGGCGGCACTCCTTAACGAGGAGAGAGAATCCGCGCTGACCGAATTCCTCAACTTGGTCCACGAAGCCATCCATCACGAGACCCTGCCAGATGTCCTCATCGGGTATAGTGCTCAACTCAAACTGGAGAGCTTTTCTCACCTTGTACTCCTGCGTATCTGGCATGGGGGCCTCCTAAGGCGATCGAGGTATCCGATACTGCTGCTTCAACAACATCTCATTCTTGCCGACCGCGCATGCGCTGGTAGGAGCGCAAGGCAAAGCTACTGCCTGCAGTAGAGGGGAATCCAAATCGCGGGCACACAAAGCTGATGATAGACTGGCGATAGCCTGCCTCGATGTGGCACATGCGCTGGTACCCCACTTGCTCGCTGCGAACCTCCCACCCTTGCCCAAGACACTACACATATCTGCAACTGCCATCCCCGGTAAAGATATGGTACATGGATAGTATATCACAACAAGAAAAACTGTGCAAACAGGTTCCACGCCCCGCTGAAAGGCAGGGGGTGTCCCGCGCAGCTCTGCGTACGTGGCTAAGCGAATGGGTTCTTGCATGTTGTGACCGAGGGCTCTGCTGTGCGACGACAGAGCGGGATACCGATCTCGCGACCCAACAGAGCGCCTGGCAGACTGGCCTCGGCCCTGTGCCGTGTCAACTCTACTAACTAGGACGCAAGGATAGGCATAGCAGAACGGAGGTGCTCGGGGCAACTTGCGGAATGTCATAGCGACCGATCGTTGAGCCTGGACCACTACATTATGGAGCTGGCAGTGCTTGCTGATGATCCGGCCATAGATCAGACGTGGGTGATAAGGTAGGGATCGGCTCGCTGCAATCCTACCGTGCGTCGTCACGACAGGTCACGATCGAACGGGCCCACCCTGCAGACATTGCAGGATTGGCCGCTCGGTCTCCAGCGGCAGAAAGCTGGCGTGAGATGATAATGTCACTGTGCGTGTTTCTACTGCCCGCACTAGGAAAGCAATAGGAGAAATAAGCGTGGACCTCGGCAGGTCATCCACAACAGGAATGGAAATCCGGCACCCGTAGGGATACTTGCGGTCCGTCTGGACAGCGTTCCGGGGGTCCATCGGCCTTCCTGCTGCACGCACTCCTCGAAGGGCAATGGCTCTGCGGCTGGAACCTATCTACGAGTTTGACAATACGCAACCTCTGACTAAACTGTAGATATTACTAGAATACACAGGGATGTATTAGTAAGCATAATGTCTATAGTGCGAAGATGAGGCGGGAGGTGGTCAAGCTGTGGACGACAGGCCGGTGCTGGAAAGGGGCCGCATGTACAAGCTGGAGGAGGTTGCTGCGATCCTCGGAGTGCATGTCATGACGGTCAGGCGATGGGTGAGGGACGGCACGCTGCCGTCGAAGCGGATCGGGCGGCTGTATTTCGTGTACGGTGGAGATTTGGTACCATCGAGAGCGAACGGACCCAACCAGGAATAGTGGCACGATGTTGGCGAAAGAACGGGCGCTCTGCTGTGCGCTTCCCGCGCTGACTCATAATCAAGTGTTACCATAGGAGTATGGTTGCCTCAGAATGAAGTGTTACCGACTGGGACATGGGTGTGTTCTATGTTGGAGACTGAGTGAGGCGCTGAGCAAGCTTAGACTTGGGATCGATGGCCTCCAGTCTCCACAGCTTGATCAGCTCTTCCTCGATCTGTTTGCACAGCTGTAG
>DDYO01000075.1 GCA_002348045.1 Anaerolineales bacterium UBA2232
GTTGACTATGAGGTTGGGGTGGAGGCGGAGGATGCCGTGGGCAATCGTCAAGTGGTCAGGGGCACCCTTACCATCAAGAATGGTGGCGTGCCCCAGGTGGAAATCGTCAATCGGGCGGCGACATGGTCCTCCGGCGTGGTCCCTTTGGGAGAGGTCCTGTCTTTCACCTGCACTGTGAGGAACATTGGCAATGTCGGAGTGCGAACCAAAGGCCCGCCGCCAGGGACACTGTACAACACGAGCGAGAACTTTAACTCCAAAGAGATGTATGAGGAACCCGGCGTGTTCCGGGTCGGGTTGGATTATGATGGGAACAGCTCGGGTCGTCAGTATCCATTTCGCTGGCAACTGGGTCGCGATGACGAGCTGACGGATATCGATGGGTACCTGTACCTGATGCCTGGTCAGGCAGTGGAGGTGGTAGGCCACCTGCGCATTGTCGATGTGCCTGTGACTATCGCGCCTTACCATTGGATCGGCCTGATCCACGAGCAGGTTCAGATCGTCATGGACAGGGTGGAAGCGTCACCAATTAGCGTCGGGTTCTGATATGCCCGCCCTGTCGGTGATCATCGTCAGTTACAACGTCCGGGAGCTGCTCAGGGGCTGTTTGGACTCGGTGTATGCGGAACTGCCGCGGGTGACTGGGCAGCACCAGGTGTTTGTGGTTGACAACGCCTCTGGCGACGGCAGCTCTGACATGGTGAGGAGCCTGTTTCCAGAGGCGCTGCTTGTGCAGAACAGCGGAAACCTTGGTTTTGCGGCGGCAAATAACCAGGCGCTCCTGCGCTGCCGTGGCGAGTACGTTGTGCTGCTCAATCCGGATACCCTCCTGAAGGAGGGATCCCTGGCCACCCTGGTCACGTTCCTGGAAACGCACCCTATGGCAGGAATGGTTGGTCCTCAACTGATCTACGGCGATGGCAGCTTTCAGCATTCCGGTTTTGCCTTTCCTACACTGGCACAGGTAGTGCTGGACTTGTTTCCCNNCGCGCCCTTGAGCCATTCGAGATTGGACACCCTTTGGGTGCATGCATGGTTGTGAACTCCAGGGCGGTTGCCGCGGTTGGCCCGATGGACGAGGGATTCTTCATGTACTGTGAGGAAGTGGACTGGGCCATGCGCTTTCACCGGGGTGGATGGGGCGTTTTCTGCGTCCCTGGCGCCGTGGTGGTACATTATGGAGGGCAGAGTACCGGCCAGTTTCGCGATGACATGTTCGTGGCATTGTGGCGTAGTCGCTTCAGACTGTTCCACAAACACTACGGAGCTGGCTTTCGGAGGTGCGTTCGATTTGTCGTCGCGCTGGGACTGCGGCGCCTGCGCAGCGAGGCGAAACGGCACTTTGCTGCTCGACACTACACACAGGATGAGCTCTCCTCGCGGCTGAGAGCCTATGACAAGGTGGCCGCCCTTTGCCGAACTAGGGATTGGAGCGCGGTGTGACCGTCTCCCCGACCGTGCCGCTCAAGCTAGCAGTTGTGGTGCTGGCGCGTGATGAAGAGGCGAATATCAAGGAATGCCTGCAGTCAGCTTCGTGGGCTGACAGCCTGCACGTGATTCTGGATCCGCGTTCCACCGATGGCACAGCGGCGCTGGCCGAACGGGCTGGGGCAGAGGTCATCCCACAGCCATTTGTGAATTTCGCGGCGCAGCGAGAGGCAGCGCTTGAGGCCGTGGACTCGGACTGGGTGTTCTTTGTGGACGCCGATGAGCGTGCAGGCCCGGAGCTGGGCACGGAATGCCGGGGAGCGATTCAGGACCCGGATGTGGTCGGCTGGTGGGTACCCAGGCGCAACTATATGTGGGGCCACTGGATCCGGCATGCGGGATGGTATCCTGATCACCAGCTTCGACTGCTGCGAAGGGGTCGGGCACACTATGATCCAAGCCGAGAGGTTCACGAGGTCGTTGTTCTGGATGGTTCTCAGGGCTGGCTGAGTACACCGCTTGTTCATTACAACTATTCGTCGCTGACGCAGTTCGTGGCAAAACAGGACTACTATGCTCACTATGAGGCCGCGATTCTGGCTCAAGAGCCAGCCAACCTGCGGCCGCGAAGGCTTGTCGCCGGCCCCATCAGGGAGTTTTGGCGGCGTTACGTGACTCTGCAAGGCTATCGCGATGGTTTGGACGGCTTGGTGCTGAGCGCGCTCATGGGTTACTTTGTCGGTGTAGCGCACTGGCGAGCGATGAACCGGCCGAGCCAGTCGGTAGATTCGGCTGGNNGCGTCTCGGCTATACTGGCTCCAAGAGACGACAGGTGAAATCGGCTTTATCATGAAGAATCATGCGGTGCTGGTCCTCGGACAGAACTATGAGCCCCTGAACGTGTGCAACCTTCGCCGGGCCATGGGGATGATCCTCACGGGCAAAGCGGAGATCCTGGCGGACGGGCGCGGTTACATTCACTCGGAACGGCGCGCCTGGGTGATCCCATCGGTAATCAGATTAGGCTATGTGGTGAGGCGGCCAGTTCCCCGCGTTCGGCTCTGTCGCCGGGAGGTCTTTCGCCGCGACAACTACACCTGTCAGTACTGTGGCAGACAAACGACTGAGCTGACCATGG